>JANNEF010000154.1:0-29635 GCA_031378375.1 Verrucomicrobiota bacterium | reverse complement strand
GGGACAAATCCGCGGGGTCCGAGGCGGTGGCGGCGCCACCCCCCCGTAGTCGCACGGCGGCGAAAGCGCGCGGGCTTTCGGGTTGTGGCTGGGACAGCGCGCCGCGATGTCCCCGCCCGCGTCCAGCGGGCGGAACGAATGTTCCGAGCGCGGCCATGGCTGGTTCGCGTTGCGCCGCCGGACGCGGCGCAGACGGCTCCGCGCGCCGTCCCTGCCATAAAAATCAGCGGCGAGGCGGCGCGCGGGAAAAGAAATGATTGCCACCAGCTCCGTTTTCCGTGAAACAATGCCGGCCTTTATTGCATGAGCAACGCCACTTTGAATCCGCCGCCCGCCGCCCCCGCCGCCGCCGCACCGCCGGTTGATTTCTCGCGCCCGGTGGTCCCGCCCAAGAAAAGCGCCTGGAAACTCCTGGGCGAAGTGTTGGAGCACGGCGGGCCGGGTTACCTGCAGTTCGCCATCACGAACATTTGCAACGCGAAGTGCGACTTCTGCGGCTTCGCGGTGGACCGGTTTGACCCGAAGCAGCGGCGCAGCGTCACGCTGGCGGAGGCGCGGGACGTGATTGACATCGCGGTGAAGAATCACATCGGGTATCTGCTGTTCGTCGGGGGCGAGCCGCTCGTGCACAAGGATCTGCGCGCGATGGTGCGTTACGCGGCGGAGCGGGGCATTCACCCGATGGTTTGCACCAACGGTTCGCTGTGGACGGACCAGAACATGCGCGACCTGGCCAGCGACGGTTTGAGCAGCGTGATCATGTCCATTGATTCGCACGACGTGGCCAAGCACGAGAAGAACCGGGGGCTGCCGGAAGTGTGCCGCAAAATCAAGCACGCGAACACGGTCTTCGCCGCGCTGGGCATCCAGACGACCGCCAGCGTCACGGCCAGCAAGCTGATTGACGATTACGACAAGCTGCCGGGGTTCCTCGCCGAGCTGGGGTTCACGAGTTGCACGTTCAGCTATCCGCTCACGGCGCTGGCGTCGAGCTATCTGAGCTTCAGCGATTCGAGTCTCGTGGCCTACAAGACGGAGGAGTTGATCCAGGTCTTCGAGAAGATCAAACAGATGAAGGCGCGCAGCGGTTTCCCGGTGGTGAACCCGACGGAGTCGCTGGACGAGATGCAGCGGCATTTGCGCAAGGAGCCGGAGAAGTTCGGCTGCCTGGGCGGGCACAAGTATTTCTACCTCGACTGGCACCTGAACCTCTATCGCTGCCATTTTTGGGAGACGCCGATGTGCAACATCTACGAGTTCGATTCGTCAAAGCTCATCCGGGACGGCTGCACGCGCTGCATGATTGACTGTTACCGTGACCCGAGCGTGCTGCAATTCGTCGCCATCAGCGCCAGCGACGCGTGGAGTAATTTGAAACGCGGCAAGGTTGTGGCCGCGGCCAGGAATATCTTCGACCGGCGCAACGTGACTTCGCTCAAAGCGGTGTGGGACGACCGCAAGTGGATCGGGAAAGTGTAGCTTCCGCCGCGCGCCGCCGCCCGGCCCGGCGCCATGAGGAATTCCCTGCTCGACCGCCGCGCGGGTTGCGGCAGACTCCCCTGAGCCGCTGATCCGGGAAAACTTTATGAGAGCGAAATCTTTTCAAAACCAAACCGCTGGCAGCATTTTTCAAGTCGTCGCCGTCTGCCTTCTGTTCAAACCGGCGGGAGCGCCTGCTGCGGAGCCGCAATTGCGCGAGGCACTTACCTTCCACGCGTCATTCGACGGCGGCACGGACGCGGTCTTTGGCGGAGGCGACCGGCGGCTGCACCACGCGACCGCCATGAACAAACTGACGGAGGCCACCGCCGGCCTCCCACCCGCCGCTCCCGTGACGCTGGCAGCCGGACAGGGGCGCTTCGGCGGCGCGCTGCGCTTCAAGGAAAAATCAGCGGCCACGGTGTTCTATCGTGCGGCGAAGAACATGGTTTACCAGGGAACCAACTGGAGCGGCACGGTGTCCTTCTGGTTGAGCACTGACCCGGCGGGCGAACTGGCACCGGGCTACTGCGACCCGATCCAGATCACGCCCCGGGCCTGGAACGATGCGGCGTTCTTCGTGGAATTCGAGAAGCGCAAGGAAACCATTCCGTTCCGGCTCGGCGCTTATGCGGACTTCAAAGTCTGGAATCCGCAGAACCGGAAGTGGGACGACATTCCCCCTGCCGAGAAGCCACTGCTGACGGTCGAGCAGCCGCCGTTCAGTCGCGGCAAATGGACGCACGTCGTGTTCACGTTCGATCACTTCAACACGGGACGCGGCGACGGCGTGGCCCGCCTCTACCTGGACGGCAAACCGCAGGGGACGCTCTCGGCCCGGCAACAGACGTTCACCTGGGAGCCTGAGAAGGCGCATGTGATGCTGGGGCTGAGTTACGTTGGATTGTTCGATGAGTTGTCGCTGTTCAACCGGGCGCTCACGGAAAAGGAAGTCGCGTTTCTGAACCTGCTTCCCAATGGCGTGGGGGCGCTGTTGAAGTAGGCGGGCGTGGCCTTCCCCACCGAACAATGGAATTCCCGGCGCGTCCGCCACGCCTTTTCAAGTCTGTGAGAGTGCCAGGGAGAAGAAGGATCGCGGCCCTGAGCCAATGCCATTATCGGAAGCGGCCAATGCCCGGCCGCCCGTGTGCCGGGCATCGAAGCTTGCCCGATGCCATCGTGTTCGCCCTCGTCGCGCTGCTGCTTCCCTTCGGCGGCGCGGCCCGAGTGGACGCCGCCGCACCGCGCGTCGTCATCAATGAGATCCACTACGACCCGGCGGACAAACGTCCGTTGGAATTTGTCGAGCTGCACAATGCCACGGCTGGTGAATTGAAGCTGACTGGCTGGGCGCTCGAGAAGTTTTCCTTTCCGGCGGACACGAGCATCGCGCCGGGCGGGTTCGTCGTCATCGCGCAAGACCCAGCCACGTTCGCGAAGGAGTTTGGTTTCCAGCCGCTCGGACCTTTGCCGGGCAAACTGAGCAACCGCGGCGAGAAGCTGACGTTGCGCGACGGCGGTGGAAAGGTCGTGGACGAAGTGAAGTATGGCGTCGGCTTCCCGTGGCCCACGGCGGCGAATGGCGCGGGCCCTTCGCTGGAGCGCGTGCATCCTGCGCTGCCGTCCGGCGATCCGGGTTCGTGGCGCAGCGCGGGCTATCCCGTCGTCGCGCCTGCGGTGGCCGGGACGGTCTTCATAGCCGCCGAGGACGCGCGCTGGCGCTGGCGCAAGGGCACCAACGAAGCCTCGCAACCACGCGACGCCTGGCGTCGATTGGATTTCGCCGGGGACGCTTCATGGCAGAATGGGCGCACCTCCATCGGCTACGAGGACGGCGACGACCACACGATTCTTACCGACATGCAGGGGCGCTACACGTCGCTCTTTCTCCGGCACACTTTTGTCGTGAGTGGGAAGATTCCGCCCGCCTTGCTCCTGCGCGTGCGCGTCGATGACGGCTGCATTGTTTGGATCAACGGGGCCGAGGTCGCGCGCTTCCACGTCCCGGCGGGCGAGCTGCCGTTCAGCGGCCTCGCCGAGAATCACGAGGCGGGCGAGGAGTTCGAGGAGGTCGTGAGCGATCAGGCCGCCCGTCTGCTCGTGACCGGAACGAATCTTCTCTCCGTTCAAGTCTTCAACGCCTCCCGCACCAGCAGCGACCTCACCATCGACGCCGAACTTCGCACGCCCGATGGATCGCCGCGCGGACGCCGCCCCACACCCGGCGCGACCAACTCCGTCTTTTCCACCATCGCGCCGCCCTCCATCCGGGAAGTTTCGTATCAGCCCGTACAGCCAAGATCCTCCGAGCCGGTGAAAGTCACCGCCCGCCTCGACGAGGCGCAAGGCGTGCGCGACGTCACGCTGCAAATTCAAGTCGTGGAGCCTGGCACCTATGTACGAAAGGGTGACGCCGCTTTTCAGACGAACTGGCTCTCGCTCCCGATGCACGACGACGGGCGCGACGGCGATCTGCGCGCGGGCGACGACGTGTTCACCGCGCTCGTGAACGGCGACGTGCAGCGCCACCGGCGGCTCATCCGCTATCGCGTCAGCGTCACGGGCAAGTCCGGCCTCACCATCCGCGCGCCGCACGCCGACGACAGCTCGCCGAACTTCGCGTGGTTCGTTTTCGACGGGCTGCCGGCATGGACGGGCGCGAGTCAGCCGGGCCGCACGCCGCCCGTCACCTTCACCGCCGAGTTTCTCGCGACGATTCCCGCCTATCACCTGCTCGCCCGCGCGGACGATGTCGAGCGCAGCCAGTGGGATGGCAGCGGCAACCGCCGCCGCTTCTCCGGCACGCTCGTCTTTGACGGTCGCGTGTACGACCACATCCAGTTCCACAATCGCGGCACCGGCAGCGCCTACATCTCCGGGAAAAATAAATGGGGCCTCAAGTTCAACCGTGCCCACGAGTTTGCCGCGCGCGACATCCACGGACGCGCCTACGAGAACGCGTGGGACAGTCTCAACCTGAATCCCGGACTCTCGACGCCATATCTGCCGGTTCATGCGGGCATCGCCGGACTTGATGAAGCGCTTTCCTTTCGTGCCTTCCAACTCGCGGGCGTGCCTGCCGCGAATTCGCATTGGGTTCAGTGGCGTGTGATTGATTCCGCAATCGAATCGTCGGCCTCCAACCAATACGCCGGAGATCTGCGCGGCCTTTACCTCGCCATTCAAGACATGGACGGCTCCCTCCTCCGCGAGCGCGGCCTGCCCGACGGCAACATCTACAGCATGCAGAGCGGACGGAAACATCTCGCGCGCGACGCGGCGCAGGATGGCTCCGACTGGAACGAATTCCTCAGCGGCGTGCGCAACGAACATCCCGCGCCGTGGTGGCGGACCAATCTCGACCTCTCAGCCTACTACAGCTTCCACGCCATCAACCGCGTCATCGGCAACGTCGATCTGCGGCCTGATGGCAACCACGGCTATTACCGTCGTCCCGATGGACGTTGGGCTTCCTTCCCGTGGGACCACGACATGATGCTTGTCCCGCGCACACACCAGCCCGGCCACATCGACGCCATCCGCTGCCTGAACGTGCCCGCCCTCCGCATTGAATTCCAAAACCGCGCCCGCGAAATCCTCGACCTCTTCTGCGCCGACCCCGCGCCCGACGGCGGACAGGTCGGTCAACTCGTGGACGAACTCTCCCGCGTCCTCCGCCCCGCCGGCTTTACCAACGACTGGGGCCAGCTCGACGCCGCTGTGTGGAACTGGAATCCCCGGCAGAACCAGAAAGGCGTCTTCTACGTGAACCCCGCCAGCGGTGGCCATTTCGGCGGCGGCTGGCAACGCACCCTCGCCACTGCCGACCTCGCCGGCTTCTGCCGTTACATCGTCGAGTTCTGCACCGACTCCCGCCCGACGAAGAACTACGCCCCCAACGACGGCGACCAGCGCGGCTACGGCTTCGGCTATCTCCAGCACGAGGCGAAGGACGGCACGATTCCCGCCACGCCGACCGTGCGCTACACCGGTGCGGCCGGCTTCGCGGTGAACCAACTCTCCTTCGAGATCACGCCCTTCGCCTCGCCGCGCACGAACACCTTCGCCGCCGTGCAATGGCGCGTCGGGGAGATCAGCACTTCCGTCCAGCCGCGCCGCTACGAAATCGAGCCGCACTGGGTGAGCGAAGAGATCATCACTCCGCAAACCCCGTTTCATATTCCCTCTAAAGCGTGCACTCCTAATCACACTTACCGCGTGCGCGCACGCTACAAAGATCACACCGGCCGCTGGAGCCATTGGTCGGCTCCGATACAATTCGTCACTCGCTCCCAACAGTAATCCGCGACGATGCATCCCGCGTGTTGACCCCGCTTCAGCAGCAACATTCCCGAAAGAGTTGCACACTTGGTGACCGATGACGACGGACGCAGACAACCTCAATATTTTAATCGTGGACACGAACAACCGGCATCCCCAAAATCGAATCTGGAGTTCCCACTGGACCGTCAGTGAAAAACTCATATTTCAGTCGAAAAGATGATTAAAGCACGCGCCAAGACTGTCGGTAGATTGATGAACTCGTGATTCCGATGCCAGCCTTGGAGCCACCGATAACCGTGACCGGTCGCCATTCCACTTCACCGCGAGTCAGAGTGGATGGAAAATGCTTTCGTCTGGGCGCCCGGAAACTGTTTTTGAAGGGTCTCACCTATGGCCCGTTTTGCCCGAATGCACGCGGAGAAATGTTCACTTCGCCCGAACAGACCGCGCGCGACTTCCGGCAAATTTGCGAACTCGAAGCCAACCTCCTGCGCGTTTACCACGTGCCGCCTAGCTGGTTCCTCGATCTCGCTGCGGAACACGGCCTCAAACTCCTCGTTGACATCCCCTGGGAGAAAAATCTCTGCTTTCTCGAATCGGCCCAGTCCCAGGCTGACGCCCGCGACACCGTTCGCCGCGCCGTCGCTGCCTGCCAAAAACACCCTGCGGTTTTCGCCTACAGCGTCGTCAACGAGATTCCCGCTGAAATCGTGCGCTGGAGCGGTCCGCGTGCGGTGGCCGAGTTCATTGATACGCTCGTTGGCGATGCCAAGACAATTGATCCCGAATGTCTCTGCACTTTCACTTCGTTCCCGCCGACGGAGTTCCTCAACCCGCAGAACATTGATTTCGTCTGCTTCAATGTTTACCTGCATCAACGGCCTGCGTTTGAAGGTTATCTGGCCCGGTTGCAAACCCTCGCCGGCGGGAAGCCGCTGGTGCTCGGTGAATTCGGTCTCGACTCCCTGCGGGAAGGCGAGGCCCGCCAGGCCGAAACGCTCGCCTGGCAAGTCGAGTCGGCGTTTCGCACCGGACTCGCTGGCACCGTCCTGTTCAGCTACACGGACGACTGGTTTCGCGACGGAAGACAAATCGAAGACTGGGCCTTCGGACTGACCACCCGTGACCGCCGGCCAAAAAAGTCCTTTGCCGCCGTGCAACAATGCTATCGCATCGCGCCGTATTTTCCGCTCGCGCGCCAACCCAAGGTTTCCATTGTCGTGGCCAGCTACAACGGTGCCCGCACGCTGACGGCCTGCCTGGATTCGCTCACGCGCCTGAATTATCCCGATTACGAGGTCATCCTCGTGGACGACGGCTCCACTGATGTCACGCCCGAAACCGCCCGTCAGTATCCGCAGATCCGGTGTCTGCGCCAGGCCCATCAGGGACTCTCGGTAGCGCGCAACGCCGGCATCGCCGCCGCCACCGGCGAAATCGTCGCCTTCACTGATTCCGACTGCCGCGCCGACGAAGACTGGCTTTATTATCTGGTGGGCGACCTCCTGCGCGGCGGATTCACCGGCATCGGCGGACACAATTTTCTTCCGCCGGAGGATTCATTCGTGGCCGCAGCGGTGCTCGTGTCGCCTGGCGGTCCCGCGCATGTGATGCTCACTGACCGCGAGGCCGAGCACATACCCGGCTGCAACATGGCGTTCTACAAATGGGCGCTGGAGGAAGCCGGCGGTTTCGATCCGATATTCACCAAAGCCGGTGACGACGTGGACATTTGCTGGCGGGTGCAGGAGCGCGGCCACAAGATTGGTTTCAGCGCCGCCGGCTTTGTCTGGCACTACCGCCGCTCCACGGTCCAGGCGTATCTGCGGCAGCAGGCGGGCTACGGCGAGGCTGAAGCCCTCCTGCATCGCAAGCATCCCGAGTATTTCAACCTCTGGGGCGGCGGCATCTGGCGCGGACGCATTTACAGCCCCGCCCAATCCAGTGTCACACTGAGCCGTCCGGTCATTTACCACGGCGTCTTCGGCAGCGGCTTCTTCCAGAAAGTCTATGCCCCCGCCCCGGCCTCCGCCCTCATGTTTTGCACGTCGCTGGAATATCACGTTCTGCTCACGCTGCCCCTGCTCTCGCTCTCGGTTGCCTTTCCCGTGCTGTGGCCGGTGGCGTTGACCAGCCTGTTGATCTCCCTGGCGGTTTGCGGGGCGGCGGCCACGCAGGCGGAATTGCCGAAAAGAAAAATGCGGCTCTGGTCACGCCCGCTGGTGGCGCTACTGTTTTTTTTGCAGCCGATGGCGCGCGGCTGGGCACGTTACCAATGGCGTTTGACCGTTCGCTCGCACCCGCAAACCGCGCGGCCTCCATCGGCGCGGCCTCCGGCGGTGGGGCAGTCGTCCGACCACGCGGCCTACTGGTCGGACGCTGGCTTGAACCGCTACACGCTGCTCAAACACATTCTGGCAGCGCTGGAGCGGCAGGCCTGGCAATGCAAAGCCGACAGCGGTTGGAGCGATCACGATGTGGAAATTTTCGGCAACGGTTGGAGTCGCCTGCGGCTGGCAACCGTGAGCGAGGAGCGCGCACCGGGCCGAACACTTTTCCGCTGCCGACTGCGCGCCGCGTGGTCGTTGCGGGCGCGGATGCTTTTCTGGAGTCAGTGCGGATTGGTAATGGTGGTTATCGGCGCGCTGGCTCCGATGCAACCGTGGCTGTGGCTGCTGCTGCTGCTGCTGCCAGTAACCAACTTGTTTCTGGATCACGAACAGCGCGTTCAACAGCAACAGATCTTCAATCTGCTCGACGAAGTCGCCCGGGAACACCAGTTGGTGAAGCTCGAAACGGCCCAGTCAAGTCCACTGCGGTCTTGACCTCCGTTTCACGGGCAGTGCCCGGACTGCGCCGCCGGCTTGGCGCCGGAATCTCGCACGAGCACATCGATCTATTGAGAATCGTATTATAGCGTGACACACAACTGGCGCGAGCGGGGCGCGGCGTTCACGCCGCTTCAACGTGCGAAGGGCAAGCGGGGCCGGGTATTTCGTGCGCGGCACCCCCAGCGACGCCGAGGCGGGCTAAAGCCCGCGCTCCGTCACTCGATTACGCGAGTCTCAGTAATCGCCCCCGTGTTCATTGTGCGGGCCCCGGCTGCCATTGCAGCAACTCCTCAACGGCCGCCAGTTCTTCCGCCGAAAGCGTCCACCCGGCGCCGCCCGCTGTTTCTTCGATTTGGACCGGCTTGCGCGCCCCGACGATGGCGGAGGTGACTTCGGGCCGGCGCAACACCCACGCGACCGCCAGTTGACCGACGGTCTTGCCATGTGCTTGCGCAATGCCTCGCAAGCCTTCGACAAGCTGCAGATTCGCACTCAACTTCGGCTCCAGGAAATTCGGGTCGCGGCGGCGGTGATCATCTTCGGGCAATTTCGCGATCCGTTCGGCGGAGAATTTTCCGGTCAGCAACCCCTTCTGCATCGGGCTGTACGCGACGACGCCAATGTTGTGCGCGGCGCAATAGGGAAGCAGTTCCGTCTCGGCATCGCGCACCAACAGACTGTAGGGCGGTTGCGCCGACGCGACCGAATGAATGGGCTGAAGGCGCTTGATCTGCGCAACATTGAAGTTGCACACGCCGGCGAAACGAATCTTGCCGGCCTTCACCGCCGCCGCGATGACGCCCCAGGCTTCCTCAATGTCGGCGTCCGGCTGGGGCCAGTGAACCTGATAGAGATCGATCACGTCGGTACGCAGGCGTTTGAGGCTGGCATCAATTTCGGCACGGACGGTTTCCTTCTTCAAATTGGGCGACAGCTTGCGCTCCGCGTCCCACGAACGCCCGCACTTGGTGGCGATAAACGGGCGGCTCGCCATACCTTTGAGCGCCGCGCCAACGACTTCCTCGCAATGACCGAGGCCGTAGGCGGGCGCGGTATCAATCCAGTTCACCCCTAGATCCAGCGCGCGGTAAATAGCCTTGGTGGATTCCGCGTCATCCTGCGGCCCCCACGCGAAGGCCCAGCCGCCGCCGCCCATCGCCCAGGTGCCGAGGCCAACGGTGGTGAGTTGAAGTCCGGTCCCGCCGAGTGGTTTGGTCTGCATGAGGCCGAGACTGCATGGGCCGAAGGGGAAACTCAACTCCGCGCCGCGAGAGAGTGGCAGGCCGGCTAATCAAACAACGCAAGCTGCGCCGTCGGTGGTCGGCGGAAAGACGCGGCGGAAAGATGCGGACTCCGACCTGCCAGCCCGGCCTTTCGACAGGCGACAGTGAACATCGCTTCGATTTGTTCGGCGAAGACGCCCCGGCCGCTCATGCGCGAACCGAAGTTGGCGTCGTTCAACTTGCCGCCGCGAATGGCACGGATGCGATTGAGCACTTTGTCCTTTCGCTCCGGGAAATGGCGCGTCAGCCAGTCCTCGAACAACGCGCCCACGCCGAACGGCAGCCGCAGCGGAACATAACCGGCAAACTGCGCGCCGGCCTTCACGGCGGCGGCGATGATGGCCGGCAACTCGTGGTCCGTCAGCGCCGGGATGACGGGTGCGACCAGCACGCCGACCTGGATGCCCGCCGCGCTCAACGCTTCGATGGCGGCGAGCCGGTGGCTCGGCAACGACGCGCGCGGCTCCAGCTTCGGCGTAAGCGTGGCGTCGAGTGTCGTCACGGAGATAAACACCGCGACGCACTGGTGACGGGCTCGTTCGCCGAGCACATCGAGATCTCGCGTGACGAGATGGTTCTTGGTGACGATGGCGACGGGGTTGCGGAACTCGGCCAACACTTCGAGACAACGGCGGGTGAGTTTGAGTTTTCGTTCGACGGGCTGGTAGCAGTCGGTCACGCCGCTCATCGCGATGGTTTGCGGCCGCCAATTCGGCGAGGAAAGCTCGGTGCGCAACAGGTCCGGCGCGCGTTCCTTCACCATGATCCTGCTCTCGAAATCCAACCCGGCGGAGAAGCCAAGGTATTCGTGCGTGGGCCGCGCATAGCAGTAAATGCAGCCATGCTCGCAGCCGCGATACGGATTGACACTCGCGTCGAAGCCCACGTCCGGGCTGTCATTGCGGGTGATGATGGTGGCGGTGGCGTCGCGGAAAAATTGCGTGGTGGGCGCGGAGTCTTGCGCGGGGTCCCAGTCCGCATCGCGCTCCGGATGGATTTGCTCGAAGCGATTGGCTGGGTTGCCAGCGGCGCCCCGACCATGAACAGATTTCGGTTCGGCGTTCATCGCGGCAAACATA
Organism: Verrucomicrobiota bacterium; assembly: GCA_031378375.1. Lineage (GTDB taxonomy): Bacteria > Verrucomicrobiota > Verrucomicrobiia > Limisphaerales > JANNEF01 > JANNEF01. Next base: position 18,679 of record JANNEF010000154.1, on the reverse strand, counting down.
TCGCGGAGAGGAAAAGCTCCAAGCTTCAAACCCTTGGGGCTTGGTGTTGGATGCTTCCGTCCGCCGGAATGCGCTTGCCCGCTCCCCGCTGGTTGCTACCGTGTGCCCGGATTTCACAATGAATGTTCGAGGCGCTTAACTTCTCTCCCATGGAAAACTCTCCAGCCAGTTTCGTTGACGCCGTGCGGGCGCGCGTGGCGCAGGTCGTCGTCGGGCAGGACACCGTCGTGGAACGGCTGCTCATCGCGCTGTTCACCGGCGGGCACTTGTTGCTGCAAGGGATGCCCGGCCTGGCCAAAACGCTGCTCGTGAACACCATCGCCCGCGCCATTGATCTCAAGTTCAGCCGCGTGCAATTCACCATTGACCTGCTGCCAAGCGACATCATCGGCTCGGAAATTCTCGACCAGCGCACCAGCACCTTCCGTGTGCATCAGGGGCCGGTGTTCACGAACCTGCTGCTGGCCGATGAAATCAACCGCGCGTCGCCCAAGGTGCAAAGCGCGCTGCTCGAAGCGATGCAGGAGCACCGCGTCACCATTGGCAACGCGCGCTACCCGCTGCCCGCGCCGTTCCTCGTCATCGCCACGCAGAATCCCATCGAGCAGAGCGGCACCTTCGAGTTGCCCGAAGCGCAGCTTGACCGCTTCATGCTTTGCCACCGGCTGTTTTATCCGAGCGCGACCGAGGAGGAAGAAGTGCTGCGCCGCAACCTTGCGCTCGGCTTGCGCCAGGAGGAAAAGGGCGCCGTGCCCAAGACTTCCTTCGACCTGCTCGACCAGCAGCCCGTCGCCCACCTCGACGAACTGGTCGCCGCGATGGCGAGTGTGCAGAAGGTTTTCGTCAGCGAAGTGTTCCTCAAGCACAGCGTCGAACTGGTGCGCCGCACGCGCCGGCACAAGCAGGTGGAACTGGGCGGCAGTCCGCGCGCCGGCATCGCGCTGACGCAGGCGGCCCGCGCCCGCGCGTTCATCCACGGCCGCGATTACGCCGTGCCGGAGGATTTGTTCGCGCTGGCCGAGGACGTGTTGCTCCACCGCATGAGGCTGACCTACGAGGCGCTGGCCGAGGGCGTGAACGGCACGAGTGTGCTGAAACAAATCATGGCGGAGATGGGGTGAACGACTCTATTCAGCTTGAGCATGGCTTGACCCGCTAACAATTCTCTGTTACGCATCGGCTATGGCTACGGCGAATCCGGACATTCAAAGTTTACGCAAGGACATGCTTTCCCTGCCCCCTTCGACGCGGGCGTTGCTGGCCCAGGAACTATTGGAAAGCCTGGACGTCGCCGACACCGGCGAAGTGGACGCCGCGTGGGCGGAGGAAGCCGAGCGTCGCTACGCCGAAATCAAGTCCGGCAAGGTTAAATGTATTCCCGGTGACGAAGTGTTGAAGCGCGTGCGGAACCGCAAGAAGTGATGGACTTCGAGTTCTATCCGCCCGCGGAAGACGAATACCATCTGGCCGTCAGCCACTACGACGAGATTCGACCGGAGTTGGGAGATCGCTTTGTCCATGAGATTGAAGCCACGATTGTCAGGATCTGCCGGCATCCGCTGGCGTGGCGAAAAATTTCCCGCCATGCGCGCCGCTGCCTGGCGAGAACATTTCCGTACGGGATCATTTATGTCGTGGAGCAGCAACGGATCATCATATTGGCGGTGATGCATCTGGCGCGCAGACCGGGATACTGGAAAGGTCGGCTGCGCGAGGTCCGGCGGAAGAAGGCCGGCTGATCTGACGGTCAACTGTTTCCCGGATTCAGGCACCCCAACTAGCAGCGAAAATGAAAGCGCGCAAAAATTGGAGAGAAAAACTCGCCGATGACAAAGACCTGCCGAAGGTCGGCCCTGTGGCCGGCAAGATGACCACGCGCTGGGGCACGGGCATCATGGTCATTCCCGCGCCGCGCGAGGTGGACGAAATCATGAAGCGCGTGCCGCGTGGCAGGCTGATCACCATCAACGAAATCCGCGCCGCGCTCGCGCGCAAACACAAGGCTGACTTTGGTTGCCCGATCACCACTGGAATTTTCGCGTGGATCGCCGCGCACGCCGCCGAGGAAGCCTCGGCGGACGGTGCGAAGCGCATCACCCCCTACTGGCGCACGCTCAAGACGGGCGGGGAGTTGAACGCGAAGTATCCAGGAGGAATTCCACAGTTGAAGAAGCGTCTCCAAGCAGAGGGGCACAAGGTGGTCCAAAAGGGCAAACGCTACTTGGTAGAGGACATCGAAAAGTCCTTGTTCACTTTTTGACGCAAGGCGCATTACTACCGATTCACCATGCCGAACAGAGACATTCGCATCGCCCGTGACGGGGAAGAGTTAGGAACATTCACATCCAACGAAGTGGGTGAATTGCTTGCCGGCGGTTTTTTAAAATCGGCGGACATGTATTGGATGCCGGGCCTGCCCGATTGGCAACTGATTGGAGAAGCTTTCAAGGCTGCGGATCCTTCGTCCACGCCGTCCGGCTGGTTGACAATCGTTCGCCACCAAGTCGTCGAGCGATCTAGTGACGTCGTTGCGCGTGTCGGCGAGTTGGTGGAGAGGGTTAGAGCGGGCACTGCGGAAGGCGGCCAGTCTCTTTCCAAGGTCAGGCAGATGATTCTTGAGGAACAACTGCCGTACTTGCAGAAGCTCTTGGCTGCTCAATTGAAGGACAAGCCACTTGCCGCCACCCGAAACGTTTGGCAAAACGATGAGTTAATGGGAAAGGCGTTCGGTGCTCTTTATGATTGCCTGCCCAAACCAGTGTGCCGATTCATCGCGGAGGAGGCGTTCGTCCACTTCTGCCTCGAACACCGGGAACGATTACTCAAGCCAACGGGTCAGGCAGGTTCGGACGCAACTCAAATCGAATTGCCACCAGAGAATCAAACTTGATGTCGCATGAGCCGTCGCCACCATGCGCAGGATTGCATTGACGAACACCGGTTCACCCGCGCGCTGCCTCCGAACACCGCAAACGCATGGGCACCGTCGTCGTCGTTTTGAATTTTGAATTGTGCATACCCTCGATGTTCACGATCACCTCGACGAGCGTCAGTTTATGCTCGCCGTGCGCCGGTTGGCTGACAGCTTGAGCTATGGCACGGACAGCTCGCCGTTCCTCGGCTCCGGCATCGAGTATGTGCAGTCGCGGCCTTACCAGCCGGGTGATCCGGTGAAGGCGATTGACTGGCGTGTGACGGCGCGCAGCGGGCGCGTTCATGTGAAGGAATACGAAGCGCCCAAGCGGATGCCCGTCTATCTGCTGCTCGACACGTCGGCGTCCATGTGTGTGACCTCGCGGCGCCTGAGCAAGTATGCGTGGGGCGTGCAACTGGCGGGCGGACTCGCACTGGCGGCGCTGGCGCGCATCAGCCCGGTGGGCATCGTCGGCTGCGGCGAGCGCGACTTGCGCGGCCGGCCCACGCTCTCGCGTGAACAGGTTTTTCTCTGGCTGCATCACCTGCGCCACTACCGGCTCGACGAGCAAACCACGCTCGGTCAGAGCGTGCGCGAACTCTCGTCTGTCATCGAAAACCGCGCGCTCGTCATGGTCCTCAGCGATCTGCACGATCCCGAGGCATTGCCCGCGCTGAAGCTCGTGGCGCAGGCGCACGATTGCGTGGTGCTGCAACTTCAGGATCCCGCCGAGCGCGGGCGTTTGGGCGGTGGAATCTTCCGTGCGGAGGAAGCGGAAACACGCGCGGCATTTGTCGCGCATGGAAGGAGCCGGTGGTTTGATCACGAAGCGACCGCGAGCGAGTTGAAGCGCGGCGGTATTGATCATCTGGTGCTGCCGATTGACGAACCGTTCCTGCCGCAACTGCGCGGCTTCCTGCGCAAGCGGGACAGCTTGGGAAGGGGGACGAGGTGAAATGGCGAATGACAAATGTCGAATGTCGAACGTCCAGATGGATGGGGACGCTTTTGATTCTCTTCTCCACCCTTGTGGCATGGTCGGCTGATGTGACAATTGCCAACCAGACCGCGACTTCCTCACTCGTCATTCGCCATTCGTCATTCGCCATTCCCACCGTCGGCATGGAAGGCCGAGTCGAAGTCACGTTGCCCGGCACGTTGCTGGAGGCGCGGCCGGTGGAGCACAAGACGAAGATTGCCCTGCGGATCGCAGAGACGCGTCCGCGCGGGGATGCGATTTGGTATGACCTGCGTTATGTCGGGCTGGTGCCGGGGAAATACGACCTGCGAAATTATCTCGTACGGACGGATGGCTCGGCGACGAACAACTTGACTCCCATCCCGGTGGAGATTGCCGGACTGTTGACGGAAAACCATTCGGGCGAATTGCTGGAGCAACCAGCTTCGCCGTTCGCGCGATTGGGCGGTTACAAAGTCGTGATGATTGGGGCGGCAGCTTTGTGGGCGGCGCTGTTGGTGCCGTTGGTTCTCCGCCGTCGAACGAAAGAGCCGCCGCCCGCACCACCGCCACCCGAGCCGACGTTGGCGGATCGCCTGCGCCCGCTGGTGGAACAAGCAGCAGCAGGAACGCTTTCACACGACGGACAGGCGCAGCTTGAGCGGATGCTGCTCAACTACTGGCGCGAGCGTCTTGGCCTTGGCAGACTCGGCATGGCGAAGGCGCTCGCGCAGTTGCGTCAACACGCTGAAGGCGGTGCACTGCTGCGCGACTTGGAAGGATGGTTGCACCGCCCGCCCGGCAGCGTTGCGGTGGACGTGAATGTGGTGCTCGCGCCGTATCGGAACCTGCCGGTCGCCACAGCTACCGCGACATCCCGGACTGAAACGCACCACGCATGAAGTCAACCACGTCCACAGCAGGTGAGCAGGTGGGGGAGTGGGAAAGTGAGATTTTCCCACCCGCTCACTTGCCCGCTTTCCCACCTGCCCACCACTCTCCGTGAGCTTCGCCCACCCACTCGTGCTTCTGCTGCTCGCCGCCCCGGTGATGCTCTGCGTGTGGGAATGGCAGCGACGCGGACAGCCGCTGGTGCTGCCGTTCGATCACAGCCGGACCGCAGGCAGCAGTTGGCTCCGACGCATTGTCACGAGCGCGCAACTGCTCCCGCCGCTTTTGCTGGCGGTGGCGATTCTCGTGCTCGCCGGGCCGCAACGCGTCGGGGCCCCGAGCAATCAGCGGGTGCTCACGAACATCCAGTTCTGCCTCGACGTGTCCGGCAGCATGAGTTGGAAGTTCGGTGACGGCACGCGCTACGACGCGGCGATGGACGCCATCAAGCAGTTCACCACGTATCGCAAGGGTGACGCCTTCGGCCTGACAATTTTCGGCGGCGAGGTCTTGCACTGGGTGCCGCTCACCAAGGATTTGTCCGCCATCCGCATGTCCACGCCGTTCCTGAAACCGAATCTGATGCCGCGCTTCTTCCAGGGCACGATGATCGGCAAGGCGCTGCGCGAATGCAAAAAACTCCTCGCCGAACGACCCGAGGGCGACCGCATGATCATCCTGGTGAGCGACGGTGAAAGCGCGGACCTCAGCGGCGGCGTGGATCAGGAGATTGGCTCGGAACTGCGCGCGGAGAACATCGTCGTTTACATGGTTCACGCGGCGGACACACCGGCGCCGGAGAGCGTTCACACGATCGCGGCGCTGACGGGCGGAAAAGTTTTTGAAGCGAACGATCCCAACGCACTCCAGGAAGTGTTCAAACACATTGACCTGATGCAGCCGGTGAAGTTGAAGCCCGGCACGGCGGAATACTCGGACTTCTTCTGGCCGGTGGCGCTGGCGGGGTGTGCGCTGCTCGGGCTGGGGGTGGTTGGCGCGTTTGGATTGAGGTACACGCCATGGTGATAAAACCAGTGAGCCAGTGGGCCAGTGGGCCAGTGAATCAGTCTGACTTGCCGCGTGCAATCGTCACCACTGACCTACTGACCCACCGGTTCACTGGCTCGCCTGCCGGGGTCTCGCCGTGATGACTGCTCTCGCCACAGCCCTCGCCATCCTCGCGCTCATCGCTTTCACGGAGTGGCTGCACACGCGGCGGGTGCGGCGCGTGGCGATGCTGGCGTTCGGGCCGGGCGGGCGGGCGCGGGAGTGGACCTGGCTCGCGCCGTTTCTGCGCACGGTGAGTTTTGCGTTGCTGGCGTGGGGATTGGTGACGTTGCTGTTGATTGATCCGAAGGTTCGCAAACCGAAGACGGTTCCCGAAGGCGGCTATCGCCATTTGATCATCGTGCTGGATGTTTCGCCTTCGATGCAGTTGAAAGACGCCGGTCCCACGGGCCAGCAGACACGCGCCAAGCGGGCGGCGGAGATACTCATGTCCGTGCTCGACCGCATCATCCTCGACCAGTGCCGCGTGAGCGTGGTGGCGTTTTACAACGGCGCGAAGCCGGTCGTCGTGGACGCGACGGACCCGGAGGTCATCCGCAATATTCTAAACGACCTGCCGCTGGACCAGGCGTTCAACGTCGGCAAAACGAAAATCCTCGACGGCATCAAGGAAGCCGTGGACCTCGCCAAACCCTGGCGGCCCGGCAGCACGACGCTCATCCTGGTGAGCGATGGCGACACCGTGCCGGACACGGGCATGCCGACGCTGCCACCCGCGTTCGGGCCGGCGCTCGTGGTGGGTGTGGGCGACGCGCGGCTGGGCAAATTCATTGATGGCCACCAGTCGCGGCAGGACAGTTCGACGCTCCGTCAGGTGGCGATGCGGCTGCGCGGTGCCTATCATGACGGGAACGAGAAACATCTGCCCTCGCAACAACTCGCGGCGTTGGCGCGGGCATTGCCGATGAAGGATGAAAACCAAACCGGACGGCGTGAACTGGCCATCGCGGCGGTGGTCGTTGGAGCGACCCTGCTGGCGGGCTTGCCGGTGGCATTGGCGCTGGCGGGAACGTCATGGAGGCCAGGTCGCAGCCGAACCACGGTGAAAGCAGCGACCAGGGAAAACGCCCCGGCAGCCACGGGTCGGAGCTGGTGACCACTTGCTCACCTCTCCGCTTCCCCACCGCCCCGATCTTTCAACGGTCCACTTCGCCCAGCACGATATCCACGCTGCCGAGGATCACCACCACATCGGCGACGGTGTGGCCCAGGCACAGGTCTTCGAGCACGGTCAGGTTGATGAGGCTCGGCGGACGCACGCGGTAACGGTAGGGATTGGCCGTGCCATCGCTGATGAGGTAGAAGCCCAACTCGCCCTTGGGCGCTTCGATGCGGCCATACGCCTCGCCGGGCTTGGGCTTGAACGAGCGCAGCTTCGCCTTGGCGTCCACGATGGGGCCGGCGGGAATGTCCTTGAGCGCCGCCTGCAAAATCTTGAGCGACTCGCGCATCTCCAGGATGCGAATCATGTAACGGTCGTAAGTGTCGCCGTGATCGCCCAGCGGCACGCGGAAGGAAAACCGGTCGTAGATGCCGTAGCGATCCACCTTGCGCAGATCATAATCCACCCCGGCGGCGCGCAGCATTGGTCCGGTGATGCCGGCGGCGATGGCGAGTTCCTTCGTCAGCACACCGACGCCCTGCGTGCGCGCATGGAGGATTTCGTTGCCCGTGAGCAGATTCTCGAACTCATCGAGGAAACGCGGGAAGGCGTCCACCACCTGCCGCGCCTGCTCCAGCCACCCGGCAGGCAAATCCACGCGGCAACCGCCAAAGCGCATGTAATTGCACATCATCCGCGCCCCGGTGAGGGACTCGAAGAGGTCGAGAATCTTCTCGCGCTCGCGGAAGGCATACATGAGCGGGGTGCCGAGCGCGCCCATGTCCATCATCAGGAAGCCGACGAGGCAGGCGTGGTTCTGGAGGCGGGTGAGTTCGGCGGTGATGACGCGGATGTAGTCCGCGCGCTCCGGCACCGCGAGGCCGGCGAGCTTCTCGACGGCGAGCGCGTAGGCCCAGTTGTTGGTCAACGAGCAGAAGTAGTCGAGCCGATCGGTGTACGGCATGGAGCCGAGATAGCTGGTGTTCTCGGCGATCTTCTCGTGATTGCGGTGCAGGTAACCGAAGACGGGCTTGAGCTTCACCACCGTCTCGCCATCCAGCACCACGTCCATGCGAAACACGCCGTGGGTGGAGGGATGATGCGGGCCCATCGCCACTTCGAGCAGGTCGCCCTCGATGACGCCATCAGGCGAGGACTTGGGGAGAATCTCGTAATTGCGCGGCGGAGGAGTGATTTCGATGGTGTCGCTCATGGCGGCTCAAGCTGGCTTCATTTCAACGCGCGCGAGGATGCCCGCGCCGGGTCCGGCGGACAATCTTCTTTTCCGACATGCGGGCGGCGGGACTCAACCAGGGATGGCTTACAGTTGGTCCACGGCAATCACCCGGAGGATTTCTTCCAGCGTCGTGTGCCCGGCGAGCACGCGGCGGAGGCCGTTCTGCCACATGGTCTGCATGCCCTGCTGAATCGCCACCTCCTGCAGGGCGCGGGTGGGCATCTTTTGCAGGACGGCGTCGCGGAAGACTTCGTTGGGCACGAGCAACTCGGTCACGGCGCTACGGCCCGCGAAACCAGTGTTGAGGCATTCGGCGCAGCCGGTGCCACGTTTGAGTTCCACCTGGCCGATGACCTCCTGCGGCAGATAGCGCATCAGGCCGGGTTCCGGCTGGTAAGGTTGCGCGCAGTAGGTGCAGTTGCGGCGCACGAGGCGGATGCCGAGCACCGCAAGAATGCTCGATGCCAGCAGGAACGGCTCGATCTGCATATTTATCAGTCGCGCGAAGACGCCCGCCGCGATGCCGCTATGAATGGTGCTGATGACCAAGTGGCCGGTCAGACCGGCTTGCACGGCGATGCTGGCGGTCTCCGGGTCGCGGATCTCGCCGATCATGATCACCTGCGGGTCCTGGCGCATCAGGGAGCGGAGCGCCTTGGGGTAGGTGAAGTCTTGCGCGGGGTTGATCTGCGCCTGGCTGATCATCGGAAGGTTGAATTCGACCGGGTCTTCCACGGTGCTGATGCTCACGGCGGGACCGGTGCGCTGGACAATGTGGTAAAGCGCGGAGTAGATGGCGGTGGTCTTGCCGGAGCCAGTGGGACCGGTGAGCAGGAACAAACCGCTGGGCCGGGAGAGGAGATGGTTGAGCTGCTTGAGCGTGTCGTCATCGAAGCCCAGGGCGGCCAGTTCAAAGCTGCGGTTGCTGGGATCGAAGAGGCGGATGACGATCTTCTCGCCACGCACGGTGGGAAAGATCGAGATGCGCAATTCAACGCCACCCATCTCCGCACCGGTCGAGGCGTGACCCTCCTGCGGCAGACCGGTCTGGTAGCTGATGAGGTTGGCCATGACCTTGAAGCGACCGGAGATCTTGTCCATCAATTCCAGGGGCAGATGGACAAGCTCGGTGAGCACGCCGCTGAGGCGGATGCGCACGGCGAGCGTGCTTTCCCACGGTTCGATGTGAATGTCGCTGGCCTTGGCCTGAATGGCGTCGAGGATGATGGAGTTGACGAGCACGCCAATCTCGATGCCCTGTTCGGCGGCTTCGGACTGGAGGTATTCCATGGTGTGGTTCATAGCGATGTGCGGTTGGGACAACGTTTAACCATGCTGCATCGGAAGTGACAAGCCAGCATTGGCACCGGCGGGCTGTGCCGGGGCCACCCAACCTTCCGCCACGATGTAGCCGACGCACTCGGCCGCGCCGCAGCGGCAGGGATGTTCCCAGTAGTCCTTCTCGTCGTAGCCGTAGTTGAAGGTGATCTCCTCACCCGCGCGGATGTCGCGCCGCGCGATGATCCAGATGCGCCCCTCGTCCATCTCGGCTTCACAGTTCGGCGTGCAACTGTGGTTGAGCAAGCGCGCCGGGTTCCACGACACGTTCCCGTCGAGGTCGAATTCCTCGTCGAGATCGAAGATGAAGTGATTGCCCTCCGCGCACCGCCGCGCGGACTCGGTCTTGTCCACCTTCTCGCCGATGTATTCGATGACGTGCGTGTCTTTGGGCAGGTCCGCGAGGGCGAATCCGCCCTGGCCTTCGATGGATGACGACTGGAAGCGCAGTGAATGAGTTGGGGGTGTCATGGTGTGAGTGGTGTCGGCGGTGTCGGCGTGAAACCGAACTCGCGGAGAAAGGCTTCGGTCGGCGCGTGGATTTCGACGCGCCGCTGGTTGAACGGATCGGCAAAGGCCAGCCGGACGGCGCGCAAGCCCAGCGGCGGCGCGTGACGGTTTCGCCGCGGCCATTTCGGCGCGCCCACTGCGGTGGAACCGTAGAGAACGTCGTTCACCACCGGATGCCCCGACTGGGCGAGGTGAATGCGGATTTGATGCGTGCGCCCGGTGACGGGATGCGCTTCCACGAGCGCCGTGTTCGCCCGCGCTTGCAGCACCTGGAAATGCGTTTCGGCATCTTTGCCCTCGACCGCATCCACCATCATCCGCCCGTGTTCGTCGGGGTCGGGCGCGATTTTCAGGCGGCAGGTCCACTCGGATTGCCTGGGCACGCCTTCCACGACGGCGAGGTAATCCTTCTCCATCCGGCGTGACTCGAACAAACCGCCGTAGGTGTCCACCGCGCCCTGGCTGCGGCCCATGAGGAGGATGCCGCTGGTGTCGGCGTCGAGACGGTGGATGAAGCGCAGGAACTTGAGGTTGCGCGAGCGCGCCCAGAACGCCCCCGCCGCGATGCTCGACGAGATGGCCGCGTGGAGATTGCGCTTCGTCTGCTGCCACGAGAACGGCACGAGCATCCAGCCCCGGGGCTTGTCAATGGCGATGACGGAACGGTCCTCGTAGAGGATGGGGATTTGTTCACCGTTGCCCAGTTCGATGTAGTTCGGTTTGGCCATCAGTTTGAATTCCCGCTGCGCACGGCCCACCGAAGTTTGGCGCTGGCGGCGCGCGGGTTGGCGTGAATTTCCCCGGCGTCCGGGCGGATGACATCGCGCGCCACGGCGGAGTAAACGCCGCTGCGTTCCCCGTCCTGGAAAAACTTCTTCACGCGCCGATCCTCGCCGGAATGAAACGTGAGCACCGCCACCCGTCCGCCGGGATTCAGGCACGCCGGCAGGAAGCGCAGGAACGTTTCCAGCGCGCCGAACTCGTCGTTCACCGCGATCCGCAGCGCCTGAAACACGCGCCGCAGCGGCGTGTCGCCTGCCGACTGCCGCACGGACTTCGGCAGTGTGGCGAGCGCGGCCTGCACCGCGTTCGTCAACGCTCGGGTGGTGGTGATCGGCGCGCGCGCTTGCGCCTGAAGGATTGACTGCGCGATCAACACGGCGTGCGGCTCGTCGGCATTCTCCGCAAGCAGGGCGACGAGCCGGGGTTGGTCAAGCGACGCGAGCAGCGCGGCTGCGGGTCGGCCCTTCGCCGGGTTCATCCGCAAGTCCAGCGGGCCATCGCGTTTGAACGAGAAGCCGCGCTCGGGATTGTCGAACTGCATCGAGGAGCAGCCCAAGTCCGCCAGCACCAGGTCCGCGCCGCTGATCTCCAGCGAACCGAGCAGCCGGGCCAGTCCGGCGAAATTGGTCTGGCACACCATCAGCGCATCCGGCGGAACGCCCGTGGCGCGTAAACGGGCTTCCGTCCGGGGCAACTCCAGCGGGTCAACGTCCAGCGCGATCAAGCGCCCCCCCGGCAGCAGGCGCGCCAGGAGTTCCGCCGCATGACCGCCGTAGCCCAACGTGGCATCCACCGCGACTTCGCCGGGCTGCGGCGCGAGGATTTCCAAAATTTCCCGCACACAGATCGGCCGGTGGGTGCCGGCGGGAGTTTTGCCCGAGGCGAGAATCTTCTCAGCCGTCCCCGGGTATTTCGCCGGGTCACGCTCCTTGTATTTTTCATCGAAGCGGCGCGGGTGCGTGCCGCGATAGCGCGGACGGCGCTTCGGCTTTTCTGGAAGGAGCGGGGTCAAGGCGTTGCAAAAAGATGCGGGCGGTTCAGGGGTCACTCACTTCGGCAACCACTTCTCCCAGTTCTTCGCGAATTCGTCCACGTTCGCCTTGGTGACGGGCGTGAGCGGCTTGGTGTCGAGCGGGGCGGGCGGGTTTTTCTTCAGGTGCAGCTTGTTAATCAGGTGCTCCACCGTGCGGTAGCCCCACACGTAAACGTCCTGTGAGAGCAACATCTGCACATGTCCGCTGCGCACGTAGCCGAGCTGCCGGGGAAGGGCGTCCACGGACACGCACTGAATGGCACCGGGAGCCCACTTGAGCGCGTTGTCGGTGAACAGCGGCCAGCCGCCGAGAAACGCCCAACCCGTGAGGTCGGGATTGGCCTGGTTGACCTGCTCAATCCGGGCGACGGCGTCCTGCGGCGTCTCCTTGTGGTAAAAAACTCCCCGCACGATGATGCCTGGATATTTCTTCGCCGCCTTGCGGAAGCCGGCGGCGCGCTGCTGCAAGTTCGGCGCGTTGGGATTGCCATCAATCGCGGCCACGACGCCCTTCCCCTTCAGCAACTTTGCCAGTTCGTCCATCGTCTGCTCCCCGCACTTGAAATCGTCAATGCCCACCGCGACGAGCCGCTGACTGGCGGCGGCGTCCGAGGAAAACGTGGCGACCGGCACGCCGCTCTTGACGGCCTTGTTGATGGCGTCGGTCAGCTTGTTGGCATCGGAACAACTCACACTCAAGCCATGCACGCCGGTGAGCAGGAGCTGCTCGATGAGTTCCGCCTGCTTCTGGGCGTCCTCTTCGTTGGGGGCGCGCCAGTCAATTTTGATGGCGACCCCGTGCCGCAGGCCAATTTCACGCGCGGCGTCGAGCGCGCCAACCTTTGCCGCTTCAAACACCGGGTTGCCCTGCGACTTGGCCACGAAGCCGATGGTGTAAGCCGGCGCACCACCGCCCGGGAGCGTTCCGCCCGCGATGGCCGCGAGGAGGGAAACGATGATTTTGAATCGTGTCATTCCCCGCAGCCTAGCGGCAAAGCGGCGGATGCGTCATTCAAAAAGCTTCCGGCGGAATGGCCGCGTCGCGCCACGCGCCACTGAAGGCTTGCCGCGCCGGCGGCGACGCGAGTATGAAAGTCGCGTGGCTCACGCGAAAATCTTCCGCCTCGGCATCCTCGGTTCAGGCAAAGGCTCCAACTTCGTTGCCATCGCCGACGCCTGCGCGGCCGGTGCCATCCCGGCGGAAGTCGCGCTGGTATTGAGCGACGTGGCGGATGCCGGCATCCTCGCGCGCGCCGGAGAACGCGGCCGGCCCGCCGGGTTCATCGCGCCGGGAAAATTCCGCACCAAGCTGGACGAGGACGCCGAGCGCGCGTTCGTGCAACGGTTGCAGGCGGCGGAGGTGGACCTGGTGGTGCTCGCGGGTTTCATGCGCATCCTCAAGGGCGATTTCCTCCGCGCCTTCGCGCAGCGCGTGGTGAACATTCATCCGTCACTATTGCCCGCCTTTCCCGGACTGGAAGCGTGGAAGCAGGCGCTCGACTACGGCGTGAAGGTGACGGGCTGCACCGTCCATTTTGTGGATCAGGGAATTGATAGCGGCGCGATCATCGCCCAGGAAACCGTGCTGGTGCTCGCCGCCGACACGCCGGCTGCGCTGCACGAACGCATTCAGGAGGCGGAGCGGCGGCTGTATCCACGGGCCATCGGCGCGCTGGCCGCTGGAAAAATTCTCGTGCGCGGACGGCAGACGGTTGAGGTCCAGTGAACCGGTTGCGGCGGACGGCATCGGGCAAGCGGTTGGGCTAAACCGGATCGATGCAGTAAGTGGCAGCCTCAATAGAACGCAGGGACCCGGCGCGGCGGAGCCGCAACCAAAGCGCTGGTCCCAATTAGACGCCGAGGAAGCGGAGGTTCGCGCAGAGGACGCAAAGCACCGGCAGTTTCTCCGCGCACCTCTGCGAAAACCTCTGCGGCCTCTGCGTTAAGTCCGGAGGTCGGTCTTGCCGCGTTTCGGCGTTGTATTGAAACGTCACTCAACTGCTTCGTTCCGTCTAAAAATTACAAATCTGTCACCTGAAGGTCGTGGTTTTGTCACCGCTATTGATTACATTGGCGGCGTCAATCGTCCGACTATTTCCGAAGTGTCGGGTCAACTGTTTTTGCAAACGCCGAGTTTTTGTGGCATTGATTCTGTGATGAAATACCTGTCGTACCTCTCCCGCAGGCTGGTTTGCGCCGGCCTGTTCGCGCTTTCGATCCTTTCAATCCGCGCCGCCGACATTCCCCTGGCCAGCCGCACCAATAGCTGGCACTTCCACAAGGGCACCAACGCGCCGCAGACGGACTGGAAAACTGTTCTGGATGGCGGTCTGGATGCGACCTGGCCCCAGGGCACCGGTGGCTTCGGCTACGCGAACAACGCCAACGAGGTGTTGCTGTGCCAGACGATTCTGAACGACATGAGCAACCGTTTCACCACGGTTTACATCCGGCAGTCTTTCGACGTCACCAACGGCATGGACACCAACTTGCATCTGGTGCTTACGATGGACTGGGACGACGGGTTCATCGCCTGGTTGAACGGGAACATCCTCACCAACTCGCAAGTCACCGGGGCGCCGGCGGAACCCTCGAACACCAACCGCGCCAGCGCCGGTCATGAATCGTCGCGCGGCGGCACCGGTGCCAGCCAGCCTGTGAGCTACGACTTTGGACCGGCCGGCGCACGGCTTACGGCGGGCACGAATGTACTCGCCATCATGGGACTGAACGACAGTTCAACGAGCAGCGATTTTATTCTCATCGCCGGCCTCGCTCTGGCCGAGCCGCAAGCGCCGCCGCTGGTCACGCGCTCCGACACCTGGCGCTACCACAAGGGCACCAACGCGCCCGTCGCCGGTTGGCAGACGATTGCCGACGCCTCGCTCGGCGTGCAATGGCCCAGCGGCCCCGGCGGCTTCGGATACGGTGACGGCGACGACGCCACGATCCTGAGCGACATGCTGAACACCTACACCACGGTTTACATCCGCCGCACGTTCCAGGTGACGAACGACCTCGGCACCAACCTCCACGCCTTTCTGGTCATGGACTGGGACGATGGTTTCGTCGCCTGGTTGAACGGGAATTTCATCACCAACAATCTGTCACCCGTGCCCGTCGGCAGCGAGCCGGCGCACACGGACACGGCCACCACCACACACGAAGCGGGCACTGCGGTCAGATACGATCTCGGACCGGCCAGCACGGCGTTGCCGATGGGCGAGCACATTCTCGCCATCATGGGCTTGAACGAATCATCCGGCAGCAGCGACTTCTCGCTCATCGCCGATGTGGTGCTGGGCGTTCCGCCACCGCCGCCGCCGCCGCCGCCGGGCGCGATCACCAACGACACGGTCTGGACGCTCGCCGGCAGTCCCTACACGGTGAGCAACACGCTCACGGTGATCGCCGGCGTCACGCTCACCATCGAGCCGGGCGTCACGGTGCTCTTCGCGCCCGGCGCAGGGCTGACGATCAACGGGCGGCTGCTGGCCGAAGGCACGCCGGAAAGCCGCATCACCTTCACGCGCAGCGGCACATCGGGCACCTGGACGCACTTGCTCTTCAACGCCAATTCCACCACGTCCCGCGTGGCGCACGCGGAGATGAGCTACTTCGCCAGTTCCGCCATTGAGGGACACAACACCGCGCTCTACCTCAACAGCATCGTCTGGACAAATTCCACCGTCGCCGCCGTGGACCTGCACACCTGCTCCATCGAACTGCTCAACTCCTTCATCCCCGGCGGCGCGGGCAACGAACCGGTCCACTTCAGCGGCATGCCGGCGGGCGGCCACGCGCTCATCAAGGGCTGCGTCTTCGGGGCGCCAGCCGGTTACAATGACAGCATTGACTTCACCGGCGGCAACCGGCCCGGTCCTATCGCGCAGTTCATTGACAATGTCTTCCTCGCCGCCGTGGATGATTGCTTCGACATGGACGCCACCGACGCGCACATCGAAGGTAACATCTTCCTGAACGTGAAGCAGGACGCCCAGCGCGACAGCAGTTCCAACCCCATCACCACCGGCGAGGGCAACGGCATTTCCGAACTGGTCATCTGCCGCAACATCTTCTTCAACTGCGAACACACCCTCCTGCTCAAGGACAATGGCGCGGCGGTGATGCAGAACAACACCATCGTCCACCTCACCACCAATGCCACCGCACGGACGGCGGCGGGCAATCCCATTCCACCGGGCATCATTCTTTTTGGCGAACCCTGGCGCGGACGTCCGCTGGGCGCGGGCGCGATCTATGAAGGCAACATTGCCTTCGACCTCGACCCCGTCATCCAGGCGAACCCGTTTCCGCTCTACACCCCGGCGACCGCCTACTTCCCCGTCTCGCATTCACTCACGCAGGGAACCAACTGGCCCGGCGTCGGCAACCTTTCCGGCGACCCGCTGTTCGTCAATCTCGCCGGCCCGATGACCGCTGCGAACATCAAGAGCAACCTCTCGCTCATGCTCGGCTCACCTTGCATCGGCACGGGTCCAAACGGCCTCGACATGGGCGCGCTCGTCCCCAGCGGCGCGAGCATCTCCGGCGTGCCCGCCGGCCCCACCACCAACCGCAACGCCACGCTTACGATCGCCGGCCCCGGCATCTTCGCCTACCGGTGGCGGCTCGACGGCGGCACGTGGAGCGCGGAGGTTCCGCTCACGACCAACATCGCGTTCACCGCGACCATGTTTACCAACGCCCAGCCCATCACGCTCGCCGATCTCGCCGACGGCGTTCACACCGTGGAAGTCGTCGGCAAGAATTCCGCCGGCGCGTGGCAAAGCACCAACAGCCCCGCGTCGAAGTCCTGGACCGTCAGTGCCGGGGTTGATTTGAGAATTCTTGCCGCCACGCGCACCAACAACATCGTCACGGTGAGTTTCAACGGCGAGGCGGGCAAGACCTACTCCCTGTTGCGCACCGATGTGCTCGTGCCGCCAACGTGGATGAACGTGACCAACGTAACCGCCGTCACCGACGGCCTGCTGGAAGCCACCGACCCCGATGCGCAGACCAGCGACCTCCGCTTCTACCGGCTCGTCACTCCACCGCAGCCGTGAGTCGGGGTTGACCGCTTCGGGCCGCCTTTCCCCGGGTGGTGAAGCCGGCGAGTCCGGAGTTCACTGCGTCGGTGGCTGGACCAATTCGCGGGTGTAAAAGTTGGTTTGCGCCTTGATCCTGCCGGCCTCGATCATCAACACATAATTCACGTCCGGCTGCAACGGTTCGGGCCGGGCACGCGGCGTGGCGGGCTTCATGCCCTTCACGGGGAAACCATACATCACCGCCTTTTGCGGCACCGAATTGGAATCGGAGATGAGGTGCCAGAGCGCGTGAGGATATTTGTTGGTGGCGAGGTCTTCCGCCGCGACCACTTTGACGGAGGTCAGTTTGAATTTTCCGTCGAAGGCGAATGACACCGGATAAACGGGCGCAGAGCCGCGGTCGCGCGGAATGGCCGACGCCCGACCCGGCCGGATCGTGGAAATGATCTGAATAGTTTCCTTTTGGAACCAGTCGGTGAAGAAGTAGGCGTAGAACGCCGCGAGCACCACCGCGACGACCGACAGGAAAATTCCATTTTTGGTCATACAAGGTGAGTGGACGTTCGGACCTCGAAATTATTCGAGCTGCGCCACGGGAAGTTTGCAAACCGCCGCCGGGTTTTGAACGGACCTGATCGATTGGAAAGCCACAGTTAAGCGTGGGTAAATTTATGCAAAAGAAAAAAGCCATGATGAAGGAAAATGCCCGTTGCCGGAGGATCAAGCTGGAGCCGGGCTTCACGCTCATCGAATTGCTGGTGGTCATTGCGATCATTGCCATTCTGGCCGGAATGCTCCTGCCCAGTCTCGGCAAGGCCAAGGAAGCGGGCCGACGCATTGCGTGCGTGAACAGCATGCGGCAGTTGGCGCTCACAGTCGGGATGTACGCCGATGACAACGAGGGACGGCTCCCGGTGCGGCAATTGGCCTCGGCACCTGGTGCCTGGCCCACCGCGCTCAAGGATTATTACAAGGACTTGCGCTTGCTGGTCTGCCCCAGCGACGGACCAAATCCTTACACCGTCACCAACGCGGCCTGGCCTTTCGACGCCGCGCCGCGCAGCTACATGATCAATGGCTGGAATGATTATTGGCAGGCGACGATGACCAACTGGACGTTCGGCGCGATGCAGGGCCTGTCGCTGCCCGAACACGCGATCAGCCTGCCCTCGGACACTGTCATGTTCGGGGAAAAGGAAACGACGTCGCAGCATTTCTACATGGATTTTCTCGAGGTGACTCCGAACAGCACGGAGGGCAACGACTTTGTGGAGGTCGAACACGGCCGCCATGCAGGCACGGCGAAAACCTCCGGCGGCTCCAACTACGCGTTCGCCGATGGCAGCGCGCGTTACGTCAGGTACTGGGGAACTCTCAGCCCGCAGAACCTCTGGGCGGTGACCGACGCCTGGCGCACCAACGTGGTGACCACGCCGTAAGTCGCAAACCAGGATTTCCTCCCGAACCCCATCGGCGCGCCGGCTGGCTTCAATACTTGACCGTCAACGTCGCCGAGGTGAAAGCGTCGGTGTTTTGCTGGCCGGCAAACTCGCGCGTGCGCAGTACATAGCTGGCGCTCAGTTCCACCCGTTTCAACACCAGCGTCACTCCCCCTTTCCACTCGGCGACGAACTGGTTTCTTACCACGCTGTGGCTGTTGCGAATCGCGTTGCCATCCAGAAAAATATTCCGAGCCACGTGCTGCCCCTCCACCGCACCGAACGCATAAATGCCCAGCTTGTAAGGCGTCCTTCCGTCCGGCCTTTCAAACTCGTTGGGCACATTGTAGCC
>JANNEF010000137.1:0-2507 GCA_031378375.1 Verrucomicrobiota bacterium | reverse complement strand
CTGACAGTCTTGAATTGTTTACTCATGTTGCGCCGATGTTTGTGCCAGCCGCAGCGCGGGAGTAAACTGTTTTCTTCGCGCAAGATGAGCGGGAGTGCGCCGGCCGCAACGCGACCGGCGCCACCTCGCCTGGCTCAGGGCCAGCGGAGCCGGAAGAATTGCCGGGGCACGATGACCGGGTTGGTCACGCAATAGTTCTGGCCGACTCGGACTGGCAAGTTGGTGGCGGGTATCCAGACGGGGCTGGCGAGGTTGGTGGTGGTTTCGAGGGTGAGGCCGGCGCCATTGGTGGACCAACAGAGGGCGAGGTTGGTGCTGCCGAAGGACAGCGGCACCAGCGCCACGGCGGCGGGCACGCGCATGAGGGTCACGTCATTGCCGTCGCCGCCCTGGTAACTGATGCGGTGAGGGGCGCTGCCGATGTTCACCTGCCCGCCTTCGGGCAGGTTGGCGAAGGTGCCTTGCACGGGGTCCGTGCCGTCGTTGTCGATGATGCGGGTGACGTGGCCGAGGGCGGGGTTGAACAGGCTCGACACGGACGACGGATAGAAGAGCGCTCCGCCAAGCACAACGGCCCCATTGACGACGAGGCGGCCGTGGCCACCGTTGGTGTTGAGCAACGGCACGTTGAATGTGCCGCCGGGGCCGAAGGTCACGTCGCCGGCCGTGAGCGTGCCGGACTGGCCAGAGGTCGCGCCGGGCCGGAGTCTGCCGGCGGGGCATTGCACTGTGTTGACCGTGCCGGTGCCGATGACGATGCCGTTGCTCTGGATGAGGAGGGTGCTGGCCGTGATGAGGCCATCGACCACAAGGCCGGTGCCGGTGACGCGGGTCAGGCCCGTGTGGGTGTTCGTGCCGCTGAGGCGCAGCGTGCCGGAGGCCAGCGTCAGCCCGCCGGCACCGGATAATCCGCCGGCGATGGTCCCGTTGCCCGATTCCCAGGAAAGTATATGCCCGGCGGTGGCGATGTCGCCGAGTTGGTAGGAACCGCCCGAGAAATAGAGACCGATGCTTTGATTTGTGGCGAGAGTCAGAGCAAGTTCCAGCACATTGCTGCCGGCCCCGGTGAGTTGCGGGATCTCCGTGAGGCCGTTTTCGAGCAGGACCCCGGTGCCTTGGAGGCGATAGCCAAGGCCTCCGAATTCAATGGAATGAAACCGCGTGCCTGCGGGGAAGTCGTTCAGGTTCGTCAACTGGATGGCCCCGGCGGGGAAATGAAGAATGTCGCCCGCCGACGGCGCGATGTTGCCCACCCAGTTGACGGGGCGGGTCCAGCGGCGGTTGTTCGGCTGGTTGCCGGCGGGGCCGTTCCAGACGCGACGCTGCACACAGGCGGGATCGCCCGGGATCGAGCCGGTCAGTTCGAGATCAAAACTGATATCTGAGCTGAACAGATCGCTCTGATGAATCTCGACGGCGAGCACGTTGGTGCCGGCGATGAGCAGGGCGGGATCAATGCCGGCCAGGAACACATTGGTTTCGTAGGGAGCGGCCAGAAAAGTCACGGCAGGGGTGACATGGGTGATCGTCCCGGCGGGCAGGTTGTCGCGCACCACCTCGGTGCCGTTCAGGTACACCGCCACGCCGTCGTCCCGCACGAGGCGCAGCAGCAGGCAGCCGAAATCCGCGGGGGACGCCACGGTGAACGCGCGCCGGAAATAGGTCGTGACATATTTGTTCGCCGCGTCCGGGCCGTAGCCCACCACCGTCGCCTCGTCGCCCTCGCCATAGCCGAGTTGCGCCGGCCCGGCGACCCAGGCGCTGTCGTTGAAGTTTGTCCCCCGCCAGCCAGTGCCCTGGTCGCTGCCTTCATCAAGGTATTTCCAGACGGAGCCGAAGGGAATCAGCGGCGCGGGCGGCCTCGTGTCGGTCAGAACGATGTCGTTGCCCGAGCCGCCGGTGTAGCGAATGAGGAAGGTGAAGCCACCGGCGGTCAGCGTCGCGCCGTTGGCCAGGCCGGCGAACGTGCCGGACACGGCGTCCGTGTTGTCATTGTTGAGGATGACGAATGACTGGCCCGGCTCCGGCGTAAAGCCGACGGAGACGTTCAACGTGGCACTGCCCAGGGAGACCAGGCCGCGGACGTTGAGTTGGTCGTGGCCCGCGCCCGGCGCGGCTCCGTTCAACTCCACGCGGAACGTTGAGCCAGCGCTCCAGGTGACGTTGCTGCTGGTGAGGATGCCCGCGCTGGCTCCGGGCGAAACCGTGCCGCCCGCGCTGACGACGATGGTGCCGACGATGCCGGAACCGCCCAGCGTGCAGCCGTTGCTGATGGCGACGGGGCTTTGCGCCTGCGAGCCGTTCACCAGCAGCGTGCCGCCCAGATAACCCGCGTTGATGTCGGCGTAGAGCACCGTCGTGCCGGTTAATACCAACTACGTTAATAGAGTAGTATAACGGCTCTGGAAGAAGTGTTTGCTTGAAGCAGCAGCCAATCGAAGACGAGGGAGTGCACGCGGCGGGCGTCTCGCCAGAAGCGTTGCAGTTCGGCCTGCAACACCGCTTCG
>JANNEF010000135.1:0-13021 GCA_031378375.1 Verrucomicrobiota bacterium | reverse complement strand
TCTGCCGGCGGTTGAAGCTTTGTAAAAATTGTCGTGCGGCCCATCCGTTCCAGCCTGCGCCCATGACAAATGTTTGTTTCATACGCAACAAAGTTTTGCACCGGGCTATTCGGGTTTGAACGTGCGCAGTTGCCGGCTGGCGTCCCGGAGCACTTCCACCCGCCGTCGCCACGCCTGTTGCCCCAGGTAATCTGACGGCAGTATCCGGCCCGGCAGCAGCGGATCGTTCGTCACCGCCTCCAGCCACGCCTCGCGCTCCGTCGCCGCCCAGCGCAGCAATGACTTCGCCGTCGCGTCGTTCCGCAGCGCACCGCCCGGTCGCTCCCCGAGGATTTTCAGATGCCGGGCATAGCGGCGGTTGAGGCGCTCGAAGTCCCACGCGCCCGCAACGATTTCCGCGTCCGATTCTCCCGCGCACGGCCGCGCCTCCAGCAGGAGGAGCGATTCCACATTGATCTTCCCGCCGCCGAGAATCTGCCGTTCCTCCGTCAGCGGATCGGGCGTGATCCACACGCTGTTTTGCACATAGCCGAAGCCTTTGTCGCGCAGGTAGCGACGCAGTTTTTCGCGCTGGGAATTTTGTGCGGTGGGCACGTCAAAGATGACCAGCCGCCATTGGCCGTCCCAAGGCCGCGCCCAGCGATCCTCCGGGTCGCGCCCGCCCAGGACGTGCAATCGCCCCTGCGCGGACAGCCGATAGAGTCGATCGTCCGGGGCACTGGCGTCGCGCTCCAGGAAGTATTGTCGCTCCAAGGTGGCGATCTGGCGCAGGAGGCCGTTGCGATAGGCCCAGCTTTCGTAGGAGTCGGTGAGGTTGCGAAAGGTCGGGCGCGTGAGCAGGTCGGCGGACCAAAGCAGGAGATTCAGGAATTCCTCGGTCTTGGGCTTCATGCTGAAAATCTGATTGCAGGACGGATACAACTCAATACAAAACTTTGTTGCATATGCGACAAAATTCCGTCCGTTCTCGCAGGGGCAGAGTTGATCCAGCTGCTGGCGTTCTTAGACGACCGCCGCCTTCACACAGTGGATCGGCGGGAGGGCGTCGAACAGGCATTCCCATTTCTCGCCGCCGTCGCGACCGATCCAGAGCTGTCCCGTGGTCGTGCCGAAGTAGAGGGCGGGCGAGGAAAACTCGTCGATGTCCATGCCGTCGCGCAGGACGGTGAAGTAGCTGTCTTTCCTGGGCAGGCCGTGGGTGAGTTTCTTCCAGGAGTTGCCGCCGTTTTCGCTGCGCCAGATGGCCGGCACGCCACCCGGACAGGTGCGCGTCGCCGGTTCGAGCGGGACCACGTAGATCGTGTCGGGCTTGTGCGGATGCACGATGAGGGGGAAGCCGAAGTCGGACGGCAGTCCCTTGGCGATGGAGCGCCACGTGTGGCCGTGGTCGTCGCTGCGCAGCACGCCGATGTCGGGGCGCCGCCCGCCGGGGCCGTCCCATTCGGCCCAGCCGCCGTGGTTTTGCATGTAGAGCCGGCCGGGCGCGTCCTTGTGGCCGGCGATCTTGTGGACGCACTGGCCGAACTCGGGGAAGGGATCGGGCGTGAAGCCGGCGCCGACGCCCTGGTTGGCCGCCGCGAAGGTCTCACCGCCGTCCTCGCTCAAGTAGTGGCCGCCGGTGGAGATGCCGAGATGCACGCGGTTGCCGTCGCGCAGGATGGTGTGCATGCAGAGACCGCCGTTGCCCGGCTGCCACTTGCGCGCGTGCTCGTGATTGCTGATGCCGGGCACCAGTTCCCAGGAATCACCACCGTCGCGGCTTTTGAAGAGCGAGGCCGGCTCGACGCCGCAGAGCAGTTCCTTCTTGTTCGCGCCCGCTTCGAGCGACCAGATGTTGGCGAGCGCGCGGCCGTCGTCCTTCGGAAAGGCCGGCGCAGACTTCGTCTCCTTGAAGGTCTTCCCGAGATCGGTCGAGCGCAGCACCTTCATGCCGAAGAAAGGATTGCAACTCGACGCGTAGAGTCGCGGCGTGCCGCGCGTGTCAATCAGCGCGGAATAGACGCCCACGCCCTGGCCGAACGGGCCGCGCAGCGTGAAGCCGCGCCGGGTCTTCGACGACTCGGCGACGAACAGGCCTTTCTTGGTGCCGATGCAAAGGATGATTTTATCGCTCATAATTTAACCTCCGGAGACTGCGGTCATGATGGTGACGACGTCGCCCGCGGCGAGCGGTGTCTCCAGCCCGTCGCGGTCGCGCATGTGTTCGGTGTTGATGAAAAGATTGATGTGCCGGCGCACCGCGCCGGTCTCGTCGCAGATGCTCCGGTGCAACGCCGGATAACGCCGCTCCAGTTCCTCCAACATCGCGCGCGGGCTTGCCGCCTGGAGGGAAAGCTCCGCCGCGCCCGCGCAGCAATGGCGCAGCGGCGTGGGGACGCTCACCGCAATCGTGGCGGCGCGGGCCGTGGAGCGCGTGGGTTGGAGCGGGCGGGACATGGAAGCGGCGGGTGGCGAAGGCCGGGGTTTATTTCACGCGCAGCCGTTGCCATCCGAACACCGCGCGTGCTCGTTACGCCCTGTGGCTTGGGGAGAGTTGCTCATGCATCAGGTTCAGTTGCGGCAAAATTACGGACCTGTGAATGGGCGTCAAAACTTTTTTTGGTGCGCTGGCTCCGCCGGGGCGCTTCGGCCGGAAACTTTGCCCGCCGCCAACCCGTTCACGGGCCGGTCGCGGAAACAAGTTCCGGGATCAGTTGACGGTGGAGGCGGAGGCGGAGGCGGGGAAGTAGGTCAGTGGGTCAGTAATCAGTGAATCAGTAATCCGTCCCCGCGCATCGCGAACACCGATTACTGATTCACCGATTACTGACCCACTGATCACTTCCCCGCCCGGCGCGGTCACGCCTTCGGATAGCTGTTGGCCAGGCCGCGCTCGGTTTGTTGGCGGCGGAATTCCACGTAGGCGGCGCGGTGCGCGGGATGTTTGAGGCCCAGCATCGCCACGGCGAAGAGCGCGGCATTGACCGCGCCCGCCTTGCCGATGGCAAAAGTCGCCACCGGCACGCCGCCGGGCATCTGCACCATCGAGAGCAGCGAGTCCAGGCCGTCCAGCGCCCAGCCTTTCATCGGCACACCCAGCACGGGCAGATCGGTTTTCGCCGCCGTCACGCCGGCCAGATGTGCCGCGCCACCAGCGGCGGCGATGATCACTTCCAGGCCGCGCCCGGCCGCACCCGTGGCATACTCAAAGAGCAGGTCCGGTGTGCGATGGGCGGAGATGATGCGCACCTCATGCGGCACGTTGAGGTCGGCGAGTTGTTTGGCGGCGTGCTGCATGGTTTCCCAGTCGGACTGGCTGCCCATGATGACGCCCACGAGGGGTGGAGTAGTTGTGTTTGTGCTCACGCGCGCAGACTTAAACGAAACGGGACGGGAATTGCAACTCCCGGACGCGACGATGCGCGCGCGCGGTCGCGCCGGAGGGAGCGCGCTTTACACCCTGTTTACACACCGCCACCCGGACGCGTGGTAGCCTGCGAAGTGATATGAATGACTTCGCCGCTGTTGCCACCGCGCCCGCACGAACGTGTGCGCGTGCAACTGCGGGGGAGCATTTCCAAACCTCATTCCGTCAAACCAAACGAAAGCAATAAAATGAAAACCACCATCAAACTCCTCGGACTCACCACGGTGCTCGCCTGGCTCGCCGCCAGCGTGACTCAAGCCGCACCGCCCAAGGCCGCCGCGCGGCCGCTCGTGCAAATCGCCATCCTGCTGGACACCAGCGGCAGCATGAGCGGCCTCATTGAACAGGCCAAGGGACAGCTCTGGCGCATCGTCAACGAGTTCATCAACGCCCGGCAGCACGGCCGGCGACCCGAACTCCAGGTGGCACTTTACGAATACGGCAAGAGCAGTCTCTCCCCCACCAGCGGGTGGATACGGGCCATCGTTCCGTTCACCAACGATCTGGACAAGCTTTCCGAGGAACTGTTCGCCCTCCAGACCAACGGCGGCGAGGAGTATTGCGGCTGGGTCATCCGGGAAGCCGTCGAGCAACTGACGTGGAGCACGGCGGCGGACGCTTACAAAGTCATCTTCATCGCCGGCAACGAAGCGTTCACGCAAGGACCGGTCCGCTACGCCGAGGCCTGCCGGGCGGCCATCACGAAGGGCATCATCGTGAACACGATTCATTGCGGCGCGGAGGGGGTAGGCATCCAGACGAAGTGGCAGGACGGCGCCCTGATGGCCGAGGGGAAATACATGGTCATCGATCACAACCGCGCGGTCGTTCACTTCGAGGCGCCCCAGGACAAGGCGATTGCCCAGCTCGGCGTGGAGTTGAACGGGACGTACGTGGCGTACGGCGCGGCGGGACCGGAGAGCCGGGCGCGTCAGGAGCGGCAGGACGTCAACGCCTCGTCGCTCGCCGTGCAGGGCAGCGCCGTCAACCGCGCGCTGTGCAAAGCGTCGGCGAATTATTCCAACGGCGCCTGGGACCTCGTGGACGCCTGCAAGGACGGCAAGGTGAAACTCGCCGAGGTGAAGAAGGAGGAGTTGCCCGCCGAGATGCAGAAGTTGACCGCGGCGGAATGCCAGGCCTACGTGGAGACAAAAGCGAAGGAGCGTGCAAAACTCCAGGCGCAGATCAACCATTTGAACGCCGAGCGCGCAAAGTATGTTGCCGAGAAAACGAAACAACAGACGGGCACGAACACGCTGGACGCCGTGATGGTCAGCGCCATCCGCGAGCAGGCGGCGAAGAAGAGTTACCAGTTTGAGTAGGACGGGCGTCCCGCCTGTCCAAGCATGACTATGGACACCAAACGCATTCTGGTGGTCGAAGACGACTCCGCCATCCGGCGGGGCATCGTGGACGCGCTGCAATTCGCCGGCTACGAAACGCTGCAGGCCGGCAACGGCAACGAGGGCCTGGAGCAGTCGCTGCGCGCCACGTTCGACCTGCTGATGCTGGACCTCATCCTGCCCGGACCGAGTGGCTTCGAGATCCTCAAGGCCGTGCGCGAGGCCCGGCCCACGCTGCCGGTCATCATCCTCACCGCGCGTGGCGAGGAGGCGGATCGGGTGCAGGGCTTGCGACTCGGCGCGGATGATTACGTGGTGAAGCCGTTCAGCGTGCGCGAACTGCTGGCGCGCGTGGAAGCGGTGCTGCGCCGCTCGCCGGAGCGTCCGAACCAGGTCAGGCGCATCCCCGTGCACGGCGGGGTCGCTGACCTGGAGCGCTGCGAAATCCGTTACGAGAACGGCAAACGCTGCGAACTGTCCGAGCGCGAAGTCGAGTTAATCCGTTACCTGGCCGGGAACGCGGGCCGCGCCATCTCGCGCGATGAGATCCTCCTGCGCGTCTGGCGGCTGAACCCCAAGCGCATGGAGACGCGCACGATTGACATGCACATCGCCAACCTGCGCGAGAAACTCCGCGACAACCCGGACGAACCGAAAGTCATTCTCACCGTGCGCGGCAAGGGTTATATGTGGGCGAAGAATGGCAGCTGAATGACCAACACGATGATTGCTCGAATGCGAAGCTCAAAGCTCAAGAGAAACACCAAGTCTCAAACTCGAATGGCCGGGTGCCATCACTCGTGTTTCGCTCCTGATGCGATGTCTCTTGAGTGTTTGGTGTTTGCAGATTTTCTTGAGCTTTGAACTTCCCCCTTCCATGAACCGTCCCTGGAAAATCTGGCTCATCTTTTCCCTCTGCTTCGCCGTGCTGCTGGCGGCGATGGGCTGGGTGAGCCTGACCACGCTGCGGCTCGACCGCGCGCAGGCCGACGCAGCGCGGCAGGCGGAGTTGGAGGAAAAAGTGCGGCTGGCCTTGTGGCGCATGGATTCATCACTCGGCCCCCTCATCGTCGAGGAAAGCGCGCGACCACCCTCGGCTTATTACTCGTTCCATGAAGCCACGCGGGCCTACACCAAGAGCTTCGCGCCGGTGAAGCCGGGCGACGTGCTGGTGCCCTCGCCCCTGCTGACGTATTCGTCCAGCAACATCCTGTTGCATTTCCAATTCTCGCCCGACGGCGCGCTCACCTCGCCGCAGGCACCGGCGGGCGCGCAACGCGACCTCGCCGTGGCGAGTTATGCCAGCCCCGCGCAGATCGAGGCAGCCGCCGCGCGGTTGGGCCGGCTTCAGAAAGTTTTGCAGGACCAAGCGCCGGCCAATGCCGCGATTCACACCGCGTCGGGCCTGACGGAGATTCGCCGCTCGTCAAATACATCCCTCGCCCTTCGCAATGGCGACGTGCTCATCAACCAGTGTGCTCCGTCCCCAACAAACACCGCCGGGCAGATTGCCACGCCCGCCTCTACTCAACCGCCGCTGGCCAAACCAGCGCGGCAGAGCACGGAAAGCCAGGCTCTGCTCAACTCCGCCGAGTGGAACGCGCGGGCCAATGTCTATCAGCAGGCACAACAACAGGCGTTCGCCAACAACAAGCTCGCCGCCTCCAGCCCGCCCACGCTGGCAGACTCCCTACCCGGCGAAGGCCCGCTCCGCGCCGTATGGCTCGGGGGCGAACTCCTGCTGGCCCGCCGCGTAAACCTCGAAGGTCGCTTCGTCGTGCAAGGTTGCTGGCTGAACTGGCCCGCGTTGAAGCAATCACTCCTGGGCAGCGTGAAAGATCTTTTTCCCGCCGCCGACTTGCAGCCCAGGCATGAACCCAACGGCGACCGTCAGGCGCGGCTGCTTGCCGCGTTGCCGTTGAAGCTCCTGCCCGGCCCGGTGGACTTCGCTTCGCTGGCGCCGTGGACGCCCGTGCGCGTCTCGATGGCGCTGGCGTGGGGGTGCGTGCTGCTCGCGGGCGCGGCGGTGGCCGTACTCTTGCATGGCGCAGTGTCCTTGAGCGAACGGCGCGGCGCGTTCGTCTCCGCCGTCACGCACGAACTGCGCACGCCGCTCACCACGTTCAAAATGTATTCCGAGATGCTCGCGGAAGGCATGGTCACGGACGCGGAGAAGCGGAAGCATTATCTCGCCACCCTTTGTTCCGAGGCGAACCGTCTGAGCCATCTCGTCGAAAATGTCCTCGCCTACGCGCGGCTGGAACGCGGCAGCGCACGCAGCCGCGTCGAAAAGCTTTCGCTTGGCGATTTGATCGAGCGCGTGCAGCCCCGCCTGGCACAGCGTGCGGAACAGGCCGGCATGACGCTGGTCCGGGACTCGGGCGAACCCGCGCTGGAAACCATCGTCCACGTGGACGTGGCGGCGGTGGAACAAATCCTGTTCAACCTGGTGGACAACGCCTGCAAGTACGCCACGCCGGACGCCACGGAAAAAAACATCCACCTCGAGGCGCTGCCCGACGGCAAGTTTGCGATGCTGCGCGTGCGCGATCATGGTCGCGGAATTTCGGCGGAAGGCGCGAAGCGGTTGTTTCGCCCGTTCAGCAAGTCCGCGCACGAAGCCGCGCATACCGCTCCGGGCGTGGGTCTGGGCCTGGCGTTATGCCGGCGACTCAGCCGCAGTCTCGGCGGAGATTTGCGGCTCGACCAGACCGTGAAGTCGGGCGCGTGCTTTGAATTGCGCCTGCCGATCAGCCAGACCACGCCGGCCACCATCGGATGAACCCGGATGAAGTGATTTTTCCACCTTCCTTGATTGAGACGTTGCGCGGCGCCCGCCGCGTGGCCGTGCTCACCGGCGCGGGCATCTCGGCGGAAAGCGGCGTGCCGACGTTTCGCGACGCGCAGACGGGGCTGTGGGCAAATTTCAAACCGGAAGACCTCGCCACCCCGGAGGCGTTTCTCCGCGACCCGAAGCTGGTTTGGGAATGGTACGACTGGCGACGGCAGCGTGTGCAGGGCGTCGCGCCGAATCCGGGACATCTCGCGCTCGTGGAAATTGAGAAGCGCGTGCCGGAGTTCATGTTGATCACGCAAAACGTGGACGGACTGCACCACCGCGCGGGCAGCCGTAACATCGTCGAATTACACGGCAACATCACGCGCACGAAATGTTTCAACGAGAACGTGGTCGTAAACCAATGGCCGGAGACGGACGAAGTGCCGCCGCGTTGTCCGCGCTGCGGCGGGCACCTGCGCCCGGACGTGGTGTGGTTCGGCGAGACGTTGTCGGCGGACGTCGTGGAGGCGGCGGGACGGGCCAGCGCCAGTTGCGATCTCTTCTTTTCCATCGGCACATCCACGGTGGTTTACCCGGCGGCGGCGTTGCCATCGGTGGCGCTGAAGGCGGGGGCGACCGTGGTGGAGATCAATCCGGACGCGACGCCATTCACGCCGTACGCGACGCACTCATTGCGCGGACCGGCGGGCGTTGTGTTGCCGGCGCTGATCGAGCGCGCGTGGGCTTGAGGCGGTGGCCGCCGTTTCACGAGCGCCGAACTTTGAACTTTGAAGTTTGCAGTTTGAACTTCATCTTCCCGCCATGTCATCGCAGGTCAAAGTCGCCGTGCTCGGTGCCGGTTCGCTGGGCAAGGAACATGCCCGCATCTACGCCGAACTGGCGGCGGAAGGGCGCGTCGAGTTCAGCGGCATCTACGATGTTGCCGCCGACACGGCGCGAAAGTTTGCGGAAAAATATCGCGTGCCGGCTTTCGCCTCCGTCACGGAGGCTGCCGCCGCCAGCGACGCGTTAAGCATCGTTACGCCAACCACAACGCACTTCGACCTGGCGAAACAGCTTCTCAGCGCCGGCAAGCATGTCCTCGTCGAGAAGCCGATGACGGACAACACGGCGCAGGCGGCGGAACTGATTCAACTCGCGCAAAATCACCACTGCGTCCTGCAAGTCGGCCACGTCGAACGTTTCAACCCCGTCTTCCATTACCTCGAAACCGTCGCCACCGAACCGCGCTTCATCGAGACACACCGGCTTTCGCCCTACCCGGCGCGCAGCACCGACATCGGCGTGGTGCTCGACCTGATGATTCACGACCTCGACGTGGTGCTCGCCTTCGTGAAATCACCGGTGACGAGCGTGGACGCCGTGGGCATTCCGGTCCTGAGCAAATCCGAGGACATCGCCAACGCGCGGCTGCGGTTCGCGAACGGCTGCGTGGCCAACCTCACCGTCAGCCGCGTCAGCCCGGAGCGGATGCGCAAAATCCGAGTCTTCAGCGGCGGCGCGCAGACCAGCTACATCTCGCTCGATTACCGGGCGCAGGAGGGGTTCATCTACCGGGTCGCGCGCGACGGCGAGGAAGAAAGTTCACTGTTGAAAAAACTGTTGCACGCAAAGGACCGCACCATCGTGAGTGAATTTGGCGGCAAGCGCATCGTGCGCGAGCCGGTGCCGATAGAAAAAGGCGAGCCGCTGAAACTGGAGTTGCGAAGTTTCGTCGAGTGCGTGCGCGCCCGGCAGACCCCCGTCGTCAGTGGCGAATCGGCCAAGCGGGCGCTGGACCTGGCGTTTGAAATCACCCGGCAGATTGGAGCCGAACCCGCGATTCCGGCGCGCTCGTAGCACCTGACGTGAAACCGCTCTCCTTCATGTTCATTGCCGGGGAGGCCAGCGGCGACTTGCTGGCGGCGGAACTGGTGGCGGCGTTGCGGAAAACTTTTGCGGAAGCACCGTCCCGGCCCAGCGCCGACGCGCAGCCACTGCACACCGGCCTGGTGCCACGATTCTTCGGTGCGGGCGGACCGCGCATGGCGGCGGCGGGCGTGGAACTGACGTTCGACATGACGCAGCACTCCGTCATCGGCCTGATCGAAGTGCTGAAGAGCTACGGCAAATTCCGGCGGCTCTTCCATCAGCTTCTCGACCTCGCGCGGGAACGCCAGCCCGACGTGATCGTCTGCGTGGATTTCTTCGGGTTTAACGGGCGGTTCGCCCGCGCGATCCAGCAAATCGTCCGCGCCCGCCAGGGGCCGTTCCGCAACTGGAACCCGCGCGTCATCCAATACGTCTCGCCACAGGTCTGGGCCTCGCGCGCGGGCCGCGCGCGCGGGCTGGAGCGCGACTGCGATTTGCTTCTCAGCATTTTCCCGTTCGAGCGCGACTGGTATGCGCTCCGCGCGCCGACGTTGCGCGTGGAGTTTGTCGGCCATCCGATGGTGGATAGATTCAAAGTTCAAAATTCAAAGCTCAAAGCTCACGGTGAGTTACCGCGCGTCGTGCTGCTGCCCGGCAGTCGCGCGGGCGAACTGCGGCGTCACTTGCCGGTGATGCTGGAGGCCGTGCGCCACATTGGGTCGGCCCGTTCCGTCTCCTTCAAAATGATCCTCCCGGACGAGACTCTGGCGGAACTGGTTCGGCCCCTGGTGGCTTCCTCGCCAAACTTGCAAATCCAGACGGGCGGACTCGCCGACGCGCTCGCGGTCGCCGATCTCGCCATCGCCTCGACCGGCACCGTCACGATGGAGTGTGCTTACTTTGGGGTTCCGACGGTGGCGCTCTACAAAACTTCCTGGAGCACCTATGAAATTGGCAAACGGCTGATTCAAGTCGGCTTCCTCGCGATGCCGAACCTGCTGGCCGGCGAGGAACTTTTTCCCGAATTCATCCAACACCGCGCCACGCCGGAGAAGCTCGCGCGAGCCGCGCTGGAATTGATCGCCGACGAACCACGCCGTGCCGCCATCAAAGCCCGGCTGGCGAAAGTCGTCGCCTCGCTCGGCGGCCCCGGCGCGAGCGTCCGCGCCGCGCGGGCGATTGCAAAACTGCTTCAGCCAGTCATACGCCGGACTTGAAACTTGAACCCAGACACCGAAGCTGGCGGAACACCGGCAGCAGGCGCGCGGCCTTCAGGCCGCTTCAACGTCCGTAAGTCTGTGGATGAAACCATGCACTTTCTCCTTCGCACGCGGAACCGGCGTGAACGCCGCGCTCCGGGCACCGCAGTGCGGGCTTGCTCGCGGCCCGCTTCGGAGTTCGCATTGAAACTTGAAACTGTTTCGTGGTCGTCCCGCTGAAATACAACCTGCGCCACCTGCGCGTGCGCTGGCGTTCCACGCTGGTGACGGTGGTGTGCATCGCACTCGTCGTCGGCGTGTTCGTCATGGTCATGGCGCTGGCGCAAGGATTGAAGGCCACCTTCGTCAGCTCCGGCGACCCGCGCAATCTGCTCGTGCTGCGCCAGGGTTCGCTCGCGGAATCCAGCAGCCAGGTCACCTTCGACAATGTGCGCCAGACGAAATTTCTCGAGGGCATCGCGCGCACCGACCGGGGCGAGCCGCTGGTGTCCGCTGAAATCATGGTGCTCATCACGCTCCACCGCGCGAGCGGCGGCAAGGCCCACGTCCAGGTGCGCGGCCTGGGTCCGCTTGGCCTCCAACTCCGGCCGGAGGTCCGCTTCGTTGAGGGACGCCACTTCACGCCCGGCCGGCGCGAGTGCATCGTGAGCAGCGGCCTGGCGCGGCGTTTTCCTGACTTGCGCCTCGGTCAGACGTTTCGTACCGGCAAGCACGCGTGGACGGTCACCGGCATTTTTGATGCGAGCAAGACCGCCTACGATTCGGAAATCTGGGTGGATGCCGACGAAGCACGCGACGCTTTCAACCGCACCTTCTACGGCTCCATCCTGCTGCGCCCCGTGGACGCCACCGCCGCCGCCACGCTCAAGCGGCGCATCGAAAGCGACAAACAATTGCAGCTCCGCGTGCTGACCGAGAGCGATTACTACCGCGAGCAGACGAAGACAGCCGCACCCATCCGGATCTTCGGCGCGGTACTGGCGGCGATCATGAGCCTCGGCGCCGGGTTCTCGGCGATGAACACGATGTACGCGAGCGTGGGTGCGCGGGCGCGGGAGATCGGCACGCTGCGGGTGCTGGGTTTCCGACGGCGCAGCATTTACGTCTCGTTCCTGTGTGAGTCGCTGGTCGTGGCGGCGGCGGGTGGCACGCTCGGATGCCTGCTGGCCTTGCCAATGAACGGCCTGGCCACGGGCACATTCAACTGGAGCACGTTTGCGGAAGTGTCATTCGAATTCCGTGTCACGGGCGGACTGCTGGCCCGCGGCATGGCCTTTGCGCTGGTGATGGGTGTGCTCGGTGGACTCCTGCCCGCGCGCCTGGCCGCGCGCCAGCCGGTGCTGGACGCACTGCGGGCCGGGTAAGCCATGGCGGGTTAGGCGGGAAAAGCTGCCGACTTCGATCACGGCGATCTTGGGAGCCTCAACAACGGTGCGCAACCGCAGGCTACGTCCCGCCTATTCCAGCACGGGTCCTTCCAGCGCCCGCACTCTGATACGGACGCTTCGAGCGAAAACACCCGATTCTCTGGTGTGGAGTTAATCAGGCCGGCAAGATTCATGAGCCGTCACCCCTCAGCAACCGCTTCGCACTGGCGATTTTGTCTGCCTGGCGAACGACCACGAGTGAGCTTTAGCCCGCCAAGTCGGGTTAACGTCGCCGCCGGGGGCACGGTTTCGCCCGGAGTCAGCGAGGGCATCCTCACCAGCAGCAACGTCACCTGGAGCGTCGGCTCAATGTTCCGCGTGGAGTTGAACGGCGCCATGCCGGGCACTGGCCACGACCAACTCAACGTCCGCAGCCTGGTTTCCCTGGGCGGTGCCACGTTGAACGTCTCGGTCGGCTTCACGCCGGAACCGGGCCAGTCGTTCGTCATCCTCAACAACGACAATGCAGACGCCGTGTCCGGCACGTTCGCCGGCCTGGCCAATGGCGCGACGCTCAACGCCGGCGGCTTCACCTTCTTCATCCGCTCCAACGGCGGCACCGGCAACGACATCGTTCTCACCGACACGCGCCCGCCCGCGCCGCTGATTCCGTTCGGCTCGGTCTGGAAATACCTTGATGACGGCAGCGACCAGGGCACTGGCTGGCGGGCGACAAACTTCAACGATAGCGCCTGGGCCGCCGGCCCGGCGCAACTCGGCTACGGCGATGGCGACGAGGCGACGATGGTGGGTTATGGCCCCAACCCCGGGGGCAAGTACGTCACCACCAGCGGCGACGGCATCAACCAGTACTTCCGCCTGAACCAACCGGCGCCCTGAGCCAGGCGAGGTGGCGCCGGTCGCGTTGCGGCCGGCGCACTCCCGCTCATCTTGCGCGAAGAAAACAGTTTACTCCCGCGCTGCGGCTGGCACAAACATCGGCGCAACATGAGTAAACAATTCAAGACTGTCAG
>JANNEF010000093.1:0-59458 GCA_031378375.1 Verrucomicrobiota bacterium | reverse complement strand
GGCTTCCTCGTCGTCGCGGCGGACCTCGCGACGTTCACGAACAAGTTCCCCGGTCTCACTAACGTCGTGGGCAACTGGACCGGTTCCCTCAACAACAGCAGCGAGGACATTGACCTCGACGACGCGGCGGGCCGGCGCGCGGACAGCGTGCGCTACGCCGACGAGGGTGACTGGGCTGTGCGCCAGCGCGGGGTGCTCGAACTCGGCCATCGCGGCTGGATGTGGTTCAAGGAGCACGATGGCCTGGGCAAATCACTGGAACTCGTCAATCCTGATCTCTCGAACAACCACGGCCAGAACTGGGCCGCCAGCCGTGTGACCAACGGCACGCCCGGCGCGGTCAATTCCGTGGCGACGAACAACGTCGCGCCGCTCATCCTCGAAGCGGCGCATTCGCCCATCGTGCCGACTTCCGCCGACCCGCTGCTCATCGCCGCGCGCATCCTGGACGAATCGCCCGGCGGCCTGACGGTCACGCTTTCCTGGCGCGTGGACGGCGCTCCGCAATTCACCACCGCGACCATGCACGACGACGGCGTGAACGGGGACGCGGCGGCCAGCGACGGGCTTTACTCCGCGCAGTTGTCCGCGCAACCGCACGGCACGGTGGTCGAGTTTTACATCCGCGCCACGGACGCGCAGGGCAACGCGCGCACCTGGCCCGCGCCCGTGATCGCGGCGGCGGACGGCTTCGGGCAGACGGGCCAGTTGGCCAACGCGCTGTTCCAAGTGGACAACACGGTTTACAACCCAACCAACAACCAGCCGCTTTACAAACTCATCATGACCGAGGCCGAGCGCGCGGAGTTGCAGGCCATCCCGTCGCAGAGCAGCCAGCAGGGGCCGAACTCGCAGATGAACGGCACGTTCATCTGCATTGATGGCGCGGGCACGGCGCGGCATTACCTCGCCGGCTTCCGCAACCGCGGGCATGGCAGCCGCTCGGCCAATCCGCCGAACTACCACATCGCGTTTCGCAGTGATGATCCGTGGAAAGGGGTCAGCGGCCTCAACCTCAATACCCGTTACGTCCAGCTCCAACACCTGGGCAGCGTGCTGGCGCACAAGTCCGGCGTGGATGGAGCCGACTCGCGCGCCGTCCAGGTTCGCGTGAACAATCAGAACCGCGCGGTCAGCGATTCACCGATGTTCGGCTCCTACGCGGCCAACGAGGAGATCGCCAGCGAGTGGGCTGCCAGCCATTTTCCCAACGATCCGAACGGGAATATTTACCGCGTTGTCCGCGACCTCGCCCCGCCGGATTTCAGTTATCGCACCGAGGACAAGAATTCCTACACCAACACCTACTTCAAACAATCCAACCTCAGCGAGGACAACTGGACGGACCTCATCGGCATGTTGCGCACCGTCGGCATCAACAACGCCACCTCGTTCACCACGGAGAACGTCCGCCAAGTCGTCAATGTGGAGCAGTGGATGCGGCACCTGGCGTACATGTCCATCGTGAACAACCGGGAGAGCGGGCTGAACACCGGCTACAACGACGACTACTTCATGTACGCCGGGGTGAATGATCCGCGGTTCATCTTGAGCTACTGGGATCTCGATACCATTCTCGGCGGCGGCGATTCGCCAGGCTCCGCGACCGAGGGCATCTTCACCGCCACGGCGGGCAACGGTTCCGGTGCGGCGTTTGACCGCTTCCTGCACTGGCCGGACTTCGAGCCGATTTACCTGCGCACGCTCCTGGAGCTGCTCAACACGACCTTCGCGCAGGCGAACTTCAACGCGCTGGTGGACCAGACCCTCGGCGATTACGTCGCGTCGGGCACCATCGCCAGCATCAAGAGTTGGATGGATCAGCGTCGCAGTTACCTGCTCACCTCCGTGCTGACCAACGTGCCGCCTGCCACCAACGCGCCCACCGCCACCCTCGTCGGTGCGCCGCGTTCGCCCACGCCGTTGACTGGCGCGACGCTCACGGTCGCCGGCACGGATGTGGTGAGTTACCGCCATCAACTCGACGCTGGCGGCTACGGCGCGGAGACGGCGGTGGCGACGCCGATTGCTCTCGCGGGCCTCGCGAACGGGTCGCACACCGTCAGTGTCATCGGCAAAAGCGCCGCCGGTGTCTGGCAGGCGGAAAGCAACGCCACCGTCCGCGTCTGGGTCGTCAACACCGCCTGGCCCGCCGTGCGTTTGAACGAGGTGCTCGCGCGCAACGATTCGGCGGTGAACCACGCCGGCACGTTCCCCGATCTCATCGAACTGTTCAACGAAGGCGCGGGCACGGTGGACCTCTCCGGTTTGCGTCTGAGCGACGACGCGGGCAATCCCAACAAGTTCACGTTCGCCAACGGCGTGACGCTCGCCGCTGGCGGCTACCTCGTCGTTTACGCGAACAACCCGGACGCCACGGCCGGCATCCATCTCGGTTTCTCGCTCAACCAGGACGGCGAGGCCGTTTATCTGTTCGACCACGCGACCAACGGCAGCACCGTGCTCGACTCGGTTGCGTTCGGCCTGCAACTGGCCGACCGCTCCATCGGGCGCGTGGCGGGTGGCGATTGGGTGCTCACGACGCCGACGTTCGGCGCGGCCAACGTCGCGGCGACGCTGGGCAACCAGCGCAATTTGAAAATCAACGAGTGGCTCGCCGTCGGTGTCAGCCCGAACCCGGACGACTTCATCGAGTTGTTCAACCCGGACGCACTGCCCGTGGCGCTGGGCGGGTTGCACCTGACGGATCGGCCCATCGGCGCGCCGGCGCGGCACACCATTACGCCACTGAGTTTCATGGTGGGCGGCGGCTTCGTCCGGTTCATCGCGGATGGCGACGCGGGACAGGGGGCTGATCATGTGAACTTCCGGCTCGCGCTGGAGCAGGGCGAGATCGGCCTGACGGCGGCGGACTTGTCGGTGATTGACTGCATCGCCTACGGGCCGCAGCAGGTGGGCGTGTCGGTCGGTCGTTGTCCCGACGGCGCGGTCACGCAGAAGGCGCTGCTCGTGGCGACGCCCGCCGCGCCGAACGCCTGCCCGGTCACGCCGCCCGCACCGCAGGCGGTCTATTTCACCACCTTCAGCAACGTGTGGCGTTACGACCAGACCGGCACCAACCTGGGCACCGCGTGGATCGCGCCCGGCTACGACGATTCGGCCTGGCCCAGTGGCGCGGCGTTGCTGGGCTTGGACGGGGCAATTCTCCCCGAGCCGTTCCGCACCACGTTCACGCTCTCGAACATCAAGACGACTTTCTACTTTCGCGCCACCTTCAACGTGCCGTCGAACCTGAACGTCTCCGTACTGCAATTGCGCCACATCATTGACGATGGCGTGCTGGTTTATCTCAACGGCAACGAAGCGCATCGCTTCAACATGCCGGCGGGCCCGGTCAGTGCTGGGACGCTGGCCTCGGCCAACATTGGCGATGGGGCTTATCAGGGGCCGTACAATATTGCGCTCACCAATATAATCCCCGGCACAAACAGTATCGCCGCCGAGGTCCACCAGTTCTCTGCCGGCAGCGGCGACCTCGCCTTCGGCCTGGAACTGGCCGGCATCATCGTCACCAACACGCCGTCGCTCGCGGGCGTACTCATCAACGAAGTGCTCGCCAACAACGCCACGCTGGAGGAGACCGACGGCAGCAAACCTGACTGGGTGGAAATCTACAATCCGTCGGCCAGCGCCGTGGACCTCGCGGACATGAGCCTCACCGACAGCACACTCACGCCGCGCCGTTGGGTCTTCCCCGCCGGTTCGCTCGTCGCCGCGCAGAGTTTTCTGAAAGTGCGCCTCGATGCCGGCCTGCCGTCCTCGGCCACGAACACCGGCTTCGGCCTCAAAGCCAACGGCGGTGCGGTTTATCTTTTCAACCGCCCGGTGGATGGCGGCACCGTGGCGAGTTCCGCCGTTTACGGAATTCAGGCGGCGGACTGGAGCATTGGCCGCGTGCCCAACGGCGGATCGAACTGGGTGTTGACCATTCCGACGTTCGGCGGCGCGAACATCGCCGCGTCGCTGGGCGATCCGCTTCAGTTGAAGGTCAACGAGTGGATGGCCTCGCCGTCGTCGGGCGCGGACTGGTTCGAAATCTTCAATCCCAACGCCCAGCCGGTGAGCCTGGCGGGACTGTGGTTGAGCGACAACTTGAACACGCGGCAGAAGTATAAAATCCCCGCGCTGTCCTTCATCGGTGCCGGGCCGTATGGCTACCAGCGGTTCTGGGCGGCCAACGGCGGGGACGCGGATTTCACCAGCTTCAGCCTCGCCTCAGCGAACGAGGCGGTCGTCATCTCGACGGCCAACGGCACGCTCATCAACGGCTACGGAAATTATTCGGCGCAGCAGAGCGGCGTGTCGGAGGGCCGTCTGCCTGACGGCGCCGCGACCATCGTGCGCTTCCCGATGACGCCAACGCCGGAGAAGGGCAACTTCCTCCCGCTGGACAGCGTGGTGGTAAACGAACTCCTGAGCCACTCGGACCCGCCGCTGGAGGACGCGGTGGAGTTGTTCAATCCGACCGGGGACGATGTGGACATCAGCGGGTGGTATCTGAGCGACTCGCAGAATGATCTGTTCAAGTACCGCGTGCCGGGCAACACCGTCATCAGCGCCGGCGGCTTCGTGGTGTTTTACGAGAACCAGTTCAACTTCGACAATCCGGGCGTGCCGTTCTCGTTCAACTCGGCCAAGGGCGACGAGGTTTACCTGTCGCAATCGCTCACACCCGGCGTGCTCACGGGCTACCGCGCTTACGCGGAGTTCGGCCCGCAGGAGAACGGCGTGTCCTTCGGGCGCTACCAGACGAGCGTGGGCGTGGATTTCACCGCGATGAGCGCGCGGACCTTCGGCGTGGACAATCCGGCGAGCACGAACCAGTTCCGTCAGGGCACCGGCAAGACCAACGCCTACCCAAAGGTCGGCCCGGTGGTGCTCAACGAGTTCATGTATAATCAGGCCGGCACCAACGAGGCGCTGGAGTTCGTCGAGTTGCACAACATCCTCGGCACGCCCGTGACGCTGCACAATCCGACGAACAGCGCCATCACCTGGCGGTTGCGCAAGGGCGTGGACTACGACTTCCCGCCGGCCACGACGATCCCCGCCGGTGGCTTCCTCGTCATCGTGAACTTTGATCCGCTCACCGACGCTGCGTCGCTCGCCGCGTTCCGCGCTGCCTACGGATCGAACATGACTTTGCTCGGCCCGTACAGTGGCAAACTCGACAACGGTGGCGAGGCCGTCGAACTCCAGAAGCCCGACGCGCCGCAGGCGGACGGCTCCGTGCCTTACGTCGTCACCGACCGCGTGGTGTACGACGACGCCCCGCCGTGGCCGATCACGCCGGACGGTTTGGGCGACGCACTCAAGCGCCTCAACGCCTCGCTCTACGGCAACGATCCGGTGAACTGGACCGGCGGCCCGCCCACGCCCGGCGCGGCGAATTTCGCGGCGGCTTCCAACACCCCGCCCGTGCTCGCCGCCATCGGCAACACAAACGTGAACGAAGGCGCGTTGCTGGCCTTCACCGCGACGGCGACGGACGCGGACGTGCCGGCGCAGTCGGTGACGTTCAGTCTGGACGCGGGCGCGCCGGGCGGTGCGGGCATCACGGCGGGCGGCGCGTTCACCTGGGCGCCAACCGAAGCGCAGGGGCCGGGCGTTTATTCCGTCACCGTGCGCGTCACCGACAACGGTTCGCCGGTGCGCAGTGACTTCGAGACAATTTCCATCACCGTCAACGAAGTGAATTCGCCGCCCGCGCTCAACCCCATCGGCAACAAGGTGGCGAACGAACGAACGCTCGTCACCTTCACGGCCAGCGCCATGGACACCGACGACCCGGCGCAAACGCTCACCTACACGCTCGACTCCGGCGCACCCGCGCTGGCCTCGCTCCATCCGACCAGCGGCGTGTTCACCTGGACACCGCTCGAAGCAGACGGACCGGGTGTTTACACCGTGACCGTGCGTGTGACGGACACCGGCTCGCCGGTTGCGGACGACTTTGAGACGATCACGATTACCGTCAACGAGGTGAACGATCCGCCGGTCATCTCGAACATCGCCGACCAGACGATCGCCGAAGACACGGCGACCGGCGCGCTGGCGATCACGATCGGCGACGTGGAAACGTCCGCCACCAGCCTGACGCTGACGGGTAGTTCGACGAACACGGCGCTGGTGCCCAACGCGAACGTGGTGTTCGGCGGCAGCACGAGCAATCGAACCGTCACCGTGACCCCGGCGGCGAATCAATTCGGCACGACGCTGATCACCGTGACCGTCAGCGACGGGACGAACAACGTAAGCGACACCTTCTTGGCGATCGTCACCCCGGTGAACGACGCGCCCACCATCGCCGGCCTCGCCGATCAGACGATCGCCGAAGACACGGCGACTGGCGCACTGGCGTTGACCATCGGCGACGTGGAAACACCCGCCGCGAGCCTGACGCTGACGGGCAGTTCGACGAACACGGCGCTGGTGCCCAACGCGAACGTGGTGTTCGGTGGCAGCGCCAGCAACCGCACCGTGACGGTGACGCCGGCGGCGAATCAATTTGGCACGACACTGATCACCGTGACGGTGAGCGACGGGACAAACAACGCGAGTGACACCTTCCTGGTGACGGTCACGCCGGTGAACGATGCACCGGTCATCGCCAGCGTTTCCGACCAGACGATAAGTGAAGACACAGCGACCGGTGCGCTGGCCCTCACCATCGGGGACGTGGAAACCGCTGCTGCCAGCCTGACGCTGACGGGCAGCTCGACGAACACGGCGCTGGTGCCCAACGCGAACGTGGTGTTCGGCGGCAGCGCCAGCAACCGCACTGTCACGGTGACGCCGGCGGCGAATCAATTCGGCATAACGCTGATCACCGTGACCGTGAGCGACGGGACGAATACCGCGAGCGACACCTTCCTGGTGACCGTCACGCCGGTGAACGATACGCCGGTCATCGCCAGCGTTTCCGACCAGACGATAAGTGAAGACACTGCAACCGGAGCCTTGGCCCTCACCATCGGTGACGTGGAAAC
Source organism: Verrucomicrobiota bacterium (assembly GCA_031378375.1). GTDB lineage: Bacteria > Verrucomicrobiota > Verrucomicrobiia > Limisphaerales > JANNEF01 > JANNEF01. The sequence goes on along the minus strand of JANNEF010000093.1, from coordinate 52,448 downwards.
CGCTGCTGCCAGTCTCACGCTGACGGGCAGTTCGACGAACACGGCGCTGGTGCCCAATGTGAACGTGGTGTTCGGCGGCAGCGCCAGCAACCGCACGGTGATGGTGACGCCGGCGGCGAATCAATTCGGCACGACACTGATCACCGTGACGGTGAGCGACGGGACGAACAACGCGAGCGACACGTTTCTGGTGACCGTCACCCCGGTGAACGACGCGCCAACCATCTCCGGCCTCGCCGATCAGACGATCGCCGAAGACACGGCGACTGGCGCACTGGCGTTGACCATCGGCGACGTGGAAACGCCCGCCGCGAGCCTGACGCTGACGGGCAGTTCGACGAACACGGCGCTGGTGCCCAACGCGAACGTGGTGTTCGGTGGCAGCGCCAGCAACCGCACCGTGACGGTGACACCGGCGGCGAATCAATTTGGCACCACGCTGATCACCGTGACGGTGAGCGACGGGACGAACAACACGAGCGACACTTTCCTGGTGACTGTCACCCCGGTGAACGATGCGCCCGTTCTCTCGAACATCGCCGACCAGACGATTGACGAGGGGACAACATTGATCCTCACCAACTCCGCTTCTGATCTCGATCTGCCGGCACAGACGCTGACCTTCGCGCTCGTCTCTGCTCCGGGCGGTGTGAATCTCGACGCGACTTCCGGCGTGCTGACGTGGCTGCCGACGGAGGTGCAAGGCCCGAACACCAACAGCATCATCCTGCGCGTCTTCGACAACGGATCGCCCAGCGCGAGCGCCACGCAAAGTTTCACCGTCATCGTCCGCGAAGTGAACACCGCGCCAACGCTGGCGCTGCTTACGAATCGGGCGGTTGGCGTGGGCCGGCTGTTAGCCTTCACTGCAATGGCGATGGACCCGGATGAGCCGCTGCAAGGGTTGACCTACAGTCTGGATGCGGGCGCGCCTGCGGGCGCGGCCATCAATCCCACCAACGGCAATTTCACCTGGACGCCGCCTGACAATTCCTCCACCACGACCAACGAGGTTACCGTGCGGGTCACTGACGATGGTGCGCCGCCGTTGAGCCACGCGCGCGGATTCAGCGTTGTGGCGGTCGCCGCGCCGCGCATTCTCAGCATCACGCTGGCGCCGGCGGAGATGGTCGCGCTGGTGTGGGAGTCCCATCCGGGCATGACCTACCGTGTGCGCTACTCGACCGACCTCGCGCCGAACACTTGGACCGATATCGGAGCCGATGTGCCAGCCGTCGGGCCGACCGCCTCGACGACGGTTGAGATGGGAAGCGGCCGCCAGCGCTTCTACCGGGTGATGCTGGTGGATTGATCTGAAGCTGCCGCTGAGTGCGACCAAAGAAAAAGCCGGTCAAGCTTTCGGCACCTTGAACTTCGGGCACTGCCCCATGAACCGCGCCGGGTTTTGGTAAATCATCCGGTCAACCGCCTCCGTGCTGTGGCCGCGCTTGCGCATCTCCAGCGCGGCGTAGGGCACGGCCAGCGGCACGCTCACGCCCCAATCGCACGCGCTGTTCATCCAGAGCCGCTCGCTGCCGTAGCACTCGACGATGTCCACCGCGCGGGCGGCGGTGCATTTGCTCTCCGGGTAAAGCGTCATGCCCGCCCAGAACCCGGCGTCCAGCACCATCTGCACGGTGTGTTCCTCGACGTGGTCAATGATGCACCGCTCTGGCTGGATGCGGCGGTCGCTCTTGAGCACGTCCAGGATGAGGCGCGTGCCCTTGAGCTTGTCCTCCAGGTGCGGCGTGTGGATGAGGATGAGCTGGCCCGTGCGCGCGGCGAGGTCCACATGCATTTCAAGCACCTGCAATTCGTTGCGGGAATTTTTGTTCAACCCGATTTCACCGATGCCGAGCACATTGGGCCGGTCGAGGAATTTTGGGATGATGCTGAGAACATCCTTCGCCAGCCCGACATCTTCCGACTCCTTGGGGTTGATGCAGAGCCAGCAGAAATGTTGCAGGCCGAATTTGGCGGCGCGTTTCGGCTCGTAGTCGGTGAGCTGGCAAAAGTAATCGTGGAAACCAGCGACGGAGCTGCGGTCGAAGCCCGCCCAGAACGCCGGCTCGCACACCGCCGCGCAACCCGCCGTCACCATGTCGAGATAATCGTCGGTCGTGCGGCTGACCATGTGGCCGTGGGGTTCGATGTAGCGCATGAGTCTGTAGTTAGTAGTCAGTAGTTCGTAGCGGGTTCATTTAGTTCCTGGCCACGCACCGACCGCGCCCTTGCCGGGAGCTTTCTCAATCGGTGCGGTCGTCGGATCGCTCAACGCGATCAAAACCTTCTTCGCGCGCTCCGGTTGGTTGCCACCCAACTCGCGCAGGGCGAGCTTGAAGGCGTCGAGGCGGAAGTCGGCTTCGCCACCGGCGCGCTCCACGCGGTCGAGGAAGGCGGCGAGGTCAATGAGCTTCGCCCGGTTCTCCATGAAGTAAAGGTCCAGCACTTGTTGCCGTGTCATAAAATCGTTTTGCCGTTGAGAGCATTCTACGACCAGCGTCACCGGCTTCAATCTCCGTTTCATCAGCCACCGGGCGGATCGCACGGTGACGCCCGGCGGCGTTTGACGGCGTGGATGGAAGTTGGGATAGTGCGCGCATGGCCGAAAACAATTTTGATCACTTCGCGCTGCTGCTCCATCGCACCGACAATGTGGCGGTGCTCAAGCGGCCGCTCAAGGCGGGCACGGAGTTGCGCAATGGCCCGCTCGGCCTCACCGCAGGACGCGACATCCCTGCCGGGCACAAGATCGCGGTGGCGGAAGTCGCCGACGGTCAACCGCTCCGCAAATACGGCCAGGTGATTGGCTTCGCCAGGGGCCGCATCGCGCCGGGCGACCATGTCCACTCGCACAACGTCGAGATGCGCGACTTCGCGCGTGACTACCAGTTTTGTGCGGATGCCCGGCCCGTGAGTTATTACCCGCCGGAACAGATGCGTTACTTCCAGGGCTTTGCGCGGCCCGGCGGGCGCGTGGGCACGCGCAACTATCTGGCGGTGATTTCGAGCGTGAATTGCTCGGCGTCCGTGTCGCATTACGTGAAGGACCGGTTCAAGACCGAAGAGTTCAAGCGCGACTTCCCGAACGTGGATGGCGTGATTGCCTTCACGCACAAAGGCGGCTGCGCGATGCAGACGACCGAGCCGTATCAGTTGCTTCAGCGCGTGCTCGCGGGCGTCGCGCGGCATCCGAACATCTCCGGCTATGTGATGATCGGCCTCGGCTGCGAGGTGAACCAGGTCCAGTTCATCCGCAAGGATCACAAGCTCGACGAACTGCGCGATGGCGAGGCCGCGCCGACCTTCATGACGATTCAGGGCATGGGCGGCGCGCGCAAAACCGTGGACGCCGCCGCCGCCGCCGTGGCGAAGTTGCTCCCCGCCGCCAACGCCCTGCGCCGCACGTCGCAGCCGATCAGCAAACTCATCCTCGCCGAGAATTGCGGCGGCTCCGACGGCAACAGCGGCATCACCGCGAACCCCGCGCTGGGCGTCGCCTCTGATGAACTCGTTCGCTACGGCGGCACATCGGTACTGGCGGAGACGACGGAGATTTACGGCGCGGAACATCTGCTCACGCGCCGCGCGGTGTCGCGCGAAGTCGGCGAGAAACTCGTCGCGCTCATTCGTTGGTGGGAAAACCACGTTCGCCAGCACAACGCTTCGATTGATAACAACCCTTCCTACGGCAACAAGGAAGGCGGTCTCACGACTATTTACGAGAAGAGCCTCGGCGCGGTGGCCAAGGGCGGGCAGTCGCCGCTGGCCGCCGTTTATCAATACGCCGAGCCGATCACCACGCCGGGTTTTTGTTTTATGGACACGCCCGGTTACGATCCGGTGAGCATGACGGGCCTCGTCACGGGCGGCTGCAACATCGGCGTGTTCACGACGGGCCGGGGCAGCGTCTATGGTTGCAAGCCCGCGCCCTGCATCAAGGTCGCCACCAACACGCCGCTCTATAACTGGATGACCGACGACATGGACATCAATGCCGGCACCATCCTCGACGGCACCGAGACGGTGGAGCAGGTGGGCCAGCGCATTTTCGAGAAGATTATCGCGGTGGCCAGCGGTGAGAAGACCAAGAGCGAACTGGCCGGCATCGGCGACGAAGAGTTTGCGCCGTGGCCGCTGGGACCGACGTTTTAGAAAGATCAAAGCTCAAGCGAAGCTCAAAATCCCAAGCTCCAACGTTGCGCTTTTGAACTTTGAGCTTCGAGGTTCCTCCCGCCTGCGGAGGCATGGAAATCTTACACTTCCCTCCTTGTCGCGCCGCCCACTCCTGTTATGTTCACATCGTGTCAGAAACATCCAGTCATGCGAGCCGTCCGTTGCGGCTGGCGGTGTGCGGGGGGTGCAAGGCCAAACACTGGCTGCCCGGCGACGGTTCGCCGCTCGACACCACTCCGTGCAGCAAGTGCGGTCACCCCGTCATCGTCCCCGTGCGCATCCGGCAGTTTGAACTGCGGGAAGTCGTCGCGTCGGGCGGCATGGGCACGGTGTATCGGGCGTTTGACACGATGTTGGAACGCCAGGTGGCGGTGAAATTCCTCAAGCGCGAATTCGCGGAGGACCGCGCGGTGCTTGACAGTTTCTATCGCGAAGCGCGCTCCACGGCCGCGCTCAACCACACCAACATCATTCACATTTACACCTTCGACGAATTCGAGCACGCGCCCTATCTCGTGATGGAACTGGCCGATCACGGCAGCCTCGACGGGCGCATCGAGAAGGAAGGCTGCGTGCCTGAACTGATCGTGCTTGATGTCGGCGTCAAGGTCGCCTCCGCGCTGGACACCGCGCTCAGGCACAATCTCCTTCACCGCGACATCAAGCCGGGCAACATCCTCTTCAACGAACTGGGCGAACCCAAGCTCGTGGACTTCGGCCTCGCCCGCCGCACCGAGGATGACGATTCGGGTGACAACACCGTCTGGGGCACGCCTTATTACGTCGCGCCGGAAAAAATCAAACGCGAGCGCGAAGATTTTCTGTCCGACATGTACAGCCTGGGCGGCACGCTTTACCACGCGCTCACCGGCCACGTCCCGTTCGAGGCCGACACCATCGAGGGCGTCATCACCGGGCACGTTCACACGCCGCTCACGCCGCCGATGCAAGTGGACCCGCGCATCACGCCCAAGACGAGCGAAGCCATCTGCAAGGCGATGGCGAAGCAGCCGGAGGAACGCTTCGGCAGTTACGCCGAGTTCGGCATGGCGCTGGAGGAAGCGCGCAGCCTCCTGCTCGTCCAACAGCTCCGGCATCAAGGAGACGCGCCGGACACGGCCAAGAAGCCCGGCGTGCCGTGGTGGAAACGCTGAGGAAGCTCAGGCCTTGGAGCTTTGGTCAGGGATGACGCGCCGTCGCCCGTTTTACTTCCGCGCGCCGGCTCACTACACTCGCTGGCGCTATGAAATCGAAGTTTGAGAACTGCTTGAAAAGTTTCGCCGTCGCGATTGTGGCGCTGTGGCTGTGGGCCGCCTGGGCGCGAGCGCAGGGGAACATGGGCGCGGCCACGATTGAGTTCGCCAAAGCCCGCTTCACCGCCAGCGAAAACGCGCGCTCGGCCGCCGTCGTCCTCAAGCGCACCGGTGCCACCAACACGGCGGCGACCGTGGACTTCGCCACCGCCGATGGCACCGCGACGGCAGGCGTAAATTACTCCGCCAAACTCGGCCCGGTGACGTTCGCCACCGGGCAGATCGAGGAGACCATCAGCATTCCGCTCCACGACAATTCCCAGAAGGACGGCAACCAGACGGTGAAGCTCGCGTTGCTCAATCCCGGCGCAGGCGTGGCGCTGGGCGCGTTGAGCGCGGCGGAACTGGTCATCGCGGACGACGACGGCGCGCGGTCCGCGTGGGTTACGTTCGGGCTGGACCGGTTGCCGTGGTTGCGGGAGGCGCTGTTCGACATTCCGCTCTGGCAATATCTGGCGTCGCTCATCTTCATCTTCCTGGCGTTCTACGTTTCCAAACTGCTCGACTGGCTGGTGCATGGGCAGCTCCGCCGTTGGGCGGCCACGACGGAGACGAAGCTCGACGACCTGCTGCTGCAATTGCTGCGCGGGCCGGTCAAGATCGTGGCGTTCGTCATCCTGCTGCACGTCGGGTTGCGGATTTTTTCCTGGCCGGAATGGTTCGCAGATTTCTTCTCGAAGGGCCTGAAGCTCATCGTCGCCGTGTCCATCACCTACATGGCGCTCAAGTTGATCGATCTGCTTCTGGGCTACTGGCGGCAGCGCGCCCACGTCGGGGCGGACAAATCCTTCAACGATCAACTCCTGCCGATCATCCGGAACACCGTCAAGGTCTTCATCGTGATCGTCGCGGTGCTGCTGACGCTGCAAAACCTCGGCTTGAACATCACCAGCCTCATCGCCTCGCTGTCCATTGGCGGCCTCGCGCTCAGTCTGGCGGCGCAGGACACGGTCGCCAATCTTTTCGGCGCGGTCGCCGTGCTCACGGACAAGCCCTGCCAGGTGGGCGACCGCATCAAGGTCGAGGGCTACGAAGGCGTGGTGGAAGCCATCGGCCTGCGCAGCACGCGCGTGCGCAACGCCGACGGCCACCTCATCACGATCCCGAACAAGACGATGGGCAACGCGACCATCACCAACATCGCCAGCCGGCCGTTCATCCGCACGGTGATGACGGTGGGCATCACCTACGCCACGCCGATGGAGAAGGTGAAACGCGCCCTGGGCATTCTGGAGGAAGTGTTCACGCGCCACCCGCTTACGCAAGAGGTGCTCGTCACGTTCAACAAGTTCGCCGACTCGGCGTTGAACATCGAGATCGTCCACCTGTGGAACGGCACGGACCAAAAGCTGCACGCGCGCGACTTGCAGGCGTTGAATCTCGCGGTGAAGGAGCGGTTCGACCGCGAAGGCATCGAGTTCGCGTTCCCGACGCAGACTGTTTACGTCAAGTCGGAAGGACGCGCGGCGTAGCGCGAACAAGATCAAAGCTCAAAGTTCAAAGCTCAAGAAAAGCTCCAATGGCCTAAGCTCAAAAGCGTGGTCCCGACTAGAACTGTTGGTTTTGTGTTTCTCTTGAGCTTTGAGCTTTGGATTTTGAGCTTACTCCCATCGCTCACTTGAAGAACAAAATCTTCACCCCCACCACGACCAGGAACGCGCCGAAGCCGCGCTTCAAATTGTCCGCGTGGATTTGGGTCGTGAGCCAGGAGCCGATGAATCCGCCGGCAATCGCGCACGGCGCGAGCGACAAGGCCACGCGCCAGCTCACCTGGTCGAACCGGTGATGTTGGAACGTGCCCATCATCGCCGTGGGAATGATCACGGCCAGCGAGGTGCCGACCGACTGCTTGATGCCCATGCCCAGGAAGAGCATCATCGCCGGCACCATCACCACGCCGCCGCCCACGCCGAACAAGCCGCTGGTGACGCCGCCGATCAGGCCGATGATGCCGATGGTGAGATAATTCATGCCCCGGTTAATGCCCCGCGTGCGCCGGGGGGACAACTCTTTTCTGGCCGGCACGAACTGAAGTGTGAGCCGGTCGAACTTGGACACCCCCGCGCCGGTCAGGGCACGACGGCGGTGATCGGGGCGGTGGCCTGGCTTGCGCCGGGCCGGTGGACTTTGGCGCAATTAGAATCCACCTCGACCGCTGCAACGTGGACGCCCGACCGGGATTGACACCGGGCCGATGCGGCCCACCCCCCGCTCCATAGGAAGACACCCCCGCGCTCTGAGGAGACGCCCCCTTTCAGTAAGCCGCCGAAAACACGCGCTGAGGTGCCGCAAAATGTGACTCAGGGTGCCATCTCAGCAACCTGGGGCGACATCTCAGCAGCCTTGGACGCCATCTCAGCAACTATTTGTGCCATCTCAGCAACCTTTGGCGGCTCCTCAGCGGCTTTTTTAGGGAAAACACCGCCCCAGCGACCCCAACCAGGAAAAAACTGCCCATTCCGGGACCCCGTCCGGGCAGGGACGGGCGTGGTGCGCCGGGTCGCGCCGCGCAGCAAGGGCGCAACGAGGCGAGTGAAAGGAAGGGGAGGACGGTGTGGCAAGGGCAGCGACAGACCTGTTGCTGAAATCCTCGGTTGCGAGGTGCAAGCATTGGCTGATTCTTGAAGCGCGGAAGACATCCGCCCGGGGCCAACAATTCCCGCCAAATTTCCCATGTTTCGAGAGCCGGCGCTTGGTCATCTGGCTATTTCCTCCACAATTTTACTTTCGTCGGCGGTCAGGTTGTAGCGGTCAAAGACCAGCCGGTCAATCTGAGTGGCGGGGGCGGTGATTTGACGTTCGAGCGCGGTTCTTCTGCGGCAAAGGCTGGCCGACATTGTAGCCGTCGGGCAGCCGTTCATGGAGATCGGGGCGATGCTTCAACATCAAGGCTGCCAGCCAGTGACGCGTGAACGCCCAAAGCCAGTCGCGCCCCAAGGTGTCCCGCCCGCGAATTTTCCGCCGGAACTGCGGATTCCGCGCATAGATTGCATTGACGCGCACGACCAGCACGCGCCGCCACCAACGCGGCAACGGTTCGTCCAGCCAGACGCTGGCTTCTTCGCACACCGCGGCGGCGACGGCGGCGGGAACGAGCGGGGTTTCCCTTTCTATGCGCGGCTGCGGCTCCCGGATTCGCCGGCGAGATGGCGGAATGGATTTCGCGGTGCCGATTGGTTCCAACGCATAATCGAAGTCCGGTGGGACGACGTCAGCGGCGATTCGCGGTGCCAGCTTCGGCGGCTTCGGCGGTGGTGGTGGCGGCCAGGTGATGAGCGCCGTGGACCACGGATCAATCTCGATTAAATATCCCATAACGTCGGCGAGTATCGCACGCCCGGACGGACAAATACCGTCCAACCCTGAAATTATTTTTCCGCGCCCTCCATGAGTTTGATTTCCTCCGCAGTCAGGCCGTAGAGGTCATAGACCAGCCGGTCAATTTGTGTGTCCGTGGCGGTGATCTGGCGTTCGAGCGAGGTTTTCTCCGGCGGCGTTTTGGCGGCGGGCAATCGCTGGTGCAACACCAACATTTGCTCGACGAGTTTCACCATCTGGTCGTGACGCGATTTATCGGACTTGTCGGCGAAGTTGATGACACGAACGGGAAAACGCCGACAGTCTTTAATCAGGATTTTCTGAAACCGCATCTTGAACTCGTCCAAGAACTTCTTCTGGTGATAGAAAGTCATCAACCGGCTGTTGAGAATTCCCAGCAGATATTCCAATTGCCACCCTTCCTTCGCTAACAAATTGAAAGCGTTCTGGGTGTTGTAGAGTTCTTCGTCCGTGATCCCTGCCCAAATCCTCTTCGTTGTCCAGTCAATGATCTGTTTGACGAGGATACGTCTCTCCGTGAAAAACTTCTGTTCGCGCGACGCTCCCAGCCAAGGGCCATAACTTATCCATTCCTCACCGTTCCAGCGAACGCCATACCGCGTTACATCGTTTCCGGCCAAGAGCCGTTTGAAAGATTTATCTTTCTTTGAATTCGCGTGGAATACTCGGTTCTTAATCTGCGATTCTGTATGGCCTTTGTATTTGTCGTATGGGGTAAGCCCCAGACAAACCTCCGCGCAATCTTCAAGAGGCACTGTCTGATTTTCGCATTTCCCGAGGATGCTCGCTGCGGCACTACTTGTATTTAAAGACCAGACAAAATCCTTACTGGCGCTCCATCGCTCCTGTGGGATTTTCGTGTGAACATGGGCGGTTGATGGTTCGATCTTGGTAATTCTATCGTATCCAGCGTAGCTCATAACCTCGATTGCTCGTGGGATACGGAGCATTTGCTCAAACGTCACAATCACCGTGTCGACCTTCACATCTCCTGCCGCCGCGCCAAAGGATTCATTTGGCAGTCGAACAACGCTTGCGATTTGAAACTTGGCAATGATTTGCTTGCGCAACTCACGGTAGGATTCTTGTGTGAGCAAAGCTGTGGGCACGATCATCGAAACCCGGAAATCCGATTGCTTGCACAGGTTCAATGACTGCTCAAGAAATGTTGCAAACAAATTGATGCGGTTATTTGCCGTCGGAAATTTGCCGAAGATGTATTCGACATCTATTTCGGGCAGTCCCTTGATGTCCACATAAGGCGGATTACCAATCACCGCATCAAAGCCGCCTTCCGATTCAGATTCCAGCGGCAGCGTCGCGGTCGCTTTACCTTTCGTTTTCTTGTAGCTGACTTTGCCGTAGCTGCCATGCAGCGGCACACCGGGCATGGTGTAGTCGGAAATTCCGGGTGATGTTTCCCGAAGTTCGCCGCTGGCAGTCGGGCGCGGGAAAACCTGCGGAAATTCCGCGTGCCAGTCGAAGACGTTGACGCGGTAGCGTTCTTCCTCGTCCAGCAGCGTCATCTGCTGCCCCTGATAAAAATCCGGGCCGATGAGCGAGTTGCCGCATTTGATGTTGTCGCCCAGGTCGGGCAGCGCGCGTTGGTGCAGCAGTTCGGGCTGGATGGTCTGGCTGGTCTCGCCTTCCAGCACTTTGAGCAGGAGCGAGAGCTTGGTGGTTTCCACCGCCTGCGCGTCAATGTCCACGCCGTAAATGTTATCCAGCAGGATGCGTTTGCGTTCGGCGATGGTGAGTTTCCAGCCGCCGCCGGAGGTTTGCACCAGCACGGGCTGGCTGCCTTTGGCCCATTTCACCGGATCGTTCCGCGTGTAGAAATCACGATGCCATTTGAGCAGGTGCTCGTAAGTGCCGAGCAGAAACGAGCCGCTGCCACAAGCGGGGTCGAGGATTTTCAGCCTGGCCGCCTGCTTGGGCATTTTGCCTTCCAGCAATTTCCCAACGGTGTTTTGGACGATGTATTCGACGATGTAAGTGGGCGTGTAATAAACGCCCCCCGCCTTTTTGACTTCCGGCTTGTCGTCAACTTTCGCCAGATGGCCTTCGGTCAGCCGGATGATTTTGCCGAGGAATTGCTCATAGACCTGCCCCAGCACATCCGCCGACAGCGCGGAGAAAACGTAGGGGGAATCGGGATAATATAAATTCTTGAGGATGTCCCGCAGCAGTTTGTCGTCGAGGTCGAGCTTGAGCGTGAGTTCGTCGGGCGCTTCGTGCCGGCCTTTCTCGGCGCGGAAATGGAACAGGCCGGAGTTGTAGCGGTCGTCGGCCTGTTCAAAGAGTTTGCCGAGGCGTGGATAAATTTTATCGCCATCCGCCAGGGCGCGCAGCCGTCCATAATCCTCGATGCCGCGCCCTTCGCAGATGCGGAGAAAGATGATGCGGTCAATGATGCGCTGGACGGCGAAGTTGAGTTCGCGCTGGGAAAGTTTCTGGTTTCGCAGGGCCAGGTTTTGCGCGAGTTCCTTGCGCCACGTTTCGATGGTTTCAAGAAAGGCGTCGTCAACGTCGGCGGTGCCGCGCTTGGCTCTGCTGGATTCCGCAAATTTGTCGAACGAGCCTTTGAGGACGGCCTCGCGGGAAAACACAGCGGCAATCTCGTGCCAGCGCGTGGCGTATTCGGTGTAATGGATGTAAAGGATTCGCCCAACGGCGGCGCTGTCCGTCTTCACCGGCTTGAAGCGGCAGTCATAGACGGCAAATTCCTCGAAATCGCTCAAGACGCTCAAAGGCAGCTTGGTCGTAAAACCGTAACGGCGAAGTTGGAAGGCGGGGCTGACATCGTTCTTGATGTCCACGGACGGGCGCTTGGCTTCGAGGAAAAACTTTCGCGTGCCGCCGATGCGAAAACAGTAATCCGGCGCCTTGGTGCCGTCGGTGGTTTTGATGGCATCTTCGTGGAATACGTCTTTGTAGTCCTCGGCGTAACCCTGCTCGTTATCAATGTCCCAGCCGAGCGCTTTGAAAAACGGGTCAAGAAATTCACGGCGAACCTGGGTTTCGTTGTAGTTGCCGGACTGGTAAGCTTCGCGGTTGCGCTCAAAGCGTTCGACGAGATCGAGAAGGGCTTGGGGAACGATTGGTTTTTCTTCGTTCAGCATGGACAATAATTAAACTGAAAGTTGAGCAAGCAGCAATTCAGATAATAAAAAAAGCGGCCTTCGTTTCCGAAGGCCGCTGCGAGTTCTCAAATCGTTCCCTGATTCTTACGCCATTGGCGGCGGTTTCTTCTCCCGCTGCGGAGCGCGTTCAAGGTGACTGGTGCTTTCGACTGAATTGGCCGGAATGCAGTGAGGGGCACCATGGCGATTTAATCATAAAGTGCTTAAGCAGAACCTGTAGCAGATACGAAAGCGCGGTTTTTACGGCGTAAAAAACGCCCTTCCGACGCGGAAGGCCCTCGAAAACGGCGTTAAAATCTCCCTTCCGATACGGAAGCGTTGCCGGAACGGCGTCCGAACACCCCCTCCGCTGCGGAAGCGAGGCTTGAACGGCGTCAGAAACACGCTGCCGGTGCGGAAGCGGCTCCCCAACGGCGTCCGAAACTCCCTGCCGCTGCGGAATGCTTTCACCAACGCCGTAAAAACTTTCCATCCGATGTGGCAGCTTCCCGCCAACGGCGTTGCGCTGGCCTTGCCGGAGCGGAAGCGCCGCGCGGACGCCGTGGCGAAAGTCCTTCCGCAGGCGTCGGAAGCCATCGGCTGAAAGGCTGCGCTGTGTTCACCCGGTTTTTTGGGGTTAATTCCTCGCAACCAGCACCCGCCTGTGGTATGAATTTCTGCAAATGACCCAGTCGTATCTTTTGCGTTTCCACGGAATTGTTCTGCTTGCCAGCATCGCTTTTCACCTTGCCCCACCGGCCGCCGCCCAGACCTCCAACGGCGTGTTGCGCGAAGTCTATTCCAACATCGGCGGCAACAGCGTCGCCGACCTCACGAGCCATCCCAGCTACCCGGGCAGCCCGTCGCTGGAAACCATCCAGCCCACCTTCGAGGCGCCCAACGAGTTCAGTGACAACTACGGCCAGCGGATGCGCGCGTTGCTCATCCCTCCGGTGACGGGCAGTTACACCTTCTGGATCGCCTCGGACGACGGCGGCGCGCTTTACCTGAGCACGAACGAAGATCCGGCGAACAGGATTCTCATCGCCACCGTCAATGCCTGGACCGCGTCGCGCGAATGGAACAAGGAGGCCAACCAGAAGTCCGCGCCGATCAATTTGACCAACGGCTTCCGCTATTACATCGAGGCGCTGCAAAAGGAAGGCGGCGGCGGCGACAACCTGGCGGTGACCTGGCAGAAGCCGGGCGATCCGCTCGCCGTCAACAACGACCCGCCCATCGCCAGCACCTACCTCGTCCCCGTCGGCCTCGGCCCGCCGATCATCAGCCAGCAGCCCACCAACGTCAGCGCCGTCGAGGGTGCCTACGCCACGTTCAACGTGGCGCTGTCCCGGATGCTCGGAGCCGCCTTCCAATGGTCCCGCAACAGCACCAATGTCCCCGGTGCGACCAACGCCGCCTATTCTCTCGGCCCGGTCGTGCTGGGAGATTCCGGCAGCACGTTCCGCTGCGCCATCACCAACAGCCTGGGCATCACCAACAGCGCCGTGGCCACGCTCACCGTCGTCCCGGACACGACGAAGCCGACGATCACAACCGTCGGCAACATCGGCGAAAATCAAATCGTCTTCGTCGTCTTCTCCGAGCCGGTCGAGGAAGCCACCGCCACGAATGCCACCAACTACACTGTCAGCGGCGGCATCACCGTCACGCGCGCCGTCTTTGGCGTGGACACGCGCACGATCATCCTCACCACCACGACGCTGGCGCCAAACGTCACCTACACGCTCACCGTGAACAACGTCCGCGACCGCGCGACGACGCCCAACACCATCCTCGCCAATTCCCAGCGGACCTTTGCCGTCGTCACGCGCCCGATTGACATCGGCTACCTTTCGCTGCCCAAGGAGTCCCCCGGCCCATCCTCGCGCCGGCACGGCGTCGTCATTTCCGAGGTGATGTATCATCCGACCAACCGGCCCGACGCCCGCAACCTGGAGTTCATCGAGATTTTCAACTCGCAGCCGTGGTTCGAGGAACTGGGCGGCTGGCGCATTTCCGGCGCGATTGACTATGTGTTCCCCTCCAACGTCGTGCTCGCGTCGCGCAGTTACCTCGTCGTGGCGGCAAGCCCGGCGGACTTCCGCGCCACGTACAGTTTCACCAACGTCCTCGGCCCGTTCGTCAACTCGAACGCCCTGCAAAACAGCTCCGGCACGCTGCGCCTGCGCAACAACCGCGACGCCGTGCTCTTCGAGATGACCTACACCGGCGACCCGCCGTATCCCGCCGCAGCGGACGGCGCGGGGCATTCGCTCGTGCTCGCGCGGCCCAGCTACGGCGAGCGCGACCCGCGCGCATGGGCCGCCAGCGAACTGATCGGCGGCAACCCCGGCGCCGCCGACGCACCGCTGGGCAACACGCTGCGCACGCTGCTCATCAATGAATTCCTCGCGCATACCGACCTGCCGGCCGTGGACTTCATCGAGCTTTACAACTACGGCGCCTCGGCTTTGAACATCGGCGGGTGCGTGCTGACCGACGACGGGGAAACCAACAAGTTCGTCATCCCCGCCAACACGATCATTTCGCCGCGCGGCTTCCTGGCGTTCACCGAGGCACAACTGGGCTTTTCTCTCGACGCCGGCGGCGAGACGATTTTCCTCAAGAACAATTTCGGCAACCGCATCCTTGACGCGATCCGTTTCGACGCGCTGGAGAACGGTGTTGCCACGGGCCGTTACCCGGATGGCGCTACCGCGTTCACGCGGCTGGCGACGCCGACGCCGGGGACGAACAACGCGCCGCTCAAACGCGACGACGTGGTCATCAACGAAATCATGTTCGATCCGGTGACGGACGACGCGAACGACGAATACCTCGAACTGTTCAACCGCGGCACCAACGACGTTGATCTCGGCGGCTGGCGCATCCGCGACGGGGTGACGTTCAACATACCCAATGGCACGATCCTCCCGATGGGCGGCTATCTCGTCATCGCCCGGGACGCGGCGCGGCTCCGCACCAATTACGCCGGCCTCACCATCGCCAATTGCCTCGGCGACTACGGCGGTTCGCTGGCCAACGGCGGCGAGCGCGTCGAGCTGAACAAGCCCGACGAAGTCGCGGGCACCAACGCGATGGGCCAGCTCGTCACCAACAAGATTCACATCACCGTGGATGAAGTCACCTACGGCCCCGGCGGGCGCTGGGGCAAATGGGTCGGCGGCGGCGGCAGCAGCCTCGAATTGCGCGACGTCCGCGCCGACAATCGTCTTGCTCCAAACTGGGCCGACAGCGACGAATCCGCCAAGAGCCAGTGGATCACGGTCGAGACGACCGGCGTGATGGACAACGGCTGGGCGGACGCCTACCAACTGCACGTCACGCTGCTGGGCGCGGGTGAGGCGCTGGTGGACAACATCGAAGTGATCCCCGCCGGCGGCGCGAACGTGATCGCCAACGGCACGTTCGAGACGGACGCCAGCGGCTGGGTTTTCCAGGGCAACCACAACCAGACCGGCTGGGAGCCGGGCGAAGGTTTCGCCAGTTCGCGCTCGCTGCACCTGCGCGCCACGGGCCGCGGCGACTCGGGCGCCAACCGCGTGCGCGCGCAGCTCCCTGCCACGCTGGCACCGGGCACGACCGTCACGTTGCGAGCGAAAGTGCGCTGGTTGAAAGGCAATCCGAACATCCTGCTCCGCCTGCGCGGCAACTGGCTGGAGTCGATTCGTTACACGCTCACCGCGCGCAACCTGGGCACCCCCGGCGCGGTGAACAGCCGCGCGGCGGCGAACGCCGGCCCCGCCATCACCGACGTGCGTCATGACCCGCCGCTGCCGGCCGCCAGCCAGGCGGTGCTCGTCGTCGCCCGGGTCAGCGACCCCGATGGGCTGGCGTTTCTCGCGGTGAATTACCGCATTGATCCGAACACGAACTACACCGCCGTCGCGATGACCAACAACGGCGCGGGCTTTTACTCGACCACGATTCCCGGCCAGGCCGCCGGCGCGCAGGCGGCGTTTTATGTTTCGGCTTCCGACAATTTCACGCCGACCGCCAGCGGCGCGTTCCCAAACGACGCGCCCGCGCGCGAGTGCGTCGTGCGCTGGGGCGACACCACGATCCCCGGCACGCTCGGCACCTACCGCATGTGGCTCACCCAGACGAACGTGGACCGCTGGAGCAATGAGGAGCGGATGAGCAACAACGCGAAGGACGTGACGTTTCTCTACGGCACCAACCGCATCGTGTATAACGCCGGCGGCTGGTTCCACGGCAGCCCGTATCATTCGCCGAGCTACAACTCGCCGGTCGGGAACAGTTGCGATTACGACATGAGTTTCCCGCCGGACGAGCGGTTCCTCGGCGAGACGGACATCAACCTCTTCCGCCCCGGCAACGGCGGCGGCGACGGCACGGCGCAGGCGGAGATTCACGGCTACTGGTTCGGCGGGCAGTTCGGCGCGCCGTTTCTCTACAACCGGACGGTGTTCATCATCGTCAATGGCCAGCGGCGCGAAACAGTGTTCCTTGATGCGCAGCAGCCCAACGGCGATTTCGTCGAGCAATGGTATCCGGACGATCCAGATGGCGACCTGCACAAGATTCAGATCGGATTTGAATTTGGCGATCAGGCGTACGGTGTGGGCGAGCCGGGCTTCGCGGGGATCGGTTCGAGCTTGAACCGGTGGACCACGACGGGGGGCGTGAAGAAACAGGCGGTTTACCGCGCGATCCTGCCGCGCCGCGCCGCCGCACCAACGGAGCAGAACGATTACACGAACCTCTTCGCGCTCATCGAAACCGTGCTCACCAACGCGCCCATCAACAGCGACGCCTACACGACCGCGCTCACGGGCGCGACCGACGTGGAGGAGTGGTACCGGGTCCATGTCACGCAGCATCTCTTCAACAACGGCGACAGCTTCTCCTACGGCGGCGGCCAGAACGCGTTCATCTACGGGCCGGAGCGGGACACCTGGAAGCTGTTCCTGTGGGACATTGATTTTGCCTTCGGCGGCTCGCCGACCGATGGGAACCTCTTCGGCATCGGCGGCGCGGACCACGGGCCGCGCAACGATCACGCGCCCTTCACGCGCATCTACTGGCAGACGCTCATCGAGGCGGCGCGCGGGTTCATGACTGCCGCGCGCTCGAACCCGATTCTCGACGCACGCTACAACGGCATGGTCGCCGGCGGCGCGGGCGTGGGCAGTCCGCAATACATCAAGGATTTCATCGCGGCGCGGCGCGAGTTCATCCTCCAGCAGGTCACGAACAACCAGTCGGCCTTCGCCATCACGTCCAACGGCGGCGCGGATTTTGCGACGAACCGCAACCTCATCACGCTTACCGGCACCGCGCCGCTGGAGGTGCGGACGATTCTGATCAACGGCGTGCCCTTCCCCGTCTCGTGGACTTCGCTCAACACCTGGGTCATTCGCGTGCCCCTCACCAGCGGGACCAACATGCTGGCCGTCACCGGCGTGGACCCGCGCGGCGCTCTCGTCGCGGGCGTGGGCGGGACCTTCCGCGTGAACTACACCGGCGCGGTCGAACGGCCGGAGGACAGGCTGGTCATCAACGAGATCATGTACAACCCGGCCGTGGCCGACGCGAGCTACGTGGAGATTTTCAACACGTCCGCGTCGAACGTCTTCGATATGTCGCGCTGGCGGTTGGAAGGCACCGGCTTCACCTTTCCCGTTGGGACGATCATCGAGGCGGGCACTTACCTCGTCGTGGCGAAAGACCAGTCGGTGTTCGCGGCGACTTATGGCGTGGCGATTCCGGTCGCGGGCGAATTTCCCGGCCAGCTCGACAACGGCGGCGAGACGCTCAAGTTGATCAAACCCGGCGCGACGGCGGCGCAGGACAAGGTGATTGACCAGATGACCTACGACGACGATCTGCCGTGGCCCGCCGCGGCGGACGGCGGCGGGTCGTCGCTCCAGTTGATTGACGCCTTGCAGGACAACAACCGCGCCGCCAACTGGGGCTCCGTCAGCCTCGCGTCCTCCAATCCGCCGCAATCTCTCATCAGCATCACGCAACCCTGGAAGTATCAGCAGACGCAAGACCTCACGTTGAGCAACTGGACGGCGGTGGGCTACAACGACGCGGCGTGGCCGTCCGGCCCGGCGCTGCTGTACGTGGAAACCGCCGCCTTGCCCGCGCCCAAGAGCACGGCGCTGACAATTGGACGGATCACGTATTACTTCCGCACCCACTTCACGTTCAACGGCAGCCTCGCTGGCGCGTCGCTCAAGCTCTTCACGGTGCTGGATGACGGCGCAGTGTTTTATCTGAACGGCCAGGAACTTTATCGCATCCGGATGCCCGGCGGCGCGGTGAACTACTCGACGATCACCTCCGGCGGCATCGGCGACGCGACCTACGAAGGCCCGTTCCTGCTGCCGGGCAGCGCGCTGGTGCAGGGCGACAACGTGCTGGCCGTGGAAGTCCACCAGAGCAGCCCCGGCAGCAGCGACATCGTCTTCGGCATGACGCTCGACACAACTTATGACGTGATCAACCGCTACACGCCTGGCGTGGCCAATTCGCTGCGCGCGACGATGCCGGCCTTCCCGCCGCTGTGGCTCAACGAGGTGCTGCCGAACAATTTCTTCCTCGGCACCAACGGCATCACCGACAGCTCCGGTGAACGCGATCCGTGGGTGGAACTTTACAACGGCGGGACGAACGAGCTTTCGCTCAACGGCTATTACCTCGCCAACAACTACACGAACCTCACGCAATGGCCGTTCCCCTCCAACGCCGTCATCGCCGCGAAACAGTTTTTGATCGTGTGGCTCGACGGCCAGCCGGCGCAGTCCACCAATTCCGAGCTGCACGCGAACTTCCGCGCCGCGCCGGACGTCGGCTCGGTGGCGTTGAGCAAAGGCACGAACCTCGCCTCGCTCATTGACCACCTGAACTACGAAGCGCCCGTCGCCGGCCGCTCGCACGGCTCCTATCCCGACGGCAACGCCAGCGGACGCCGCGAGTTTTCCAGGGTCACGCCCGGCGCGACGAACAACCCCGCGTCCACGCCAATCCGGGTGTTCATCAACGAGTGGATGGCGGACAACGCGGCCACCTTGTGCGACACCAATGATCCCGCCGGGGCGAATTGTTTCGACGACTGGATCGAGCTGTTCAACCCCGGCCCCAACGCGGTGAATCTCGGCGGTTATTTCCTGGCCGACTCGCTTACCAATGCGACGCAGTGGGAGATTCCGTCCACCGCCAGCATCCCGCCCGGCGGTTTCCTGCTGGTCTGGGCAGACGGCGACACCGACCAGAACGGGCCGGGCCGGCCGGACCTGCACGCAAGCTTCTCGCTGGCCCGAACCGGCGGCGAGGCCATCGCGCTCTTCGCGCCCGACGGCACGATCATTGACGGCATCGCGTTCGGCGCGCAAGCGACCGACGTGAGCCAGGGCCGGTTCCCTGACGGCCAGCCGCTGATCTTCACGATGACCAACGCGACGCCGCGCACGCCGAATCTGGTCGTCACCGGCAATTCCCCGCCGGTGCTCGCGCACATCGGCGACCGGACGGTCAACGAAGGTGCGCTCCTCACTTTCAACTGCGTCGCGACGGACACGAACGTGCCGGCGCAAACGCTGACCTTTTCGCTCGGCGCGGGCACGCCCCAGGGTTCCAGCATGACGACCAACGGCGTGTACACCTGGACGCCGGCTGAATCTCAAGGCCCCGGCACTTATGCCATGACTATTCGCGTGGCGGACAACGGCTCGCCGCCGCTCATCGTGACCGAAACCATCACCATCACCGTCAACGAGGTGAACAATGCGCCGCTCCTCGCGTCGCTCAACGGCCGCAGCATCGCCGAGGGCAGTCTGTTGCTCGTCACTAATACCGCCAGCGACCCGGACCCCGGCGCGCATGTCCTCGTGTTCAGCCTCGACCCGGGCTTCCCCGCCGGCATGACGATCAATCCCACCAACGGCCTGATCTCCTGGGTGCCGGCGGAGGACCAGGGGCCGGGCACGCACTCGATCACGGTGCGTGTCACCGATGATGGCGACCCGCCCTTGAGCACCGCGCGAACATTCTCGGTCACCGTCAACGAAGTGAACGCGCCGCCAACGCTCGCCTTCCCGGCCCTGCGCCTGGTTCACGCGGAAAGTCCGCTCGCCTTCACCGCGCAAGGCGGCGACACGGACCTGCCGGCGCAGTTTCTCACCTACGAGTTTGACGTGCCGCCGCCCGCGGGCGTCGTGCTGGACGCGAACACCGGCGCGTTCACCTGGACGCCACCCGTGTCGGCCATCGGGACGAATCTTCTGCCACTGCGCGTGCGCGACAGCGGTTCGCCGCGCTTGAGCACGCCGCGAACACTGACCGTCGTGGTGATGTCCGCCTTGCAAGTCACGATCACCCGCGTCGGCACGGCGGTGACGCTCACCGTCCCGACCATCGCCGGGCGCACCTACCGCGCTGAGCACACGGACAGTCTTCCCGCCGGATCGTGGACGCGCCTGGAAACCGAGAAACTTGCGACCGGAGCCACGCTGAATTTCCAGGACGACATCAACGCCAGCCAGCAACGCTTCTACCGCGTGCGTCAGATGGATTAAGCCGCGTCGCGCTCTTTCGACCGCCGCCAGAAGCGCCCTTTGCCCCAGTCATCGAAGATCGCGTAGCTCACGGGCGTGACCAGCAGCGTCAGCAGCAGGCAGAGCATCTGACCGTTGATGATCACCTTGGCCATCGCCGCGCGGCCCGCCGAGCCGGGGCCGGTGCCCAGCGCGATGGGAATCATCGAGGCCACCAGCATCATCGTCGTCATCAGGATGGGGCGGAGGCGGACGCGGTTGGCCTGGAGGATCGCCTCGTCCCGCTCCATGCCGCGCGCCCGCAGCGTGTTGGTGTAGTCCACCTGGAGGATGCCGTTTTTCTTCACGATGCCGAAGAGCATGAACAGCCCGAACACGCCGAAGATGTTCAGTTGCGCGCCGGTCAGCACGAACGGCAGCAGCGCGAAGGGCAGCGACAGCGGCACCGCCATCATGATCGAAACCGGGTGGATGAAGTGCTCGAACTGCGCCGCGAGAATCATATACATGAAAATCATCGCCACCCCGAACGCGATGAGGAAGTTCTGGTTGCTCTCCTGAAAACCCTTCGCGCGACCCGTGAAGACGATTTTGTAATCCGGCGGCAGGCTCAACTCGGCGACGGCCCGCCGCACGTAGGCGATGGATTCGCCCATCGCCGCGCCGGGGGCGAGGTTGGCCACGACGGTCACTTTGCGCTGGCGCTGGAAGCGATCAATCTGGTTGGGGCCGCGCGTTTCTTCGAGCCGCACGAAGTTGGCCAGTTGCACCAGCGCGGCTTCCGTCGCGGGCATCAGACCGCCGCGCACCGCGCCGCCGACGCGCATGGCGATTTGTTCGAGCGCCTCCTTGGTGCTGCGGTCGGGCGCCTCGGCGCGCAGCCACACGTCGTATTGCTCGTCCTCCTCCTTGTAGGTGCCGACGATCTCGCCGCCGACGAGCGTGCGCAACGTGCCGGCGATGTCCGCCACGCGCAGGCCGAACTGGCTGGCCTTGGGGCGGTCAATGTGGACCTGCAACTCCGGCTTGCGGTTGGCGAGCGTCGTGTCCACGTCCACCAGGCCGGGGTTCTCGCGCATCCGCTCGATGATTTTGTCGGCGTAGCCGCCGAGCCTCGCCAGGTCGGGGCCAAGCAGGTTGAACTGCAACTCCGCGTTCCGCCCGCCGCTGAAGCCGATGTTGGAAATGCCCTGCACACTGACGCGCAAATCAGGAAACTCCGCGAGCAGCCGCCGCGCCTGCCCCATCACGTCGAACTGGGACCACCGCCGTGACTTGCCGAGCAGCGTGGACAGCCGCCCGCCCAGCGCCGGCAGTCGGCAATAGATCGTGGCCTGAATCACGTTGCCCTCGCCCTTGCCGATGCGCCCGGTCGTTTCGCCCACGGTGATCAGCGTGTCGGTAATCGCGGGTTTGCCCTCCATCTGGATCGCCCGGAGCCGCGCTTCGAGTTGCGCGCAGATTTCCGCCGTGCGCTGCAACGTCGAACCTTCGGGCGCCTGCACCGCCACTTCAAATTCGCCCGCGTCGTCCTGCGGGAAGTAGGTGAAGCGCGTGGCCGGCAGCAGCACGTAAAGTGACGCCACGCACAGCCCCGCCGCGCCCATCACCACCCAGCGATGCCCCAGGCTCCAGCGCAGCACCACGAGATAAACGTCGCCCAACCAGCGCAGCAGCGCGCCGCCGTGCGCCTTCTTCTCGCGGAGTTTCTCGTCAGTGGTGCGCCGCAGGAACCGCGACGCCAGCATCGGCGTGAGCGTGAACGAGATGAACAGCGACACCATGATCGCAAACGCCACCGTCACGCCGTAGCTGGAGAAGAACCGCCCCGCCCGCCCCTGCATGAACGCCAGCGGCAGGAAGATGACCACCAGCGACAGCGTCGTCGCCATCACCGCCAGCGCGATCTCGCGCGTGGCCAGGCTGGCGGCCTGCGGGCCGGACAGATTTTTCTCCTCCATCGTGCGGTGGATGTTTTCCAGCACCACAATCGCGTCATCAATCACGATGCCCACGGCGAACACCAGGCCCAGCATCGTGAAATTGTTCAGCGTGAAGTCCATCAGCCGCATCAGCGTGAACGTGGCGATGATGGAAGCCGGGATCGCCACGCACGCGATCAGCGTCCCGCGCCAGTCGTGCAGGAAGAAAAAGACCGTCAGCACCACCAGCACCGCGCCGAACAGGAGGTGGAAGCTGACCTCGTTGAGCGAACTGCGGATGAACACGGCCTGGTCGCGGATGATGTTCACCTTGAAATCCGCCGGCAGCAGCGCCTGGAGTTCCGTGAGCCGCGCCTTGACGGCGTCAATCACCGCCACGGTGTTCACGCCCGATTGTTTGCGCACGACGACGGTGACGGCGTTCTCGCCGTTGAGCCGCGAGAGCGAGCGCGGGTCTTCCACGCCGTCGGTGATGGCGGCCACGTCGCGCAGGAGGATCGGCTGGCCGCCGGCATTGGCGACGATCAACTCATTGAAGTCCTTCACTGCCCGCATCCGGCCCAAGGTGCGCACCACCAGTTCGCGCGAGCCTTGTTCGACGCGGCCTTCGGGCAGTTCGAGGTTTTGCTGTAGCAACGCGACGCGCACGTCCTCGATGGTCAGCCCGCGCGCGCGCAGCCGGTCAATGTCCACCGCCACCTGCACTGCGCGCGTGCGGGCGCCGACGAGATGGATCGCGCCCACGTCGGGGACGGTTTCGAGGTTCTGCTTGATGAGCTTGTCCGCGAGGTGGGTGATCTCGCGTAAGTCGCGCGGCGCGCTGATGGCGATGGAAATGATCGGCACGGCGTCGAGGTCGAACTTGTCAATCACCGGCGTGTCCGCGCCATCGGGCAGGCGCGCGAGGATGGAACTGACCTTGTCGCGCACGTCCTGCGCGGCGTCGTCGCGGTCGCGCTGGTAGAGGAACTGGACGGTGATGCGCGAGACCCCTTCGCGGCTGATGCTGGAAAGTTCGTCCACGCCCTGGATGGTGTTGATAATTTCCTCCAGCGGCTTGGTGATGCTGGTCTCGACCTCCTCCGCCGACGCGCCGCGAAAAGTGGTGGTGACGTTGACGACGGGCAGTTCGACGTTGGGGAACTGGTCAATCCCGATCTGGCGGAACGCGAACCCGCCGAGCACGAGCAGCAGCAGGTTGATCATGGTCGCGAAGACCGGGCGCTGGATGCAAAGGTCGGCGAGGCCGAGGCCCTTCGCGGCGGATGGGGAAACCGGCTGATTTTTCGGCGGCTGGTTCATGAGCCGGCCTTGGTCCCAAATTGTTCGACGTCCAAAGGCAATCCGGCACGGTCACGCAACCAATCAAAATGCTTGTCATGGCAGCCGATGGGCAATCCCGCCTGCGCCGCGACCGTCGCCACAAAAATGTCGTCGCGCGGCACCGTCAACCCCCTGGCCCGCGACTGCTGCTCAAACTCGGCCGCCTTGCGCCAGTGTTCCGGCTGGAAAAACACACGCTGACACAGCGAGAAGGTTTCTTCGATGAGCGCGACTTCGGCGGGCCGCGCGCCGCTGAGAATCTCGAAATAGACCGGGCAGGTGAAGGCCGCCTCGTCCCTTTGCAGGTAGTGAGCGACGCGCATTTTGACCGTCGCATTCCCCTGGCGGCGGAAGAATTCCACCCACGCCGAGGTGTCAACGAGGATCATAGTGCGACCGCGCTTCCAACTCCTCGTTGGTGGACTGGTAATCGGTCTTGCCGGCCAGCGCGCGTCGAATCAACCGTCGTTTGCGAATCTCCCGCAGGTAAGTCTCCAGGGCGCGGGCAATGGCGGACGTTCTTTGCTTTTCCCCGGTCGCTTTCTGGATTTGCTTCAGGTCTTCAGCGGTGATGTCAATCGTTAGACGCATACTTGATGGTGGAAAAGCTAGGCGGGTTCAGGGCTGTGTCAAATTCTTTGCCGGAGCCTTCGGCGCGTCAGCCGCTTCCTTCACGCGCACCTTCGCGCCGTCGAACAGTTTCGATTGCCCGGACACCACCACCGTCTCGCCCGCCTTCAGGCCCGCCAGAATTTCCTGCCGGTCTTCCCGGATGCGGCCCACTTGCACGTCGCGGCTCCGGGCGGCGCCTTGCTCCACGACGAACACCTTGGTCACGCCGGCGAAGTTGACGACCGCATCGAGCGGCACGACGGGCGTGGGCACGGCGCGTTCGAGAATCAACTCGCCGCGCGCGAACGTGCTGGCCTTGAGCTTGCGTTCCGGGTTTTGCACGAGCGCGCCGAACGCGAACGCGCGCGTGGCCGTGTTCACCTGCGGGCTGATCAAATAGACCTTGCCCTCGAACGTCTGGCCGGGCCAGGCGTCCACGGTGAACTGAACCAACTGCTCCTTCTGCACCTGCCCGGCGTGACGCTCCGGCGCCTGCATGATGAATTTCAACACGCCATCGTTGACCACGCGGAACAGCGGCGAACCGGCCCGCACGAAATCGCCGGCGCTGGCAATGCGCTCGGCCACCGCCGCGTCGAACGGCGCGGTGACGTGCGAGCGCGCGAGGTTCAGGCGCGCGATGGCTTCGGCGGCTTCGGCGGACTTGACCTCGGCGCGGGCTTGCTCGGCTTCGGCGGTGGCTTTGTCGAGGTCGCTGGCGGAGGAGATTCGATCTTTTTGAAGTTCCTGCATGCGCCGGAGGTTCTGCTCCATGTTGGCGGCGGTCGCCTTGGCGCGCGTGAGGTTCGCGGCGGACTGGCGGGCCAGGGCGTCGTAAGTGGTGGTGTCAATCTGCGCGAGGGTCTGGCCTTCCTTCACGCGGTCGCCGAACTCAACCATCGTCTTCTCCACCTGGCCCTCCACCTCCGCACCAAGCGTGGCTTCATCCCTGGCGAACAGCGTGCCGACGACGGGAATGGTGCGGTCCAGCGGCACCAGCGCGACGGGCGCGACGGTGACGGGAACAGCGGAGTCGGCGGTGCGGCGTGGTTTTTCGCCGTCGGGTTTGCCGCAGGAAACCAGGAGCAGCGCGAGAAGTGGGAGCAGCATGAAGCTGAATGCGAGTGATGTGTTCCCCCTCACCCCGGCCCTCTCCCCCAGGGAGAGGGAGAGCCGCATCCAGTTGCTTGACCAGTCCGGACGCGTTCGGTTTGCCGAGTAGCGGGAGACGATTCTCCCTCTCCCCGGGGGAGAGGGTCGGGGTGAGGGCGGACGTTCGTCACTTTTTTCCACGGTCAATAGAGTCATCCTTGTCTGCCGGTATTCACTTGCCCACGGGTTTGAGTTCCCCCGCCGGCTCCGCTGACGCGGGCGTGCGGCGAAACTTTTCCGCCACGTCGCTAAACAGCGTATAGACCACCGGGATGATCACCAGCGTCAGGAACGTGCTCGTCAACATCCCGCCCACCACCGCCACGCCCATCGGCCTCCGGCTCTCCGCGCCTGCGCCAAAGCCAATCGCGATTGGCAGGATGCCGGCGATGGTTGAGAACGCCGTCATCAAGATGGGCCGCAGCCGCACGATGCCGGCCTCCAGCATCGCGTCGCGCGCGTTCGCGCCCGCGGCCCGCCGTTGGTTGGCGAACTCGACGAGCAGGATTGAGTTCTTCGTCACCAGGCCCACGAGCAGCACCAGGCCGATCTGGCTGAACAGGTTGAGGTTCATCGCTGGAATGGCCGGCAGGATACCGATGCGTCCACCGTAGTTGATCAGCCAGAGCAGACCGAACGCGCCGAACACCGCCAGCGGCACGGCGAGCATCACCGTGAACGGGTGGATCAAACTCTCGAACTGCGCCGCCAGCACCATGTAAACGATCACCAGCGCCAGCAGGAAGAACCACAGCGCCTCCGCGCCGGTGTCGCGCAGGTCGCGCGATTCGCCGCTCCACTCGTAACTGAAACCCGGCGGCAGATCGGCGCGGAGCATTTCCTCCACCCGTTCCATCGCCGTGCCGAGCGGCAACCCGTGGGGCGTGCCCGTGATCTTCGCGCTGCGCTGGCGGTTGTGATGTTCGATCTTGTTGGGAGCGGCGCCCGTCTGGCGGGTGACGACACTGCTCAACTGGATGAGTTCGCCCTTGTCGTTGCGGACGTAGAGGCGGTCGAGGTCCTGCGGCGTCAGGCGCGAGAGGCGTTCCAGTTGCGCGATGACGTCGTATTCCTTGCCGTCGCGCTTGATGCGGCTGAGGTCCAGGCCGCCGAACAAAATCTGGAGCGTCCGCGAAATGTCCTCGATGGACACGCCCAGCGTCGCGGCGCGGTTGCGGTCAACGTCCAGGCGCAGTTCCGGCTTCGTGATCTCGAAGGAAGAACGAACGTGCCGCAGATAGCCGGCCTGCATGAGTTTGCCGGAGAGTTCACCGGCGTACTTGTTCAGCGCGTTGAGGTCCTGGCTTTGCACGACCAGCTCGAAGGGTGCTCCAAACGTGCGGTCAATCGCCTTGGGAATGTTCGGAATGGCGATCGCGCCTTCCACCTGGCCGAAGAATTTCGCGGCCAGCCCGTCGGGCGCGTTGACGATGTCCTGCACGTTGCGCCGGCGGCCTTCCTTGAGGTTGACGAACATGATGCCGAAGTTGGCCTCGCCCGGCCCGGCCATCGCCAGCGCGACGATGCCGGCGTAGGATTCGATCTCCGGCGTGTCCGCGACGAACTTCTCCATCTTGCGCAACATGCGGTCGGTGTACTCGCTCGTGGAGCCTTCGGGCGCGATGACAAAGCAGAACATCCAGCCCTTGTCTTCGCTGGGCAGAAATTCCTTCTCCAGCGCGCGATAGGAAACGACCGTCAGCGCCAGCGTGACCACGCCGGCGAGCAGGATTACGACGCGATGCGCCAGCGACCAGCCGAGCAGCCGCCGGTAAGCGTGGTTCACCGCGTCGAACCCACGCTCAAAGAACTGGAACAACGGGCCGTGCTTCGCCGTCGGTTTCAACAGTCGCGCGGCCATCATCGGCGACAGCGACAACGCCACGAACGCCGAGATCAACACCGACGCGGCGACGGCCACGGCGAATTCCTTGAACAACTGGCCGGTGGCGCTGGTTTGAAACGCCAGCGGCACGAACACCGCCACCAGCGAAAACGTGATGGCGAGAATGGCGAAGCCGATCTCCTCCATCGCGTGATAGGCCGCCTGCATCGGACGCATCCCGGCTTCGATGTGCCGGTGGATGTTTTCCAGCACCACGATGGCATCATCCACCACGATGCCGATGGACAGCACCAGCGCCAGCATGGTGAGGATGTTGATCGAGTAGCCGAAAAGTTGCAGCACGGCGAAGGTGCCAACGATGGAAACGGGGATGGCCACGACCGGGATGAGCGTGGAGCGGACGTCGCGCAGGAACACGAAGATGATCAGCACCACCAGCACGAACGCGATGGCGAGCGTGGTCCAGACTTCCTCGATGGCCTTCTCGATGAACACGGATTGATCGAACGCGACCGACGCCACCACGCCCGCCGGCAGGTTCGCTTTCACCGCCTCCAACTCCGCGCGGACGCCGTGGGCCACCTCCACGGAGTTGGCCTTGGATTGCTTGACGACGCCGAGGAACACCGCCGGCTGGCCGTTGTAGCGGGCGATGGTCCGCTCGTCCTCCACACCCTCGCGCGCGGCGCCAATGTCGCGCAAGCGGACGATGCGGGCGTCGTCGCTCTTGATGACCAACTGGTCGAACTCGGCGGCGGTCTTCAGTTCGCCGCGCATCTGGATGACCATCTCGCGGTCCAGGTTCTGCACCCGGCCGCTAGGCAGCTCGACGTTCTGCCGGTGCAGCGCGCGCTCCACGTCGAGCACGGTGACCTGGTGCGCGGCCATGCGCTCGGAATCGAGCCACAGTCGGATGGCGAATCGCTTTTCGCCGCCGATCATGATCGAGGCGACGCCCTTGACCTTTTGCAGGCGGTTCTTGATCTGCGTCTCGGCGATGGTGGTCAGTTCGAGCGTGGAATGGCGCGGGCTGTTGAGGCCAATCCACATCCCCGCCATCGCGTCGGCGTCCTGCTTGGAGACGATGGGTTCCTTGATGGTCTCCGGCAGGCGTTCCCGCGCGCGGGCGACGCGGTCGCGCACGTCCTGGGCGCACAGCTCGATGTCGCGGGCGAGATTGAACTCGATGGTGATGGTGCTGACCTGCTCGCGGCTCTCGCTGGCGAGCGTCTTGATGCCCTCGATGTTGTTGATGGCTTCTTCGAGCCGCTCGGTGACTTCGGTCTCGACAACCGCCGCGTTGGCGCCCGGATAAACCGTGAGCACGCTGACGACCGGCGGGTCAATGTCCGGCAGTTCGCGCACCGGCAGCCGGCCGAGACTGATGACGCCGAACAGAATCAGCGCCAGGCTCATCATGCTGGCCAGAACCGGACGCTGAATGCTGACGCGGGGGAGAAGCATCGGGGGTGAGGGAGCGGGGGAGTGTGGGGGTGGGGTTAGTCCCGGACGGGCGATGCTGCTCGCGTTTTCTTCAGCAAGAAGGTTTCCGGGCTGTTGCCCATGTTCACGAGCTTGCCAATGATTCGGTCGTAAATTCTGTGAAGGTCACGGCCAGCCTTGCGTTCCATGTAGCCGCAACGGACGGAGTATTCCAACCACGACTGCGTCTCGGCCGCTTCGCCCTCGGCGTCGTTTAACTTACTGACAAAGGACGCCTCATATTTCCTTTTGCGCCAGCCTTCCGCAATCTGCCCTGACACGGATCGAGACGAGCGACGCATTTGGTCGGTCAGCGAATACATCTCCTCTTTCGGAAAAGACTTGGTGAGTTCAAATATTCGCATCGCGGCATCCACCGACAGTTTGTACACGTCCAATTGCCAATGGTATTTGACCATATCAATTCCTTGCGTTGTTGGTTCCTGCCGCGGATTGGCGGCCTCCCACTCCCCCGCCCCCTCGCTCCCCCGCTCCCTGTGCGGCCAGTTTCACCTTCGCGCCCGGCCCGATCTTCTGCGTGCCCTCAATGATGACTTTCTCACCGCCCAACAAGCCCTCCAGCACCTCCACCAATCCCGCGAGCCGCACGCCCAGCTTCACGGGCGTCGCCTTCGCGGCGCTCGATTCGTCCACCGTGTAAATCGTCGCCCGTTCGCCATCCAACAATTGCACCAGCGCCATTTCCGGGATGACCACCGCGCTGTCGCGAATCTTCAGCGTCAGCTCCAGGTTGGCAAACATGCCGGGCTTGAGCTTGAAGTCCGGATTCTTGACGCGCGCCTTGATGAACGCCGTGCGCGTGTTCACGTCCACCTGCGGGGCGATGAAATACACTTCTCCTTGAAACGTCTCGCCCGGATACGCCGCCAGCCGCACCGCAATCGCCTGGCCCACGCTCAACTGGCCGAGGAACCGCTCTGGCACGCTGATCTCCACCTTCACGGGATCGAGATCCACGAGCCAGGTGAGCGTCATATTCCTGCTGATGACCTGCCCCGGGCTGACCTGCCGCGCGCCGACAACGCCCGCAAACGGCGCGTGGATGCGCGCGTCCTTCATCATCCGCTTCTTGAGTTCGAGGCTGGCCTGGTTCGCCTGGAAGAGCGACGCGGTGAGATCAAACTCCTGCTGCGCGATGAGATTGTCTTTGAAAAGCTGTTTGCTCCGCTCGAAGTTCGCCTGGCTCAACTTGAAATTCGCCTCCGCCTCCGCGACTGACGCCGTCCACTTGCTTTCGTCGAGCTGGATGAGCAGCCGGCCTTGCTCGACACGCTGGCCCTCGGTGAAATTGATCTCCGCCACCGCACCGTCGCTCTCGCTTTTGATCTCCACCATCTCGTTGGCCGCGAGTGTCCCCACGAGCGACAGCGTCTCGGACACCGGCTGGCGCTTCGCCTCCACCGCGACGACCTGCATGGCAAAACCGCCCGGAGGCGGCCCGCCCTGGGTGGCGGACTTCTTCTTGCACCCGGTGAAAACCAGGACGCCAGCCAGCAGCAGCATCAGGCCAATGCCGTCGCCGGAAGCAAACGAACGTGAAGCGAAAAAGGCTCTCATCTACGCCGCCATTATTGAGCCGTGGTGAAGTGAAGTCGAGCCGCAATTAGCCGGCGGCGTTGCATCGTGCGGATTTTACTCTTCATCCGCACCGCCGCCCACGTCCGCGCAGACGCCGCGTTTGCTCGACGCGGCGAATTCCAGCAGGACTCTGGCGGCCGCACCGGTGAATTCCTTCCCCGCTGCCGCCAGCGCGTCGCTCCACTTGCGCCCGCTGCGGAACAGCGCGTGGTAAAGCCGCTTCAACTCCAGCCGTTGCTCAGTCGTGAAGCCGGCGCGGCGCAAGCCGACCGCATTCAACCCGCAGATGCCATTGTCCCCGCGCGCCACGCAGAACGGCGGCAGATCCTTGCTGATGGCCGAGCCGCCCTGCATCAGCGCCAGCGTGCCCACGCGCACAAACTGGTGCAGGAGACAGTTGCCGGAGATGAACGCGCGGTCGCCCACCGTGACGTGCCCCGCCAGCAACGCGCCGTTGGCCAGAATGACGTGGTCGCCCAGCGTCGCGTTGTGCCCGACGTGGCTGTGCGCCATCAGGAAATTGTGCGAGCCGATTACCGTGTCCTCCGCCAGCTTGTTCGAGCGATGGACGGTGACGTGTTCGCGGAAAATGTTGTGGTCGCCAATCCGCAGCCGCGTCGGCTCGCCGTGATACTTCAAGTCCTGGGGCGCGTCGCCAATCACCGCGCCGGCGTGGAACTGGTTGTGCGCGCCGATGGCAGTGTGACCGGTCAGATGCACATGCGGGCCAAGGCGGCATTGCGGGCCGACCATCACGCCTTCATCAATGACCGCATACGGGCCGACGACGACGGTGGAGTCGAGTTGGGCTTTCGGGTGAATGACCGCCGTGGGATGAATCATGTGTGGAAATAACCGAGTTCCTTGAGCGACACGTAATCGCGCGGGCGTTCCGGCGTCGCCCGCCCGAGGATCACGTGGTCGAGCACTTCAATCTTGAGCAGGTGCCCGGCGCGGATCAGGTCGCGCGTCGCCTTGATGTCCGCCTCCGACGGCGTGGGGTCGCCGCTGGGATGATTGTGCGCGAGCACCACGGCGGAGGCGTTGGCCGCGATGGCGGCGCGGAACACCTCGCGCGGATGCACGAGGATGGTGTCGAGCGTGCCGTTGGAGATCGGCTCCACACGAATCAAGCGCCGCCGCGTGTTGAGCAGGATGACCAGGAATTGTTCCACCTCCGCCAGCCGGGTGTCCTCGCGTAGCAGGTCGGCGACGCGCTCGGGCGTGTCGAGCACAGGTGACTCGTGGCGGATCTCGGCGGCCATGCGCCGGGCCAGGTCGAAGGCGGCCTTGAGCGTCACGGCTTTGTCGCGGCCGATGCCTTTGACGCGGCGCAAGTCCTCAACCGACGCGCACGCGAGGTTCTGAAACGAGCCGAACTGTTTGATCAACTGTTCGGCAACGTGGATGGCGGACATGCCTTTCAACCCAGTGCGCAGCAGGATGGCGATGAGATGAGACGCGGGCAGCTGCTCCGCCCCCTCGGCGGCAAGGCGTTCGCGCGGTCGCTCGTGGAGCGGCAGGTCGTGGATGCGCACGTTGGCGTGCATGGTGACGCGCAGTGTGTATCAGCAAAGGCGCGTGGGCGCGAAGGAAAAATTCCCGAGGCGCAGACTGCCGTTCAACCGCCCGCGACAATCTTCACGATCTCGAGCCGGTCGCCCGCTTGGATTGGGCGCCGGGAAAATTCCGACGGCGCAACGGCCTCGCCATTGTGCTCCACCACGACGCTGCGGGGGAGAAGACTCTGCGTGATGAGAAAAGCCTCCAGCGAGCAGGGCAGTTGCGCTTCCACTTCGTGTCCGTTGGCGATGACCAGTGGCTTGCTCATCTAACTTCAGAGCAAATAGCCGCGTTCCAAGCCGTGCGCGACACCGCCTTCCCAGTCGGTGGTGAGATGCGAGCGAACGGTATGAAACAAGTGTTCTACCACGGCCGCATGGATGGGATTCTTCTGGTAGTCGGACAGGTAACGAAACTCGCGGTCGGTATTCTTCTGTTTCCGCAGCACGTAAATCTGATCCACTTTGTATTTCCGCAGGTTCACGTTCTCGGTGAGCTTGAGCCATTCGGAGACGACGATGTAGAGCGAGTTGGGGCTTCGCACTTTGAGTTGTTCCGCGGCCGTCGAGGCACCTTCCAGCATGGTTTTATCGAGATATGTTTTGCACTCGATGGCGACCGCTGGGATGTCGAAGCGGTGAGTTTCTTCCTTGGATTGGCCGGAACATTTGAGCTTGGCCTGGATTGTCACGCCAATCACGAAATCGTGATCCTTGTCTTCGAGCCTGACGTGGGGTGCCAGCACCATCGCCTCGAAATTGGGCGGCTGAAAGAACACGTCTTTGAAAGCGTGTGCCTTGCCGATAAGCGCGGACTGGGAAAAACCCCGCACGAGATCACGAAACAGGTAGAAGACGAATTCCTCCAACACGGTCGAGTGAAGGTTGGATCGGGAATCAAAGTGCTCGGCGTATTTCTGCTGATCGATGAAGTCTTTGTAGACAGAGAACAGTTGCGTTCTCCGGCTCAGAATGTCGCTGTCGGTCGCGGCGGGTTGTGCCAGTGGCCCTTTGAGGGCTTCGTTGGCAGCCTTCCAATCCTCATACCGGGCTCGGATTTCTCGGAGGTGCCGGCGCGATTTTTGGTCAGCGTACTTGGCGTCGCCTCTTTCTTTTTGAATCAGGTTGTCACCGTGCGCCGGCATAAGTTGTTTCTTTCATCTGCTTCACGAGGTGTTTGGCGATCGCCTTTGCCATCAGCGGCGGGACGGCGTTGCCGATTTGGTTGTACTGGCACAAGTGCTTCTCCTCCGTGCGCCCTTCGCGCGCCAGCAGCTTGTGACTCACTACCGTCGGCTTGCCTTTGAAGACAAACCAGTCCGGGAAGGATTGCAGGCGTGCGCCTTCGCGCGGCGTGAAGTTCCGATGTTGGTAAGGATGCACGAAGTTGGCGTAGAAGGACGCCGGGATCGTGTGACAGGGTTTGTGCGGATACATGCGCCGATTGTTCTGGTCGTAAGCGGTGGCCGAGACGGCCCCATTGCCGTTTCGCCGCAGCGGGCGCAAGTGCGCCGGCACATCAGACACTGAGTCGCCACATGCCATCGACTGAAACCGCTCGACCATGCGCGGTGTGTGGTTCATGGCGATATGGTTGAAAAGCCGGGTGGCACCTTTTCTCATCTGCCGCTGGTAATTGTTCAGCGGCACGCCGACATAGGCCTGCTCATGTTCGCCTTTACCCGCAGCGAGTTTTGGCAAATCCGAAATCGCCTCCCAAAGCGTCGGGCACTCCGTCAACTGCGCGCCAAACAAGGAGGCGTGCTCGCACCCTGCCAGTGCGTGCGTTGCCGCCGGGAAGGGGTCATCCAGCGGCCGTTCCGAAGCCAGAACAAACAGACGCTTGCGAATCTGAGGCACTCCGAAGTCCGTCGCCTCCAGCACGGAATGATAAACATGGTAGCCTAACAATCGCAGTTCCCGCTTGATAATTTCGATGACCGGTTCCTTCAGATGCGTTCGCGCGTTGGCGATGTTCGGCACGTTCTCCATCACGACGAACGCCGGCTGGAGTACGCGGGCAAACCGCAAAAAATCCACGAACAGGGTATTGCGTGGGTCGGTCGGATCGCCGGCGCTCTTGCGACAGATCGAATACCCCTGGCAGGGCGGGCCACCCAACAATACTTCTGGCCGGCAGTCGCGGAAAATTCTGGCAATTTCCTCGTCACTCAAAGATTGAATGTCGCGGTTGAATACGGGTGTTTCAGGATGGTTGAACCGGAAAGTCTCGCAAGCCCACTTGTCCATTTCGATGGCACCCACGACC
This sequence comes from Verrucomicrobiota bacterium, assembly GCA_031378375.1. Classification (GTDB taxonomy): domain Bacteria; phylum Verrucomicrobiota; class Verrucomicrobiia; order Limisphaerales; family JANNEF01; genus JANNEF01. Next base: position 18,161 of record JANNEF010000093.1, on the reverse strand, counting down.
TCGCAGCCGGCCATGGAAAACCCAAGGCTAAAACCACCCGCCCCGGCAAACGCGTCCAGAACTTTCAGCATGATAGCAGTATTGTTGAAATCCGAACGACGTTAGGCGGGGTCGGCATGGAAGGAAAGCCGTTTCGGCGTTTGAGCCGCGAATCGTTGAATCTGCGCGCTGGCCATGCGTCTGTTCAAAGGCAACAATCCTGAATCCATGAAAATCTTCCTGGCCACCTTGCTCGCGGTTGGCGGCGCGGCGTCGCTTTGCGCCGGGGAAGTTTCCTTCCGCAATGACGTCATGGCGGTGGTGTCCAAGGCCGGCTGCAACCTCGGCACCTGCCACGGCAACAAATACGGCAAGGGCGGCTTCAAACTTTCCCTGCGCGGTCAGGATCCCGACCTCGACTGGCTCGCCCTCACCCGCGACGTGTTCGCCCGCCGCACCAATCCGCTGGAGCCGGACCAGAGTTTGATCCTGCTCAAGCCCACCACACAGCTCGCGCACGAAGGCGGCCTGCGTTTCCGCAAGGACTCCGAGGAATACGCCCTCCTCCGCCGCTGGATCGCCGACGGTAGCACGGATGACGCGGAGCGAGCGGTGAAGTTGGAGCGCCTCGACGTGACGCCGACGGAGCGATTCCTCATCGAACCCGCCGAGGAAGTTCAGATCAAGGTGCTGGCGACTTTCTCCGACGGCACGAAGCGCGATCTCACCAAGCTGGCCGTTTACGAAACCGCGAACACGCTGGCGACCGTCTCGCACGACGGCCTCGTGCGCCGCGAAAAGTTTGGTGAGACGACCGTGCTTGTGCGGTATCTCGGAGCGCAGGTGCCGGTGCGGTTGGCATTCGTCCCCGCGCGGCCCGGATTCAAGTGGGCGGAGACGCCGGCGAATAATTTCATAGACCAGCATATCTTCGCCAAGCTCCGCACGGTGCGCATGAACCCGTCGGCCCTTTGCACGGACAACGAGTTCATCCGCCGCGCGCATCTCGACTTGCTCGGCCTGCTGCCCGCGGCGGAGGAAGCGCGCGCGTTTGTCGCTGACAAACGAAAGGACAAACGCGCCCGCCTCATTGACCGGTTGCTCGAACGCCCCGAGCACGCCGACTTCTGGGCGCTCAAGTGGGCCGACCTGCTGCGCAACGAGGAAAAAGTTCTCGACCGGAAAGGCATTCAAAATTTCCAGCACTGGATTCGCCACAGCATCGCGGAGAACAAGCCGCTCGACCAGTTCGTCCGCGAGATTTTGTCCGCGCGCGGCAGCACCTACCTCAATCCGGCGGCGAATTTCTACCGCGCCACGCGCGACCCCGTGACGCGCGCCGAGTCCGCCGCGCAACTCTTCCTCGGCACACGGCTGCAATGCGCCCAATGCCACAACCACCCCTTCGACCGCTGGACGCAGGACGATTACTACAGTTGGGCCGGCGTCTTCGCGCGCGTGAACTACAAGGTTTTGGAGAACAAGCGGCGCGACAACCTCGACTCGCACGAGTTCATCGGCGAACAGATTGTCTATGCCGCCCGCTCCGGGGAAGTGACCAATGCCCGCACCGCCAGGCCCGCCGTGCCCCGTCTCCTCGGCGAACGCGCCGCTCTGTCAAAACCAGAAACCAGAAACCAGAAACCAGAAACTCAACCGGACCGCCTCGACGCCCTGGCGCGCTGGCTCACCAACCCGACGAATGACCGCTTCGCCCGCTCCCAAGTCAACCGCCTCTGGTATCAACTCATGGGCCGCGGCATCGTGGATCCGATTGACGATTTTCGCCCGACCAATCCGCCGTCACATCCCGCCTTGCTCGACGCACTGGCGCAGGAGTTCGTTGCGCACAAGTTCGACGTGCGCCATCTCATCCGGCTCATCATGAACTCACGCGCCTACCAGTTGAGCGCCGAGCCAAACGATACCAACGGCGACGATGAAGTGAATTACTCCCACGTCGTGCCGCGCCGCCTCTCTGCGGAGCAATTGCTCGACACGGGCCACCAGGTCGTCGGCACCCCGGCGAAATTCAGCGGTTACCCGGCCGGTCTGCGCGCCGGCCAGTTGCCTGGCGGCACGCCCGTGCGCCGCGGCGACATGAAACCGTCCAGCCCCGAGATGTTTCTCGGCGTGTTTGGCAAACCGTCCCGCCTGCTCACCTGCGAGTGCGAGCGTTCCGGCGAGACCACGATGGGCCAGGCCTTCCAGTTGATCACCGGCCCTTCCATCAACGCCCTGCTGACTACCACCGACAATCGTCTGGAAAGATTGCTCGCCGCGAACAAACCGCCCGGCGAAATGATCGCGGAACTTTACTGGACCGCCCTCACCCGCCCGCCGACGGCGAAGGAGTTGATCACCACAACCGCCTACCTGGAAAAGTCCAAAGACCGCCGCGCCGCGCTGGAAGACGTGACCTGGGGCCTGCTGAACGCGAAGGAGTTTGTGCTGCGAAAGTAGTACGGCTCGGCACTGGGAAAAAGCTGCGTCGCGCCGGTGGTGTCCGTCCCCCCGTTCTTCCGTCCCGCCCGTTTCGCCGCCGGTGACGGGGCGGTCTTCCTGCGGGAAGGCCACCTTGCCGCCGTCCGCGACCAGCCTTTTTTGCCGGGCACCCCTGCTGGCGTTCCTTTGCAAGTGCCCTTTCCCGGCGAAAACCCTGGTTGCAACGCTTCGCAAGTGCCCTTTCCCGCCGGAAACCCTGCTCGTAACGCGTTACCAGCACTGTTTCCCGACGAAAACCCGCGTTGCAACGCTTTGCAAACGCCTTTTCCAGCGGGAAACAGCACTTGCGAAGCGTTACAAGTGCTGTTTCCCGGCGCAGATGCCTGAAGTAACGTGCCACCGTCGCCTCCTCACGCAAGAAACTTGGAAAAAAACGCTTCGCAAGTGCTGTTTCCGGCGGGAAACCCTGCTTGTAACGCGTCGCAAGTGCTGTTTCCCGGCGAAAACCTGCCTTGTAAAGCGTCGCAAGTGCGACTTACGCCGACAGTCTCCTTCGCAACCACCTTCCGTCACACTGCTTCCACGTTCCAATAGCAACGCAGCGCAATTTCTCTCACATCAGCACCCACACGCCAGCCCGACGGACGGTGTCGCATCGCGACCCCGATGGCTGGTTCACTCCGGGTGTTTCAATCTTCGATTCCCGTTCTCAGCGTGAACCTGTTCGTCCCGGGACTTCACACTCGCAGCTTGCTGCGCTTTTCCGCTTCCGGATTTTGGGTGAAGAAATACAAACAAAGCTCTTGACAACGGCCTCTATTTTTCTATGCTGCGCCCACATCCAAGATAAAGTTCCCGCTGTTTTTTGTGGTTGGCGGTTGTTTATCTTTCCGGCGGGAGTGGAAGTCAATGCGGGCATGAGATTTTATGCAAACTTTCGAGCAACTGATTCTTCGCTGCAAACAGGGGGTTTTCTTAACCGCTCTCACCGGCCTGCTGGCGTTGCTGTCGCACGTCAGCCAAGCCACCGCACAGCCCGCTCTCAAGCGGATCACCCTCAGTCCCGCCTCCGCCACGATTGACACCGCGCAGTCGCAGCAATTCACCGTCACGGGCGTTTTTGAGGACGACAGCACCCAAGACCTGACCGATGCCGCCGCCTATGAATCCGACCGTCCGCAAGTGGCCGTCGTGTCGCCTGCGGGCCTGGCCACGGGCATGGACGCTGGCAAAGCCAAAATCACCGCCACATACCTCGGCAAGAAGGACGACGCCGAGTTGACCGTGCGCGGCGAGCCGCGACTCCGGCGCATCGCCCTCAGCCCGGCCTCCGCCACCATCGTGGTGGGCGGCGTCCAGGAGTTCACGGCCCTTGGAACCTTCGACGACGGCTCCACCGTCGATCTCACGACTGCGGCCCTCTACAGTTCCTCCCACCAGAGGGTTGCGCTGGCCGGCATCGGTGGATCCGCCACGGGTGTCGCCGCCGGTCAAACCCACATCACGGCCACCTACCAGGGAAAGCACGATGAGGCGGAACTCACCGTCACCGGCGAACCCAAGCTCGATTCCGTCACCCTCGCTCCGGACAACCAGACCATCGGCGTCGCCGCCTCGCTGCAATTCACCGCCACGGCCCACTTCAAGGATGGCACCAGCCAGGACGTCACCACGCTGGCTGTTTACAAATCCTCCCATCAAAAAACCGCCGTCATCAGCCCCTCCGGCGCCGCCACCGGCGTCGCGCGCGGCAAGACCAAGATCAGCGCCACTTACATGGGCAAGAAGGGCGACACCCACCTGACCGTGACCGGTGAAAGCACGCCCAAGGACAAGACCCTCGACTTCCTGACCATCAACCCCGCCGCAGCGACCATCCAGACCGGCGACACCCAGCCCTACACCGTCACGGGCACGTTCAAGGACGGCACGACGCAGGATTTGACCGCCGCCGTCAGCTTCAGTTCCTCCAAACAAAACGTCGCTTTGGTCGGCACGGATGGAATCGCCACCGGCATCTCGGCGGGCGAAGCCAAAATCATTGCCTCGCTTGGTGGCAAAAAAGCCGAGGCCACCCTGAATGTCACCGGCGAATCCAAGCTGGTCTCCATCGCCATCAGCCCGGGCGAGTCCGAAGTGGCGGTTGGGCGCACCATCCAGTTCACCGTCACCGCCACCCTCAAAGACGGCTCCACCCGCGACGTGACCAGCGCCGCCACCTACAGTTCCGACCGGCAGCACATTGCATTGGCTGGTGTCGGTGGCACCGCCACCGGCGTGTCCGAAGGCACGGCCAGAATCAAGGCCGACTACATGGGAAAAAAGGCCGAGGCCAATATTGTCGTCATCCCCGCCCCGCCCTTCACCGGTTTCGCCATCACCTCTCCGGCCAACCTCAGCGTCTTCAATACCACCTCCATCAACGTCCAAGGGCAGACCGAAAACGACGGCGATACTGTCACGGTCAACGGCGTCGCGGCCACTGTCTCCGGGCGGAATTTCACCGCTGACATCCCCATTCGCGAAGGCAACAACATCATTACTGCCGTCGCCACCGGCACCAACGGCGTGGTTTCCACCGCCAGCATCACCGTCACCCGCGACACCGAAGCGCCCCGCGTCACCATTGATTCCCCGGCCAACGGTGCCAGCTTTGCCCAGGATCGCGTCACCGTCACCGGCATTATCAACGACACCGTCGTTGGCACCGTCAATGGCGGGCAGGCTACTGTGCTCGTCAATGCCCTCGCCGCTGTCGTTGCCAACCGCACCTACCTCGCCACCGACATCCCGCTCACGCCCGGCACCAACGTCATCACCGCCACCGGCACCGATCGCGGCGGCAACACCGGCAGCGCCACCATCCGCGTCTTTTACAACACCAACATCACCCCGCGCATCCTACTCGTCTCCGGCAACCACCAGGCCGGCCCCATCGGCGACTTGCTCCCGCAACCCCTCGTCGTGCGCGTCACCGACAACGCCGGCAATCCCTGCCCGGACAAGAAAGTCATCTTCAAAGTCTGCCAGAACGACGGCCTGGTCACCGGCCCCACCAATACCGCCCGCTCCCTCATCGTCATGTCCGGCCCCGATGGATTCGCCCAAGTCCAGTTCCGCCTCGGCACGCGCGCGGGCGCGGGCAACCACCAGGTCCAGGCCAACGTCGTGGGCTTCGAGGGCACCGCCATGTTCTGCGCCTCCGCCACGCCCGCCGCGCCCGGCCTGCTCACCCTCGATGCCGGCAACAATCAACTGGGCGCCGTCGGCCAGCCCTTGCCCAGCCCCTTCGTCACCATCGTCATTGATTCCGGCAACAACCGCCTCCTGAACGTCCCCATCACCTACACCGTCCGCCAGGGCGGCGGCAGCTTCGGCGGCGCGTCCAGCAGGACCATCAACACCGACAGCGACGGACGCACCCTCGCCGTGCTGACCCTCGGACCCGACGCTGGCATCGAGAACAATGTGGTGGAGGTCACCTACCCCGGCAACACCGGCCTGCCCGTCACCTTCGTCGCCACCGGCAAGGTTCCCGGCGACCCCGCCGAGACCAGCATCACCGGCGTGGTGCTCGACAACAGCGACGTGCCCGTGCCCGGCGCGACCGCGCGCATCCTCGGCACGTCCATCACCGCCGTCTCCGACGCCCAGGGCCAGTTTCTCATCAGGCCCGCGCCTGTCGGCGTCGTCCACCTGCTCGTGGACGGCAGCACCGTCACCCGCCCCGGCGCGTGGGTGGACCTGCCCTACGATTTCGTGACCGTCGCCGGCCAGGAAAACAAACTGGAACTGCCCGTCCGCCTCCTGCCCAAGAACCTCGCCTCCTCGCTCCGCATTGATGCCGTGCGCGGCGGCCTCCTCGCCCTTCCGGAAGTGCCCGGATTCACCCTGAACATCGTGCCCGGCTCCGCGACCTTCCCCGACGGCTCGCGTGAAGGTTCCGTCAACGTCACCGTCGTGCATCCCGACAAAATCCCGCACACCCCCAACTTCGGCCAGCAACCCCGCTTCATCATCAGCATCCAGCCCGCGGGCACCCTCTTCGATCCGCCCGCCGCGATGTGCATCCCCAACCTCGACGCCATGCCGCCCGGCCAGAAGACGGACATGTACTCCTTCGACCACGACCTCAACTCCTTCATCAGCATCGGCACCGGCACGGTGACGGAAGATGGGATGATGGTCTGCTCAGACCCGGGCGTGGGCATCATCAAGGGTGGGTGGCATTGCGGGGGGAATCCGGCACAAGGTGGTTCATCTGCCAGCCTTAAGGTCGAATTCTCAACGCCGAAATATGTGGTCCTGAAAGACCAAACTTTGACGGTAACTGCCCTTGGCAGTCCCCCTCGTGATGGCGAATATATAGAATGGGATATAGATGACCCAATGGTCGCAGAATTCGTCGGCACTCCGTCGCGATGTTCAGATCAATCCAGTTGCACAGCTACAATCCGAGGAGTTGGCGAAGGAAAAACGAAGGTTCGCGTGAAATTCCACTGTACGACGACAGGTCAGTCAATCAGCACATCGGCGGATGTCATCGTTCCGCGCCCGTTTCAGATCAACGTGACAACCTTCATTCCCTATGAGTTTGGGGAACCTGGAATACCGTTTGGAATCTACGGCGAGGTAACCGGACGTGGCGACAATCGGGGTTTCGATCCAAACGCAACATCGTACCGAACAAGACAAAAAGTTACAGTTGTCACGGAAGAGGAAGCAGGGACGATCATTGTCGGCCAGCCGTTTAGTGCTACAGGCGATTCTGAAATGGCCGCTAAAGATAGCTTAGGCATTTTTTCGATCGATTTAGGCAGCTGTGGGAATCATTTCGATAGCGCCGTTATTAACCCAATCCGACTGAACTCCTCCACGATTCAAGTGAGCATTTCCGGAAGCGCTTCTACCTGTGCTGCACTCGGCCTTGCGCCCGCGATTGATTGGTGTTACGACATAGTTATTTCCAACCCGCCCGGTGAACCCGCGACCTATGTTATAAGTGGTGGAAATGACAATTATCCAGCTTATGAGGTGTACATCAATAATCAAATGATACACTCTTTCAGCCCATCAATAAACTTTCTACCACTATTAATTGGCGACTGTTCGGATGTAACGATTACGCCTGCCAAATCTGGAACGATTAACCAATAGGTCGATATGCTTTCAAAAAGTGCTGGGCTTGTTTTATTGGCTGTGTTGCAAACAACGGCACTGGAAGCTGCGGTTCCTGATCGGGATACCCAACCGAAGACAAATGGCGCAACTAAAGTACGCCCAATGCCAGGCCAACGCGTTGTCAACCTACAGAAGCTAGCCGAAGACTTAGATCGAGCATCACAGTACGACAAGCTGGGCGCAATAAGGGTCATAAAAAGCCTCGGAGCCGATGCGAAGGCTTTTGAAGAGAGACTTAGGACGCTTCTGACTAATGCCAATGAATCAACACTGATTCGTGCTGAAATTCCTTTGGTGTTCAAAAGTATCGGCGAAGTCGCGCCCGCAACGACGAAAATCTTACGTACAATAGCCACTGACAGTAAGGAAGACACTCTTGTTCGATTAGCTTCGATTGAGGTCTTGTGCTTTTTGAGGAGTGACGAAAAGACAACTGCGATGGTGACTGCGATTGCAGAGAACAAAGGCGAGGATGGGGTTATTCGATCTAAGGCGTGGGAGTCACTCTTGATTATTGATCCAACTTCTAGTGCAGCTCGCAAGGCAGTAATGGAGACTGCTCGTAAAAGTGCTTTCGAAGATTTGGTACTGAATTCCGGTTCTGTTTCGAAGGCCGTAAACTTGTCCTCTGATTCAGTCAGAGCTTTAGTCAATACACAACACCGAGATGACGCCGTGTTGGTTCTCGTAGAGTGTTTTCAAAGCGACAATCCTAAAAAGATCGTTGCGGCACTGCCGCTGTTGAACATGTTGAGACCACTAGATGGGCGCCTACTGTCAGCCATTGATGACTTCCTAAAAGTGACAAAAGAAGGACAGGACTACGTCTATGCAAAACGAGCGGCAGTGGTGATGCTCGGAAAAATGTACTCTGAAGATACAGGAGTTAATAAGCTGTTGAGGCACCTCCAGACTAATGCAGTGAATGATGGTCTGAAACGGATGGTTGATTCTGTGATTAAGCCACTCCAAGGCGTTGGGAAGAATCCGATAGGTGCCGACAAAAAGTAATCAAATCCTCCACATTATATGTTACTCTTGAGATTATCTTCGTCCTTTTGGATTTCGGTATTAGTGGTCATCAGTGCGATTAATGCCCAGCCACAGGTGAATCTGTCGAACGAAAACTGTGTGGTTAGCGTCCTCAATCGCACGGCGGTAATCCAGCCAGACGGAAGCTGGATTTTGCCAAATGTGCCCGCAGGCTTCGGACTGGTTCGCGCTCGTGCGACATGTGTGGAAAACGGCATTACCCGAAGTGGACAGTCCGACTATTTCAGCATAAGCGCGAATCGGATGAATGCGATAGCTCCGATTCAATTCGGCCGTACCGAACCGATTCCATCTTCGGTCACAATTTCAACGCCAAACGCGACGCTCAACAGTGTTGGTGCTCTCGTACAACTGACCGTCGTCGCCACCTACCCCGACGGCACGACCAGGAACGTCACGGCGATGACCAACGGCACCAGCTACACCATCAGCAGCCCTGCCACGGCCACCATCAGTCCGGACGGCCTGGTCACCGCGCGGGCCAGCGGGACGGTGGTCATTTCGGCCATCAACGATGGGGCGCTGGGGTTGATCTCGTTGCGCGTGGTCTTGTCCGGCGACGCGGATGGCGACGGCCTGCCGGATGATTTGGAAATCGCCAACGGCCTGAACCCGAACAATCCCGTGGATGCGGAGGAAGACCCGGACGGCGACGGCCTGACCAACCGCGACGAGTTGCTGCAACACGGCACCAACATCCGCCTGGCCGACACGGACGGCGACGGCATCCGCGACGACGAGGAAGTGGTCGCCGGCCAGGACGGCTTCGTGACCAGCCCCGTGCTGGCCGACACCGACGGCGACGGCGTGCGCGACCTGCTGGAAATCCAGACCGGCACCGACCCCACCGACCGCAACAGCGTGAACTACGCGGCGGCGCTGCAATCGCTGGAAGTCAATCCCTCGTCGTTCGTGCTCACGGTGAACACGATTATCCTCGATGCCTCACGGCAACTAGCCGTGACTGGCCATTTCAGGGACGGCACCACGATTGATCTGACTTCCACGGCGCGCGGCACCGTATATTCGTCGAGTGAATTGAACATCGCCAACTTTGGTTCTCCGGACGGGCGCGTCTTCGCCGGCGCGGACGGCGCCGCCGTGATCACGGTTTCCAACAGCACGTTCACGGCGATTGTTTCCGTGACGGTTCGCAGTTCCACACCGCAAACCTTGGGCTTTGTCACGCTGCCCGGCTCGCCTCAGAACGTGGATGTGAACGGCAATTACGCCTACGTCGCTTCCGGGCCGGCCGGTTTGCAGGTGGTGGATGTCACGGATCGAACGGCGGCCAGTGTCGTGGCTTCCCTGGACACCCCAGGCCATGCGAATGACGTGAAGGTGGTGGGTGGTTTGGCGTTCGTAGCGGACGGTTCGGCGGGATTGCAAATTATCAGTGTGGCAAACCCGCTGGCTCCGGTGCTGGTGGGGACGGTGGACACCGCTGGCGACGCGCTGGATGTGGCGGTGGCGGGCAATCGCGCATATGTCGCGGACGGGCCTTCGGGTCTGCGCATTTTCGACATTACGGACCCGTCGGCCCCGCGTGAGTTGGGTGGCGCGGATACGCTGGGCACTGCCAACGGCGTGGATGTGTCGGGCAACCTAGCTGTGGTCGCGGATGGCTCGACGGGGATTCAAATCATTGATGTGACCGACCCGGCACAACCGAACATCGTCGGCAGCCGCACGACGGGCGACGCGCAGGATGTGGTCATCAGCGGCAACTACGCTTTCGTGGCGGATTATTCGAGCAGCTTCACTTCGGTCAACATTTCCGACCCGCGGAATCCAAGCGCGCCTGTGTCAACGCCGCGTAGCACGGGCGGTCTGCTTTTGGACGTGGTTGTGGCAGGCCGGTTCGCGCTGGGCGCGGATGTGTTCTTTGTCAACGGAATTCCGATCATAGACGTGGCCAATCCGGCCAACCCTGTGCCCCGGGCGATTCTGGATTTCCGTCAGTTCGGCGATGAGGACGGGACGGGCATCGCGGTGGACGGCAGCTATGTCTATCTCACGGCTGGCAGCAAGCTTTACATCGGGCAGTACCTGACGATTGAGGACACGGGTGGGATCGCTCCACTCGTGCGCATCACTGCGCCCGCTGACGGGGCCACGTTCATCGAAGGTCAGACGATTACGGTTCTGGCTGACGCGTCGGATGACGTGCAGGTGGCATCCGTCAGCCTCTTGGTGGACGGATCGCCCGTGCAGTCGGATACGGTGGAGCCGTACGAATTTCGCCTCACTATTCCGACGGGAGTCATCACCGTGCAACTCGGCGCGCAGGCCGTGGACTTTGCCGGTAACACCGGCACCGCATCGAACGTTGTTTTGCGAGTAGTACCCGATCCTGGAACGACCGTCATTGGCCGTGTCATTGACGAGGGAAGTAACGCGGTGGCTGGCGCAGTGGTTACGCTCTTCAACACGTTCAGCAACGTGACGAGCCTGGATGGAAGTTTTTCGTTTGGCGGTGTGCCGACAATTCGCGGGAACATCGTGGTCGGCGCGAGCGGAGTGGTAAGCAACGCCACGCTGGCAGGGTCGTCCCGGTCTGCTGCGCCCGTGCCGGGCAGTTTGACGGACGTGGGCGACATCGTGCTGCTCCAGGCGCAATTCATCACCAATTACGGCGCGTCGCTGGCGCAATGTGATGATTGTTTTGTTACGGTGGACCTGCCATTCAGTTTCCCCTTCTTCGGAGCGTCTTACTCGCAGTGCTTCTTCGACGGGAACGGCAGAGTGAGCTTCGGTTTTGGCAGCGGCGAGTACACTGAATCCATTCCCAGACTCGCGGTTCAACCACTGGTGTCCGTGCTTTGGCATGACTGGGACTCGCGCGGGATTCCAGGGGCGGGCATCTACTACAACAGTGCATTGCCGGGCAGGGCTGTCTTTACGTGGCTGCGCGTGCCAGAATTCCCCGCCGGACCCGGAAAGCCGGTGGTGACCATTCAAATCGTGCTCTTTGCGGATGGACGAATTCAATTCGGCTACGATGGCGTGCCTGTGCCGTTTGGCGTGACGGGCATCAGCGCAGGGCCGGGCGTGCCAACCGACGTTGTGAACTACCGCGACAATCCGTCCTTCAGCTTCACGGGAGGAAGAATCGTCGCACAACAATTCACGGGCGATTTCAATCTGGATCACGGATTCATCCTGTGGAGTCCGAACGCCACCGGCGGGTTCGACGTGAGAACGGTTATTCCGCCCGGAAGTCCGGCACCCGCTCCTTTGGCGGGAGCGCCGCTTGAGGGCATGTCCATTCGCTGTTTGGAAGACGGCCGCATGGAGGTCAGCGTGTGCGCGGCAGCCGGTTTGACCTGCGTCCTTGAAGCTTCGACAGACCTGATCCTCTGGACGCCCATTTCAACCAGCATAGGGACGGGAGTGCCGGAAAAGTTCCTCGACCCCGCCGCCGCGACGAACACCTGCCGGTTCTATCGTGTGCGCATGGAGTGAGAGGGGTCACTGGCCGCCGCCGCTTTCCAAATCGCGGAGCATCTGCTCGACGGTCGTGAACAGGATGGGAAGATCGTTTTGCACGGTGTCCCAGAGTGTTTGGTAGTCCACCGAGTCGTAACCGTGGCTGATCTTGTCCCGCATTCCGGCAACCTGCCGCCAGGGCACCGCCGAATGCCGCTGCCGCATCTCTGCGGGCAGGCGCTTGACCGCTTCTCCCAAAACCTCCATCACCCGCTCGAAGGCAAAGGCCAGCCGCCAATCGGCCCGGATGTCCGCCAGTGTTTTCCCGGCACAGAGTTCACGGGCGTGTTGTGCGTATTCCGCAATCTGCCGCAGGGTTACTTTGGGGTCATGTTTGCTCATAGATGGCGACTGCCTCGCGCACCACCTCGTCACGAAAGTATTTGCTCAACCATTCGACCGTGTTGAAGTCCACCTTGTGGCCGAGAATCTCAGCCAGTTCATCGCCGTAGCCGAAGAACTTCACGCCGGGGCTGACGCCGGGAAGAAACTCCACCAGCACATCCACATCGCTGCGGTTCGGATCAAAATCATCGCGAAGAACGGAGCCGAAGAGGCTCATCTTGCGAATGCCGCGCACGCGGCAGAACTCGGCGATGCGTTCGCGGTCAAAGTGGATGGGCAGTTCAGCAACGCTCATGCGGGCAAGTCTGGTAAATTCGCGAGCGATTGTCCACAACCCGGCGGAGGCGCGTTGGGAGGCCGGATGCGTCCGCCGTGCGGGGGAAGTGGATGGAGAAACTCAGGCCGCAAGCGGGTTCCAGACGCGAGTGAACCCGAAGCCTCCAAAATGGGTGTCGTTGCGTGAGGCAAACTCCGTGACGCCGTGATGACGGAGGGTAAGGGCCAGTCGCGCGTCAAAGACCACGCGCCGACCGACGTTCGGCTGGGCCGCGAATCGCCAGACTTCCTGCATCACCGCAGAGGCATCGCCCGGATAGTCAATGAGCCTCCACGTCGGATGCCGGCGAAAGGGCTGGACGAGGGAAGCGGCATCGGGCGCATCCAGCGGATGCTTCAGGACCGCCGGGTTGCGAAGCAGGACGTAAAGCTCAAGGAGCACCAACTCGCAGATGCCGACGGCGCCGGTCGCGGCGGGCAGTGAGTCGAAGAAGGCGCGGGCGGCGGGGTATTCCGGGCAGTCGCGGTTGAGCGAGTAGAGGAGCAGATTGGTGTCGAAGGAAATCATCGCGCCTTAGTCGGCGGCGGATTCATTGGCGAGCAGGCGCCAGTCTTCCACGGTGGCACGAAAAGGTCCGAAGTGCCGGCCTTCAGGGAACTGCCAGTCGCCGTTTGGCGTCCGGGAAGGGCCGGGCTGGCGGCAAAGCATCTGCTCGGCGGCCTGGCGAAGCAGTTCGGGCACGCTCAAGTGCAGGTGTTGCGCCAGTCCTTCGACCTGTTGGTAGAGCGGGTCGGGAAGTTGAACTTCGGCTCGTTTCATCGCGCATAATCTAGCGCAATGGGGCGGGTTCCAGCAAGTTCCATTGCCGCCGCTTCTGTGAATCGCCCACCGGCACAGCGGCACGCCGCGAGGGGGAAGCGGATGGTTTGCGAGTTGATGGTTGATGGTCGGCGAGGACCGCTTCCGGTGCGTGCAAATCTGTGGGATTCGTGTCTCCCGGTTCAGTCGCATCCGTGGCCCAAACTTTTTTCATGAAAATAGTGAACAACCTCGAAAAACTGCCGATGAACAAGTTGTAGTGAACTGAATATGAATTAAAAACCGAACCAAACTGAGTCATGAAAATCACCATCACCAACCTGTATCGTATCGCCAAGAAATTCATCGGCGCGCTGGTCAAATACGCCGCGCTGCCGGTGACGCACATCTCCCAAAGCACGCTCACCGCCGCCCTGAAGGCCGCGAAGGCCAAACGCTCGGCGCACATCGCCGCCATCCGGGCGACGCGCGTGGCCGTCACCAAGCAGAAGAGCGTGCGCGAAATCGCCATCGCCTTTGCCACCGCCTGCCGCGACGCGCTGGTGCCGGAACTGGGCCGGGACTGGAGCAGCGCGTGGGTTCCCGCCGGTTGGAAAAACAAACTGTCGGTGCCGCGTACCCTGGAGGATCTGGAGCAGTTGCTGGAAGATTTGCACCAGTTTCTCACGGACAATCCCGGCCTGCAGGACGACAAGCGTAATCTGACAATCGCGGACGTTCAGGATATGCTGGCCCGGCTGGAGGCTGCGGCGCAGGGGTTGAGTGCGGCCAAGACGGCGCAGCGCCAGGCGCGGACCGCGCGCGAAGCGGCGGACGCGGCGCTCATGGATGAGGCGCGCGGGCTGGTGTCCGAGCTGGACCTCATCCTGCCGGAGAGCGACGAGCGGTGGATCGAGTTTGTGGGCGAAGTGCCGTCGGACGAACAGCGGCCGGAGCCGGTCGAGGCGGTGGTGTTGAGCGCGGACGTGCCGGGCGAACTGGACGTGGATTGGGAAGGAAGCGTGCGTGCGGAGCGGTATCAAGTGTGCGTGCTGGTCGTGGGCGTGGACCAGGATTACCGGCACGTCACGACGGTGAAGGACACGAACGCGACCATCTCCAATCTGCCGCCGGGCGCGGTGGTGAAGGTGCGCGTGGTGGCCGCCAACGCCGCCGGCGAAGCCGCGCCGAGCGACGAGGAAACGGCCACGGTGCTGGCGTTGCCCAAGGCGGCGTGAAAGCCTGAGTTCCAAGTTCCAGGTTTCCAGTTTCGAGTTGCCGGGCGGTCTTCGAGGAGAGGGCCGCCCGGTTTGCTTTTGGGTACGGGCCGGACGTTGCGCTTGAAATGTACTTCCCCTCCCCGTTTCGTGGAGTAAAATCAACGGTAATGAAACCCGCGACGTTATCCACGAGCCATTCGTTCGCGTGCGGGAATTTCAACGCCACGCGCCTCTCGCGCCGGCACCTGCTGAAGGTCGGCGGGCTGGGTTTGCTGGGCCTGACCATGCCGGGTTTGCTGCAAGCGGCGGAAAAGGTGAAAGGCCCCAAGGCCCGCGCCAAGTCAGTCATCTTCCTCTTCCAATACGGCGGACCGAGCCATCTCGACATGTTCGACATGAAGCCCGACGCGCCGGAGCAAATTCGCGGGCCGCACAAGGCCATCGCTTCCAACGCCGACGGCATCCAGGTGAGCGAACACCTGCCGCGCACCGCCAAGGTCATGGACAAAGTCACCCTCATCCGGTCCATGCACCACACGATGAAGAACCACAATTCGGCGGGCTATTACGCGCTCACCGGCCACGCGCCGCCCACCGACGACCAGCGCCTGCGCGACTCGCTTGATCTCTATCCCGCCTACGGCTCCGTCGTAGACCGGCTCGCGCCCGTGCGCGACGACATGCCCACGTCCGTCGCCTATCCGCACGTCATCGCGGACGGTTCGATCACGCCTGGCCAACACGCGAGTTTTCTCGGCAAGGCGCACGACCCGTTTTTCTTTTCGCAGGATCCGAACAGCCCGGACTTCGCGTTGCCGGAACTGAGCCTGCCGTCGAATCTCTCCATCGAACGCCTCGAAAGCCGTCGCGAACTCCAGAAGCTCATTGACACGCAATCGCGCCTGCTGGACTTCTCCGCCGCCGCGAAGGGTCTCGACGCCTACTACGAACGCGCGCGGGCGATGCTCAACTCCACGCGCCTGCGCGACGCCTTCAACCTTGCCGCCGAGCCGGCCAAGGTGCGCGACGCCTACGGGCGCACCACCTACGGCCAGGGCTGCCTGCTCGCGCGGCGGCTCGTCGAAGCCGGGTCGAAGTTCGTCACCGTTTATTTCTCCAGCAACATCGGCGGCCAGAGCGCGACCGAGGGCGGCTGGGACACGCACGGCTTCAACAACACGCGCATGTTCCCCATCGTCGAGAAGTATCATCTGCCCATGACCGAGCAGACCTTGCCCACGCTGCTCAACGACCTCGACGAACGCGGGCTTCTCGACTCGACGCTGGTGGTGTGGATGGGGGAATTTGGCCGCACGCCCAAGATCAACGAGAACGCCAGCCGCGACCACTGGCCGCAGTGTTACACCACGCTGCTGGCCGGCGGCGGCGTGAAGCGCGGCTATGTCCATGGCGCCTCGGACAAGACCGGCTCGGCTCCCGCGAAAGACCCCGTCAGCCCCGACGATTTGGCCGCGACGATCTATCACCTGCTCGGCATTGACCCACACACCGAAGTGCGTGCCGTAGGCGACCGGCCCATCTTGATTACGGACGGCAAACCGGTGATGGGCGTGATGGCGTAAGAATTGAAAACCGCCAAGCAATCCACATGAATCAGCGCCTCGCGACGTTCGCGATCCTCCTCCAGGCGGGAACAAGTCTTGCCCAAACGCCGAACCTCTCTCACGCCATTCCCTCGGCAGCGGTGCCCGGCAAGACAATTGAAGTCACTTTCTTCGGCGAGAACCTGGCCGGTGCGACGGCGTTATGGACGAGCTTTCCCGCGAAGACTTCGCTGGTCCGCGCCGCGGACGATCAGGCGGTGTGGCGGATCACTTTGCCCGCCGACGTCGAGCCGGGCATCGGCGCGGTGCGGCTGGCCACGACGAATGGAGTTTCCAGTCTGGAGTTGTTCATGGTGGATGATGTGCCCAGCGTCGTTGAGAGCGCCACGAACAGATCTCCCGGCACCGCCCAGGAGTTGAAGCCGCCCGTCGCGGTGGACGGAGCGAGCGAGGAACTTGGCTTCGACTATTTCAAGTTCAGCGCGAAGAAAGGCCAGCGTATCGCGATGGAAGTGGTCGCGCAACGGCTCGGCTCGCGGCTGGATTCCGTGTTGCGCCTGTTCGACGCCAAGGGCCGCGAAATGGCCTGGTGCGACGACGAGCCGGGCCTGGGAGCGGACGCGCGGTTCGCGCACCGGTTCGCCGCGTCCGGCGAATACACGCTCGAAGTGCGCGACATGAATTACCAGGGCGGCGCGCGATACCGCTACCGGCTGCGGCTGGGGGATTTTCCGCTGGCGTCGCTGCCGTTTCCGTCCGGCGCGATGGCGGGCGTGAAAACGAAGTTCACGGTCCTGGGCCGCGACACGGCCGGCGTGAAGCCGGTGGCGCTCACGCCGTCCACCAGCTCGAAGCGCGTGCTGCTGGGCGTGAAGTTTCCCGGCGGAAAGAGTTCTGGATTCGTCAGCGCGCGAACGGGTGCTTTGCCGGAGTTGATCGAAGCGGAGCCGAATGATGCGTCCGGCGACGCCACGAAGATTTCCATTCCAACGGCGATCAACGGGCGCTTCGCCAAAGCCAACGACCACGATTTTTACGAGTTCACTGCCGAGAAGGAACAGCGTCTCGCCTTTCACGGGCGGACGCGCAGCCTCGGTTCGCCGTGCGATTTGTTCATGCAGTTGCAACGCGCCGACGGCTCGAAGCTGGCCGAAACCAAAGTAACCGGCGCGGACGAGGGCAGCCTGACGAACACGTTCAAGGAGGCTGGCGCGTATCGTCTGCTGGTCGAGGAACTCAACGGCACCGGCGGGCCGGACCTGGCCTATCGCATCGAGATTGCGCCGTTGCTGCCGGGCTTCGCGTTGAGTGTGGACACGGACAAGGTGCAGGCGGCCTCGCGCGGTGTGTTCGAGATCAAAGTCGCCGCGACCCGGCGTGATTACGACGGGCCGATCCGGCTGTCGCTTGACGGAGCCGGCGAGGGCTTCACTTTGGAAAACGGAGTCATCGCGGAAAAGAAAACGGAGACGACGCTCAAGGTGAAACTCCCGCCGCGCTTTCAGCCAGGCCAGCTCGCGCATTTCTCCATCACCGGCCAGGCGGCGATAGGCGGGCGCGATGTCAATGCCACGGCCAGCACGCTGTCGGCGTTGCGGAAACTGTTTCCAAACACGCCGCATCCACCGGCGGAACTGGACGGTTTGATTGGGCTGGGCATCAAGGCGGCGGCGGAAGGTGGGAAGTAATACCAACTACGTTAATTGGCTGGTAGAAGTTAAGCGGCGGGGATAGCCTTTGGGCATGGCCAGACCCCGAGCAAAATTAGATCGTTGCGGTGAGGCGGACCTCGTCACCCGCCGCCTCCAC
>JANNEF010000086.1:0-1706 GCA_031378375.1 Verrucomicrobiota bacterium | reverse complement strand
GTTCCGCCACGTCCGCCATGCGCGTGCCGAACACGCCGTTGACGCCGACGACCACGTCATCCCCCGGCTCGATCAGATTGACGAAGCAAAACTCCATTCCCGCGCTGCCCGTGCCGCTGACGGGGAAGGTCATCTCGTTCTTCGTGAGGAAGACTTCGCGGAGCATGACTTTGATCTCGTCCATCATCTTCACGAACACCGGGTCCAGATGGCCCACGAGCGGCGCGGCCATGGCCTGAAGCACCGACGGCGCGACGTTGCTGGGTCCCGGTCCCATGAGCAGGCGGGCCGGCGGATGAAAAGCGGCAGGTATTTGCATGAACGTAACCCTACCGGGGACGCGCCGGGGCGGCAACGAAATTGGGGGGGGACGGTGGGGCGGGCCAGGGCTGCTCTAAAGTCCGAAGGCCGAAGGCCGAAATCCGAAAGAAATCCGAAATCCGAGACCCGAACTCTGGGACGCGTTCCGTGACCGCTGGAGTTTCCATCCGCCGGCGGGGGCTGTTCGGATTTCGGTCTTCGGCCTTCTTTCGGATTTCGGGTTTCGGGTTTCGGATTTTATCCTCCGCGCAGCGTCACGCGGACTTTAGAGCAGCCCTGGGGGCGGGCGTTCAACCCGGCCCAACTCTCCGCTGGCGTGGACGGTAAGCCCGGTTGGGTCGCAGGAAAAACCGCGTGCGAACCGGCCCATTCTCCGGCACGTCCGACGGCCACGCCGTATCCGCCGCGAGCTGGAGTTTGATCCGCCGCTGCTTGATCGAATGGACCAGTTGATTGCGCGCCACCCGCTCGCTCTTCGCGGCGGCCGTCTCATCGCGCTGCGTGTCCTCGCTGGCCACGTAGGCCAGGCGCTCGCTCGTCGCCCGCGCGATGAAGTCCGGGTTGATGCCGGCCGGCCGTTCTGCGGCGGCCTTGCTGATGATCGCCAGGGCCGCCTGTTCCAGCAGCGGCCGGCTGTCATCAATCGGCTGGCCCACCAGATAATCGGCGATGCGCGCCGGGTCCGTGTCGCGATGCTTGAACACGGCGGCGGATTGGATCTGGCGCAAGGTTTTCATCAGCCGCTGCTGGGCCAAATCCTGGCGGCCGGTGGCGCTGCGAATTCCGTTGGTGCACTGCAACGCGTTCGTGCTGCGCCGGCCCGCCAGCGTCACGTCGTTGACCAGCGCCGTGACGAACGCCGCGTCCAGGCCCTGCTCCAGCAGCACCGGCGCGTGGACGGGCTGCTGCGCCTCCGCGCAAAGGAGCGCCGTGCGGTTCAACTCCTCCACTTGCACGGTATTCAACGCCAGCGGCCCGCGCCGGGGTTTCTTCTCCGGTTCGGGGGCGGGCACCGCCGGTGGCGCGGGCGCGTCCGTGCCGGCGGCTGGCGGCACCATGGGCAATTCAAGTTGCGGATTCGCGCCCGCGTCGGGCGCCGGTCCGGTTTGGGGACTGGTTTTCATAAGTTTCAACAGGGCGGTGAACTGACGCCTGGCCGCGCCGCCGGCCACCGCCACGCGGCGGCGTACAAGCGGCAGACACGGACTCACTGCTCGACTGGCCTGAGCAATTTTCATGACACTCTGATACCAACTACGTTAATTGGCTGGTAGAAGTTAAGCGGCGGGGATAGCCTTTGGGCATGGCCAGACCCCGAGCAAAATTAGATCGTTGCGGTGAGGCGGACCTCGTCACCCGCCGCCTCCACACCGAACCTCCCGGAG
>JANNEF010000057.1:0-2762 GCA_031378375.1 Verrucomicrobiota bacterium | reverse complement strand
GCGGCGCTGCGGATTCGCGATGTGCGCGAACTTTTCCAGCCGCTCGACGCTCGGCTCGTGCGGCGTGTGCGGCGCGTTGAACGGCAGGTAGAGCATCCACGGTTGCGCTTTGTTGCGGCGGACAAAACCCGCGGCCTCGTCGCCGAGCGCGGTCGTGAGATGCGGCGGCACGTTGCTGATGTTCACGCCGCTGCGGATGAGCGGGAGCGTGTATTGCCGTCCATTGGTCTGCCAGCCGGTGAAACGGTGCCCGCCGCCGATGAAGCCGAACGCTTCATCGAAGCCGCGCGCCCACGGCACATGCGCGGGCGAGGAGCCGAGGTGCCATTTGCCAATCCAGCCCGTGCGGTAGCCCGCGTCCTTGAGGAATTGCGGCAATAGCTTTTCCGTGAGCGGCAGACCTTCGTTCGCGTCGATCGGGTCATAGACCGGATTGTTCTCATGCCCGAACCGCGATTGATGCCGCCCCGTCATCAACCCTGCGCGCGACGGCGAGCAGACGGGATACGTCACGTAGCCGCTGGTGCAGCGCACACCGGACTTCGCGAGCGCATCGAGATGCGGCGTCACCGCCTGCTTGCTGCCTTGGAATCCGACATCGGCATAACCCTGGTCGTCGCTGACGATGATGAGGACGTTGGGCTTCTCCGCCGCGCTGGCGGAGAGGATTGCGCAGAGCGCAAAAAGCAGCGGAGTGATGGCGCGGTGGAGTTTTGTCTTCATGGCGTCAGCTACTTGCTGTCGAGGTAGCCCTCGGCCAGCAATTCCCCCAAGCGGACAATGCCCGCCGTGGTGATGACCAGCTTCTCTTGCTGCGGCGGAAGATTGAATGCTTTGAGGTGAATGAAGGCAGGGTCTGCGGCGGCGAGGGCGGCCAGATTCGCGGTGACATCAATGCGGTTAAGCCCCTTCTCGTCGGTGGGCGGTTGCTGGCTGACGAACCATTTCAGCGCCGGAAGCGCAAGGTCCTCGCGGCTTTTGGCGACCGTGGATTGCAACCACTTCGCCGCGTTGCTCCGGTAAGGCCCAAAGGCCATGTCGTTCTCGCCGACATGATAGACGATGCCGGCCAGCTCCACCGGATGACCTTTGGCTTCGAGTTCCCGGATCGATTCCTGGACGAAGGCGATGAACTGCGGGTAGAGGTTGCGGTCTTTCGCTGCCGTGCCCTGCGGCGTCCAGTCGTTCATCTGCGAACCGCTGTGCGTGAATTTGGCGATGGCAATGTTGCCGGGCACTTTGCCTTGCAGCGTCCTGCCGAAGCTGAGTTCGGGGCCGAAGGTATCGTAATAGCCGGCAGGGCCGAGTGGCTCCCAGCCATGCGAGGTTTTGTAGCCGCCACCGAGGCTGTATTTGAAAGCGACCTTGCCATTGTCGTCCGCCAGCGCCTCTTGGCCCGGCAGCGTTTTGAGTTCCTGAGTGAAGGCACGCTCACCTTCCATGTTGCGATGTCCGGCGAGGATGAAGAGCTTGACCGGGCTTCCCTTCGCATACGGCCAGACCTTGAGCGGGCGGTCGCTGGCTGGCTTCTTTCCAATCGTTCGCAGATAGGCGTCCGCGTAGTTCACGCCGTGCTCCAGTTGGCCCAGAGTTCCGTAGTGATAATGCAATCCCGCACCCCCGCCAATTTCCACTCCGACGTGCGAAGTGGGGATGTATTCCGCCAGCGGATCGGAGTCGGTGACAGTTTTCTGGCCCGCCCGGATCGCATACATCGGCTCACGGTTGTCCATGCCCCAAATCGTCTTGGTGCAAAGCTCCCCGAGGTAGAATTTCAGGCCGGGCGTCTTGAGATCACGACGCCAGCTTGCTAGGAAGTTCTTCAAGTTCTTGCCGTAGGCCGGCTTGAACTCCTTGCTGAACATATCGTTCTCGCCCTGATGCCACATGAAGCCTTCGATCCGGTAAGCCACCTTCCTCCGGTCCAGTTCGGCGAGGGACGATTGCACCAACCGCAAGGCCAGCGGGTAGAGCTTGAAACCGCTGGGGTCGTCGGGATTCCAATCGCCGCCCAAAGTCGTGCCGCCGGCAGCGCACTTGATGATGGCGATGGGGGCTTCAATGTTCTGCGACACTCGTCTGGCAAAGCTGAGTTCCGGCCCGACCATCGTGCCCACCGGCTGCAAAGCGACCCAACCATCAGAGGTCCGCTTCGTTTCACGTCCGATGTTGTGAGCGAACAAGACCTTGTCCTGAGGGCTGTCCAATCCGGCAAACGGTGGGAAGCGTTGGATGTCCTTCACCTTTGAATCCGCCCCCTCCATGTTCGACTGCCCCGCGAAGATGAAGACGCGCAAGGTCTTGGTGTCGGCATCGGCACAGCGGGCGGCCGATGGAATTAGCAGCAGGGCTGCGATGAGTGTGAGCAGGTGTTTCATTTTATTTGAGACGCAAAACTTTCCCCAGAGCGTTGATGCGCTCTTCGTTCGGCTTCCCATCGGTGCCGAGGGTCGGCAGGAGCCAGCCGCCTTCGTCGTGCTCGTTCCAGCCGTAGATGATGACGGCGTTGGCGGGATTGAGGTCGCGGTTGGCTTTGGTCCATTCGAGCGCCTCGCGGATATGCGCGGCGAGTTCATCGGGCGTGGCGGTGACGGAATCAATGAGCGGCTTCTGCTGCGCGGGCGGTGTCTTGTCCGGTTCCGGTTTCGTGACTATCTCTTTGATCCACGGCGGCGGGCGTTCGTTGCGCGGGCGGGTGTCCCAGCCGGCGCTAGCGAAAGTCACGCTCGGGATGCGGAGGGCACGGGATTTTTCCCAGCGGT
>JANNEF010000054.1:0-23920 GCA_031378375.1 Verrucomicrobiota bacterium | reverse complement strand
CCGCCCGGTTTGAGCACGCGGTGGAGTTCCTTGAAAACAGCGCTCATGGCTTCCTGCCATTGCTCGAGTTTCTTGAGCATGGTGATGTGGACGGCCTTGGCGTCAATTCCCAGAAACCAACCGCGCAACCAATTGTCGGCGTCATACTGCACCACGTCGAGGAACGGCGGCGAGGTGACAACGAGTTGGATGGATCCGGACGGAATCTGCGGCGTCTGGTGCGACGCCCCGGTGAGCAACAGCGCGTCTGCCGCAACTTTGGAAAGCGTTTGCCGCACCGCGGCAGTGCAATCCGAAAGCAGGATGCGCGATTTTTTCAGGATGATCCTGGTGACGTCGCGTGGTGGCGGAATCTGGTTGCGGCGCTCGTTGATCTTGCGCTGCGACTTCACCGACACCGCCTGGTTCGGTGGCATCGTGTACACGGAGAAGAATCCAGCGGAATGACCGGTGAGGCGGTTGAGCGCGACCAGGGCAATCCAATTATCCACCGCGTCGAAGGTTTTTTCCTCCCGCCGGCGCAACAGATACTTCTTGAGCGCGCAGATTTGTTTAAGCGTGTCCGGATGGTAAAAAACCAGCAAATCTTCCGGCCATTCGTCGTGGTCCGTGAGTGGAATTCGCGCCAGACGCGTGGCGATCTGGTCAAGCGTGGGAGGACGCAGGCGCGGGCCAACCAGCGTGAGACTGAGCGGGTTCACATCACAACCAACGGGCACGCGCCCAAGCAGTGCGGCCTCGATGGGAGTGGTGCCCCGCCCCATGAACGGATCGTAAACGCGGTCGCCCGGATTGGTCAGCCGCTCGATGAAGAAGCGCGGCAACTGCGGCTTGAAGCACGCGCGGTAGGAAATTTCGTGGAGCCGGCTGGCCTGCCGCTGCCGGGCGGTCCAAAACTCGTTCACATAGGCCGGCACGGCGAGCGGTTCCCCGTCCTGGGTGCGTGCGGTCGTGACAAGCTGGCGGGTGACCTGGCCGAATTCTCGGAAGCCCGACAACTCTTCGGCCAGCGGCACAGGTCGTTTGACGCGGGCGGGTTCACCAAAGTCCAGTGGCAGTTCCAGCGCGAATCTGTTCATGCGCGAGAGCGTGAGTTGGGTAACAGACAAAGCGGCATCGGCGATCAGGACAGCATTGAAATGGCGCACTGGCAAGCATGTGGTGGAAATTTGTCGCGCACCGGGTGCGCTGCGAAAAAAGAATTTGTTCACCGCTTGACTCTGCTGCACACTATTACCATATTTCACGGCCAATTCGCTCGTTTCGATTTCACGCAACATCTATGGTTAAAACAAAGGTTAAAAAGTCTGCCGCCACAACGGAGACTCAAAACCAGACCCACGAGACCGCTCGCGGTCGCCGCGCCGGCACAAAGGGAGCGGCGGGCGCGGACCATGCGGGCCAGGATTCTGCCGGCAAAGGGCGCTCCGCAACGGCAGCGGGCGGGAATCCGAATCAGTTGAACCAGGCGCAACAGGCCATCGGCACCATCAAGAGCCAGTCAGGAGTAGAGTTGACCGAGAAAGTGCGGGAACTGCTCCGCCTGGCGCAGGAGCAGGGCTACCTCACTTACAACGACATCAACGACGCCCTGCCCAACAGCATCGTCACGCCGGAGGATTTGGACGAGATCTACATCAAGCTTCGCAATTTCGAAGTGGAAATCGTGGATCAAGCCGAAGTGGATCGCGTGAAGCAACCGGAACCGGAGGAGGACGAGGACAAGAACCGCCTCGACATCCTGGACGACCCGGTTCGCATGTATCTGAAGCAGATGGGCCAGGTCCCGTTGCTCACGCGCGAACAAGAAGTCGAGATTTCCAAGCGCATCGAAACGGCGGAGAACGAGCTGAAGCGCATCATTTACGGGTTCGGCTTTGCGGGCAAAGAACACATCGCGTTGGCAGAAAAACTGATTTCCGAACCACCCAAGGAACGATTTGACCGGGTCATCGTGGATAAGAAAACCGAAGGCCGGGAAAGCCACTTGAAGGATCTCCGCAAACTCGTCAAGCTGGTTCGAGCGCTGGACCAGAGCGTGGACGACAAATACTCGGAGTGGCAGGCGAGCACGGCCAAGGCCATACAAGACAAGGCAAATCAGAACTTCAAGAAGGTCGACAAGAAGCTTCAAGACACTTTCGCCAAGTTTTATTTCAAGCAGCGTGTCATCGAAGAAATGGCGCTGGTCGCGGAAAACATCCACGACAAGATTCAATTAAGCCTGCGCAGCATCCACGAGTGCGAAGACCAGCGCAAATCCGCCCAGCAACAAGTCATCATCCTCTCCGAAGAAAGGAAGATTAAGGCCTTGGAGGAATTCGTGCGGATGCCCTACGCCGAATACCTCAACGCGTACACCCAATTGAAGCACTTCGCCGGCAGGGCGCTGCAGGCCAAGACCGAGATGGTCGAAGCCAACCTGCGCCTTGTGATCTCGATCGCCAAAAAATACACCAACCGCGGTCTCTCCTTCCTCGATCTCATCCAGGAAGGCAACATGGGCTTGATGAAAGCCGTCGAAAAGTTTGAATATCGCCGCGGCTACAAGTTCTCCACCTACGCCACCTGGTGGATTCGCCAGGCGATTACACGCGCCATCGCCGATCAGGCCCGCACCATCCGCATCCCGGTCCACATGATCGAAACGATCAACAAGCTGATGCGCGTGCAAAAGCAATTGATCCAGGATTTCGGTCGCGAGGCCACCCCGGAGGAAATCGCCGACGAAATGCAGATGCCCGACGAACGCGTGCGCGCCGTGTTGAAGATGGCGCAGCAGCCCATCTCACTCCAATCACCCGTCGGCGACAGCGATGACACCAATTTCGGCGACTTCATCGAGGACAAGGGGGCGGAAAGCCCTTCAGACATGACCAGCTTCAGCCTCCTCAAGGACAAATTGGGCGATGTGCTCACAAGTTTGACCGAACGCGAGCGGAAAGTTTTGGAACTGCGTTTCGGTCTGGGCGACGGCTACGCGCGCACGCTCGAAGAAGTGGGCAAACAATTCCGAGTCACGCGCGAACGCATCCGACAAATTGAAGCCAAAGCATTGCGCAAGATGCGCCACCCGACGCGCCTGCGGCATTTGCGCGGATTCCTAGAAACGCAACCACAACCCGCCTGACACCAGTTCAGCCGAACGAACGTCCCAGCCGCCGGGGCAGATATTCCGTTCGCGCGATCCTCTTTAGGCCCGTCCGTGACTTGCCCAAGGAGACGTCTTTCCCGCTCTCGGAGGACCGGAGTTTCAACACTGTAACTCGGCCGCCTGCGGGCGCAGAGTGCGCTGGATGGCTACCAACAACTCATCCAAGGGCAGCACCTTGCTCACGTAGCCATCGGCCCCCAGTTGGTGGGCTTCCTGAAGCAAGTCGTCCACAAAACCCATGCCCGTAAGCATGATCACATGCAACCCGGGGTGCTCGCCCTTCAACTTTCCCAGCACCTTCAAGCCGTCTTCCTCCGCCAGTCCGATGTCCAGCACCACCGCATCCACTGGCGTGTGCTCCACGATCTGCAAGGTCTCCCCTGAGGTGGCCGCTGTTGACACCTTGTAACCTTGCCGGGACAAATAGATCGACAGCAAATCCCGGATTTGCACCTCGTCATCCACTACCAAAATGTGTTGTTTCATAACGAAAGTTTACTCAGCAAACCTCGAACCAACTTCCCGCAAAATCCTCAACTCGCGCGAAGAATCTTCACCGCAACACCGAACTTCGTCGCAGTTTGTGCTGGCGCGACTGCGCCGCCCTGACGTATGACATTGCCCATCAACCACCGAACCGCCCTATGAAAAACAATCTGACCCGTCGCTCATTCGTCAAACAGTCGGCGCTCGCCACCGGGATGTTTGCCACCGCCCCTTTCAACATCCTCAACGCGGCCAATGCCGGCGACAAGGTTCGCTTCGTCCAGATTGGCTGTGGCGGACGCGGGATGTCGCACCTGGCCAGTGCCGCCAGCGAACACCTCGTCGGGTTGGTGGAGGTGGATGACAACCGCCCTGCGGTGGTGAAGAAATGGCTTCAGGGCAAAGGTGGCGACCCGGACAAACTTCAGGTGTTCACCGATTACCGGAAGATGTTCGACCAAGTCGGCAAGGAGATCGACGCCGTGTTCATCGCCTCGCCGAACCATCAGCACGCCCTGCCCGCCCTGATCGCCATGCAACTCGGCAAGAATGTCTATTGCGAAAAGCCCGTTTGCCACGACATCGGCGAAGCCCGCGCCCTGCGCGCCCTGGCGGCGAAGACCAAGGTCGCCACGCAGATGGGCAACCAGGGTCATTGCGAAGACGGCTACCGCAAGTTGTGCGAATACATCTGGGCCGGCGTCATCGGCAAAGTCACCGAAACCCATAGCTGGACCAATCGCGCCAACGGTGGCGAAGGCCCGCGTCCGCCGAAACAACCCGTCCCCGCCGGGATGCACTGGGACGAATGGATCGGGCCGGCGCCGTACCGCGATTTCCACGGCGACCTGCATCCGCATTCCTGGCACGGCTGGTATGACTTCGGCAACGGCTCCATCGGCAACATGGGCTGCCATGTCCTCGACGGCGTTTACTGGGCGCTGAAAATCGAGCACCCCACCAGCATCGAGGTCGAGCAACTGCGCGGCGGCAGCGACGAGCGTTACCCGATGGGTACCCGCGTGCGCTGGGACGTGCCGGCGCGCGGTGACATGCCCGCGCTCAAGGCTTACTGGTACGAGGGCCTGAACGAAAAGACGACCGGCAAGCCGACGGGAAACCTGCGCGCGGTCAAAGGCGACGACCGCAATCTCCCTCCGCTACTGCTCGACCTGCGGAAGCAATTTCCCGATGAGGAACTGGATGCCGGCGACAGCGGCACGCTTTACGTGGGCGAGAAGGGCGTGATTTTCACCGGCACCTACGGCGACAAAATGCACATCGTTCCCTACGCCAAAATGAAAGAGACGCCCGCCCCGGCCAAGACATTGCCCCGGCCCAAGAACATCTTCAGTGACTTCCTCGACGCCGTGCGCGCGGGCAAGACCGAGACCGCCGTCCCCTTCGACTACGGCACCCGCCTGACCGAGTTCGCCATCCTCGGCAACCTCGCCATGAAGGCGGGACTGGGTAAGAAAGTTATGTGGGACGGTCCCAACATGAAGGTGACCAACCTGCCTGAACTGAATGCCTGGGTGAAGCGCCCCCATCGCAAGGGCTGGAACGTTTGAGGACCGCCATCCGCCGCTTGCCGGGCGCCGCGCCCGCCCGTCGGGCCGTTCACGGCACCTGCACCGCCCGGTAAAACCGTTGTGTCCGGTTCGTGTCGGACGGGTCCGCGAATTGCGTCGTGCCGAAGCGATTGGTCAGCGTGAACAGCGGCGTCCAGGCGTTCAGGTCCGGCGATGCTTCGATGCCGTATCGCTCCCCCAGTGTGCTGGTGAGCGTCCATTCAAGGTGGCCCTCGTTCAACTCGCCCAGACATTGCACCACGGCCAGCCCCGGTCGTTTGGTGAAGTTCGCGGTGATGACTTTGCTTTGCGTCACGGTCACCGTGAGCGGGTTTTGCGTTCCGCCCGCGTCGGTGCTCCATCCCAGGAAGGATTGCCCCGCCTCCGGCATCGCCGTGAGCGTGACGGCTTGCCCGCTGTTGTAACGATTGGCGCGCGGACTGGGCGTCACTTTCCCGTTTCCATTCGCGATGACCGTCAACGCGTGTTGCCCCGCGCTCAACGGCGCGAACAGCAGGGAGACGATGGGATTGGCGTTGGTTACGACGAAGGCCAGCGGGTTAACGCTGCCGCTGGCGGAGTTGCCCCAGAGCGCGAAATAATTTCCCGGCTGCGGAATCGCCGTGAGATTCACCACGGTCCCATACGGATAAAACGTCGCAACGGGACTCGTCAGGATCGAACCGCTCCCCGTCACCGAGTTGCTCAACGTCGTGCCGAAGACGGCTTGCACGCACTTGTCCCGCGTCATCGGGACCGGGGCGGAAGGGTTCGCGCCCGTGGCATCACCGAGCCACTGGAGAAAAGTCCAGCCGGCGGCGGGCGTGGCTGTGACCGTCGCCATGGTGTTGCTGAGATAAGGGCTGTTCGTCGGCGACACGGACACGCTGCCTCCGCCCGCGGTGGCCGCGTTCAAGGAATAGGTGGGTTGAACGATGACCTCCACCGGATCAGCCTCCCACGACTGCGTGAAGAAAGCGTCGTAGGCAATCGCCCGGATCGTGAACGACCGGCGCAGGGTGAACGGGCCGTAATAAAGCCGTGAACTAAACGAAGGCGTCGTCCCGTCCAAGGTGAACAGCAGCGTGCCATTGGGGAAGGTGGTGAGCATGGCGATTTCGGTACTGGCAAGGCGCGTCACGGCCCCGGTCACGACGAACTCTCCGTCCACAAAAACCGCCGGCATTCCGATGGGGGCCGTGCGCGAGACGTTGCCAAAGGTCAGTGTTTCCAGCGGCGTCGTGGGCGTGAAGATGGCGGTGTAGCTGTTGCTCAAGCCAATCGTGATGACGCGCGGATTGGCCGTGACGCCATCGCTCCAGCGCGTGAAGGCGTGCCCACCTCCCGCCGTGGCCGTCAACGTTACCTGCTCGCCGGAACTGTAGAGTGGTGCTTCCGGCGTTCGGCTGACGGATCCTTGCCCTTGGATTCCGACGTTTAATACGCTGCTCGCAAAATTGGCCGTGATGTTCTTGTTCCCGTCCATCACCAGAGTCAGCGGGTTGTTGGTGCTCTGGATGCCTCCCGACCACTTGTCGAATTGATTACCTGAACCGGGAACCGCCGTCAACGTAACCACGAAATTGGGGAGGTAGTTGTTGAACAAAGCCGGATCGGGGGTGACGGTCCCCACGCCATTCGTACTCAGCGTAAGTGAATAACGAACTGTTAGCGCAACGATGGTGCTTGTCACCGACCCAAACGAGTTGCCTACCACAACGGAGTAAGCACCCACGTTGACCGGTTGGACGTTGCTGAAGGTCAGAGTTGGACTCGTAGCACCAGCGATGTCATTCCCGTTCAGCCGCCATTGGTAACTCAACGGAAAACTGCCCGCGACACCAACGGTGAACGCCACATTCGTCCCGGCTATGACCGTCAGACCTTGCGGCTGAGAAGTGATGACCGGTGCGCTGAGATCAATGATCAGGCAGGGCCGGATGATCGGGTCCGGGTTCTCAGAAGAGGCGAACTGATAGCCGTTGTCGCCGCCGGGGAGAATGGCCCAGCCATAATTGGGAGCGTTGTCCGCCCACGCCTGCACCGAGGCCGTCACGTCCACGAACCGGGTTTCGCCCACGAGGGTCGGGCGGGGAATCATGATCGCATCGGCGGTGGTGGTCGCTTCCACACCATTTGTGTCAATGCCGTTAACCATGGAATTCCAAGTGACCTTCGTGTCATCCCAGTCAACCAGCATGCGATAGAATCGTGGAGAGTCGCCTTCATTCCTCGTCAAGAACTGCAGTCTGGCTGAGATAATCTGGGAGCCGAGGGGAATGCGGTTCGAGCCAGTGCCGAAGATGTCATTGAAGCGGAGCAGGCCGTGGCTGACCGGGGCCGATTCATCCACCAAGACAAACAAACTGGTCGCGTTCGTTTCGTCCGGGGTAGTGGCCTGAATGTGTGTATCGCGTGTGCCGGCATAGCCATACCGGCCGTTCTTGAAGCCGAACAGAACCTTGACCGGAATCCTGTTCGTCGGCTCGTTCATGGTATTCCCGAATAAGTCGATGATGGATAAACCATCCAGATGGTAACTGATACCCGGCGTGACGGGCATGGTCTTGAACCGGAGCGTGGTCGGGCTGTCGAGCACACCTGGGCCTTCGATTATCAGACCGTCACCCCCGATTACTCCCAAAGTCCAGTTGAACGGATCCGTCGCTACGCCAGGATCCACAGCCTCGTTGAACTCGACTACCAAATTGGTATCGCTCAAATCAATTTCTGCGCTCATGATGTACGGCCCATTGGTGTCCTGAATCACGTTCAGATGGGTGCTGCTGCTGGTCGCGGAGTTTAAGGTGTTGGTGATGGTGCAGAAGTAGTCACCGGTGTCGTTCGGGAACTGTGCGTTGGTGATCGTCAGGCAACTGCTGGTGGCGCCCGCGATGGAACCCGAACCGGCCTTGCTCCACTGGTATCGCGGACTGGGGCCAATGACCTCGACGCAGAACGTAACCGGGTGCCCCTGCACCACGTTCGTGTTGGCCGGCGGATTCGTGGTGATGCCGATGGCGATGGGCGAAGAAATAGCGGCTAGGAAGTTGTCAATCGTGAACGCGCCGTCCGACCCCATGTTACCATTGTCGTCGGCAAACAGGAGATACAAGTTGCTGCCAGCCGGCCATGCGCCCACGTCCAGGATCACATTCGCCATGCCCGTGTTGCTGCGCGTCAGTTCCGGAACCAACGTCCAGCTTCCAGCATTCCCGGAGATGCTGAAATAGACCCGGTGTCCGGCCAGTTCCGCATCTTCACCGGCAAAGCCGATAGAGGCAAAGTCGTAGGAAACGGCTAATTGAGACACATTCGAGCCGGCAGTGTTGTTTAAGGTCGCCATCAGCAAGGTGCAGGCGTTGCCACTAGGTCGTGTTTGAAGAAACTGGCCGGATTGGTTCCATCGCGCGGTCGCGAAGGTGCCTGGGTTGGCTCCCGTATCGGTCATCAGCGGCAAACTGATGCTTGCCGCTGTATTCAATTTCACGGCGAAATCAAACTCCGTAACGAACATAAAGGAAAAAGGGAACCCTGACTCGGACCTAGTGGACCAATCAGTCTCTACCGGCAAGGCAGCAAAAGTTTCTGTGACTCCGAGTGGGATAGCCGCCTGAACGCCAGTCGCCAGGCACGCCAAAGTCACCGTCAGAGAGAATAGGAGGCACGAACCGCCACATGAAACCTGCAAGTGGGCGGAGCTTGAAATGCCAGATGTGTTTCGTTCTACTTTCACAACTCAACTCTTAAAATGTGTTCGCGCCATCATTCCCTCCGTTTCAATACCCAACGCCGGTTGCCCCTGAAACGTGATGTTGCATTGGTAAACCAACCGCCCCCGGTTTGCGAGCCATATTTTCCGCGCGGCGGCGGCGCGTGCCCGCTGCACTCAAGCGAGCGTCCGGGGTCCGGGTGCTCACTCATCACTGGATGCCTCCGCGCTGGCACAGCCCGTTGCTTTCACCCCCCAGAACCATCATCGAAGGGGTGGCCCTTTGGTCCGGGTCCCCGGACTTGGCGGTCTGCGGGCAAGCTATTCGAGCCGGTCAGAGCGACCAGCCCTTGCGGTATTCCCGATGAAGCAGATGGCTGGCAGGCTTTGAATTCAAGATTTTGCCGCTGAGCGTGTCGTACTCAATCGGGCCTTCCACCAACGTCGCCAGGTTGGCGAGTTGGGCCAGTTCCGTGAGCGGGCCGCCCAGGTCGAAACCCGAGAAGGTCTTCCCGTTGCCTTTGCACGCTTCGATCCATTCCCATTGGTGACTCTGGACGCGCGGCAGGGACTCCGGCGGCCCGCCTTTGAAGTCTTCAAACTGTTTCTCGGGCAGCAGCACGTAGTTGGCATTCCATGGGTTCTCGGAATAGATGGACCCTTTCGACCCCACCAGCAAATCGCCCCAGCCGCCCCGTTTGTAGCCGAGCAGCAGATCCTCCGGCGGTTTTTCCTTCGCATACCACGTCAATTTCACCGGCGGCAAGGCGCCGCGCGCGGGCAGGTCCATCACCACCTTCAATGATTTGGGATAACCTTCCAGATCGACTTCGGAAGGCCAGGCCTGGAGCCGGATGACCACCTTGCTGGCACCGGGATTCAGCGACTTCTGCCAGAGCTGTTCCAGATGCAACGCCCGGAACATGATGTTGGCGGTGTGGCAGGCAAAATCCCCGACGATACCGCTGCCAAACGCGCGCCAGGAGCGCCAAGCCGCAGGCACGTAAACGGGGCTGTAAGGACGGCTCTCGGCCGGGCCCAGCCACAGGTCCCAGTTCAATCCTTCCGGAACCGGCGGTGTCTCGGTGGGACACTTCATCGGGCCGTTGCCGCCATCGAACCAGACGTGCGCCTCGCGGATCTCGCCGATGACACCGCCCCAGACCAGTTCGACGGCGCGGCGGAGGCGCCGCTCGGCGGAACCCTGGTTGCCCATCTGCGTGACCACCTTGTGTTGCGCGGCGGTTTCCCGCATGACCCGCGCCTCGTGTACGGTGCGCGTGAGCGGCTTTTCACAATAGACGTGCTTGCCGAGTTTCATGGCCGCCACCGCGGAGACGGCGTGCGTGTGGTCCGGTGTCGCGACCAGCACCGCATCAATCTGCTTTTCCATCTGATCGAACATCTGGCGGAAATCCTGGTAGCGCTTCGCCGCCGGATGCTTCTCGTAGATGTCACCCGCCCGCTTGGCATCCACGTCGCAGAGCGCGACCAGATTGTTGCCCATGCGCGCAAACGCATCGAGACTGCCCCGGCCCTGGCCACCGACACCGATGCCGGCAATGTTCAATTTGCTGTTGGCCTCGTAGGCAAAGGCCAGCTTGCTGTTGCGGAGGATCAGAAGTCCGGCTCCGGCAGTGGCGGATTGGGAGAGGAAACGGCGGCGGTTAATGGCGTTTTTCATGGCGGAAAAGGAATCGCGGGTTTGCAGTGGTCACGCTGTGACGCTATCCCGCCGACGCTGCCGGGACAATGAAAATGCTGCCATTGCACGAAATCGCGCCCGAGTTGAGCGACGCCGGGCACGCCGAGGTGAAGAATGTCGCACCTGTGCTGCTGGACCAGCTCAAGCTCGCCATCGAGGATGTGCTCGACGCGGTGTGAGCCGCTGGTGGTGCGCTCGCTTGCAACTTCCCGACGGCGTTAGCAGAATCAGCGGCATCATGCGCCGTCTCACCATCTTGTTTCTCGCTTTCGCTAGCCCGCTTTTTGGTCAGCAAGCGCCATACAATGTCTTTCCTCCGGCGGAGCCGCCCTATGACCGGGTGCGCTACGAGGCTTCCACCAAGGCCGGGGAACTGCTCTTTCCGGCGAACTACACGATCTGGATTCCGGCCGGAGTGAGAACCGTGCGGGGCGTCATCGTTCACCAGCACGGGTGCGGCGAGAGCTCTTGCCAGTCCGGCCTCACGGGCGCCTTCGATCTGCACTGGCAGGCGCTCGCCAGGAAACACGGCTGCGAGCCGTTGACGCGTATCCATGACCATCCCCGAACTGCATGAACTTTGACCGGGAAGCCTTGCGGCACCGAGCCGGGCAACTCGCGGCCGGCGGCGCGCTCATCGGCACGTCCTCCTGGAAGTACGTGGGCTGGCGCGGGACGCTCTACGACGAGGCGCGGTATGTTTACCGGGGCAAGTTTGCGGTGACCCGCTTTGAACGGCTCTGTCTCGCCGAATACGCGGAGGTCTTCAAGACGGTGTGCGTGGATGCGGCTTACTATTCGTTTCCCCGCCGCGAGTATTTGGAAGGGTTGGGCGACCAGGTGCCCGAAGATTTCCGCTTTGGCTTCAAGGTCACGGACGAAATCACCACGAGGAAGTTTCCCAACCTTGAACGCTTCGGCGCGAAGGCGGGCCAGCCGAACCGCGATTTCCTCAACGCTGACTTGTTCACCACCGCGTTCCTCAAACCGTGCGAATTCATTCGAGCAAAAGTCGGCGTCCTGATGTTTGAGTTCTCGCGCTTCCATCCGGGCGACTACGAACACGGGCGGGATTTCGTGGCGGACCTCGACAGGTTTCTCGGCCGACTGCCGAAGGACTGGCCGTACGCGGTCGAGCTGCGGAACCAGCACTGGCTGGCCCCGGAATACTTCGCCTGTCTCGCGCGCCACGGTGTGAGCCATGTCTTCAATTCGTGGGAGGCCATGCCGAGCGTCAGTGAACAACGGGCGCTGCCCGGCAGTTGCCCGAATCCTGAACTTGTCGCCGCCCGCTTCCTGCTCAAGCCCGGTCGCAAATACGAGGACGCGGTGAAAGAGTTCTCGCCCTACGACGAGACGAAGGAAGTGAACGACGAAGCGCGTCAGGCCGGACGCGCGTTGATCAGCGAAGGGATGAAGACGCCCAGACGAAAGACCCTCATCTTCGTGAACAACCGGCTCGAGGGAAACGCGCTCGCCACCATCGCCGCGATGGTCGGGCCGGAGAAATAGGCGGCCAGCGATGTTTCGCGCGCTGTTCCATCTGGACATGGATGCGTTTGGGATCGAAATCCGCCGGCTTGCAACTTTCGCGCGATTTTTTGGGACGATCAGGGGCGTCCGCTGCGGAGGTGCCCGCGCGAATGGCAGACACGAATTTCACCAATTGACACGAACTGGAAGCGGCTCAAGGCGTCAGCACGATCTTGAGCTGGCAGAACATCTGCGCCTGACCCGTGATGTTCGTGTCGGTCACGATCAAGGGTGGTGCCGCTGGAAATCAGCGTGAGGCCGGGGCCGTAGGCGTTGGTCGTGAGTGTGGCGGGGTTCCCGATAACGATGTTGGTCAGGTTCGTCACGATGGTGCAGTGAGTGAGGGTGCTCGTGGAGCCAGTGATAGAGTGGATGCCGTCGCCGACGTCTTGGCCGCAGCCTGAACCTTCAGTTACGCCCGTGTTCGCGGAGTTAGAGAGATGGTCGGGGCGGTGAGATTCGAACTCACGACCTCTTGTACCCGAAACAAGCGCGCTACCAGGCTACGCTACGCCCCGAACCGGCCCAGAAGGTGCCGGTCACGACGGGCAAATGCAATCACCTTTTTCGCGGAAACTATTATTCTGGCGAATCGGAAGACCGCACTCGCCGATGACAGCCCGGCACCCGGCCAAGATCGGCCATGCCGTGGCGGAAATGCTTTCCGCCGCCGCGTCGGTGTCTTTATACTCGTATTCGATGATGAGCGCGATGTTTTGGCGGCGAATTGTGTGCGGCGGTTTCATCGGACTGGCGGCGGGGTGGTGCGCGGCGGCTCCCAAGGCCCTGCCAGGCAAAACCCACGTCAGCGATCAATTCTTCCAGCGGTCTGCGCTCACACGTTTCAAAATCGAAATCACCGGCACCAACCTCGCCGCGCTCAAGCGCAACAACCGCGCCTACGCCCGCGCCACCGTCACGGCGGATGACCAGGTGTTCGGCGAGGTGGGTGTCCACTTGAAGGGCGCCGCCGGCAGCTTCCGCGATCTGAACGACCGACCGGCGCTCACGCTCAATTTCGACAAGTTCAAGGACGGCCAGAAATTCCACGGGCTGGACAAAATTCACCTGAACAATTCCGTCCAGGATCCCAGCTACCTCACCGAACTGTTGTGCGGCGAAATGTTCGGCGCCGCCGGCGTGCCCGCCGCGCGCACGACCCACGCGCGGGTCATCCTTAACGGGCGCGACCTTGGGATCTATGTGCTGAAGGAAGGTTTTAACAAAAACTTCCTCAAGCGGCACTTCAAGAATCCCAACGGCAATCTCTACGACGGCGGTTTCCTGCGGGACATCACGGAGCCGCTCCAACTCACCACCGGGGAGACCACCGCGAACCACGCGGATTTGAAGGCGCTGGCCACCGCCGCGCAAGAACCGGACCCGGCGAAGCGGCTGGCGGGGTTGGAGAAATTGCTGAACCTCGATCAATTCCTCTCGTTCATCGCGCTGGACGTGATGATGTGGGACTGGGACGGCTACCCGATGAAGCGCAACAACTACAAGGTCTATCACGACCCGGCCACGGGGAAGATCACGTTCTTTCCGCACGGCATGGACCAGATGTTCTGGGAGCCGGAGGGATCCATCATGCCGGGCATGGAAGGATTGGTGGCGCGGGCCTTGGTGCAGATTCCCGAAGGGCGGCGGCGCTATCGCGAGAAGGTGAGCCAATTGTTGACGAACGTTTTCCGGGTGGACGCGCTGACGAACCGTGTGAACGAACTGCACGCGCGCCTGCGCCCGGCGTTTGCGGAGTTCAGCCAGGACACGGCGCGGGACCACGCGAATGCGGTAAGCAATTTGAAGAACCAGATCGTCGCGCGCGCAGCGGGGATCGCGCGGCAGTTGAACGTGCCGGAGCCTCAACCGCTGGCGTTCGACGCGCAAGGCACCGCGTCGCCGGGCGGTTGGCACGTCCTCGACCCGGCGGGGACGGCAGCGTTGGAACAAGGAAAGGTTGACGCGGGCAAAGCGGTGCTGCGCATTCGCGCCGGGGCGAACCGTCCCACGTCCGCGTCGTGGCGCGCGGGCGTTCTGCTCAAGAGTGGACGCTACCGCTTCGAGGGACAGGTGCGTACCGCCGGGGTCGAGGCGGTGCGGGATGAGCGCGGAGCCGGCGCGGGCCTGCGCATCAGCGGCGCGCGGCTGCCGCGCATCAACCAGGCGGGCGGCGACTCACCGTGGCGGTTGCTGGTGTACGATTTTGACGTCTCCGGCGGCGAGGCCGAGGTGGTGCTGGTGTGCGAACTGCGCGCGACCAAAGGCGAGGCGTGGTTCGACCTCGGCTCTCTCAAGTTGCGCAAGCTCTGACGGCAGCGGGGAAATTCCCGCTTTTCACTGGCGCGGTATGGCTTAACTTCGGCGCATGAACTTGACGGAGCAAATGACGCAACTCGCCCGCCAGGCCCGGGCCGCGTCGCGGGCACTGGCGCAACTGACCACACCCGATAAAAACACCTGCCTGCTGGCCATGGCCTCCGCACTCGAAGCGCACGCCCCCGCCATCCATACCGCCAACACCCGCGACATGGACGCCGGCGCACAGGCCGGCCTCTCCACCGCCATGCTCGACCGACTCAAGCTCGATGACAAACGCATCGCCGCCATGGCGAACGGGCTGCGGGAAGTCGCGGCCTTGCCCGACCCGGTGGGCCGCGTCCTCGACGATCGCACGCGCCCGAACGGTCTGCGGCTCCGGAAAATCTCCACGCCCATCGGCGTCGTCGTCATCATCTACGAATCGCGTCCCAACGTGACGGCGGACGCGGCTTCGCTCTGTTTCAAGTCCGGCAACGCCACCATCCTGCGCGGCGGCAAGGAAGCCATTCACTCCAACCAAATCATCGCGCAGACGATGGTGACAGCGGCGCGCGCAGCCCTGCCGAAGTTTCCGGAACACGCCATCCAGGTCCTTCCCACCACCGACCGCGCGGCGATCAAGGAATTGCTTTCGCTGACGCAATACGTGGATCTGTGCATGCCGCGTGGCGGTGAGAGTCTGATTCGCGCCGTCGCCGAATGCTCCAAGGTGCCGGTCATCAAACATTACAAAGGCATCTGCCATGTCTTCGTGGACCGCGACGCGGACCTGCCGATGGCCGAAGCCATCGTGATGAACGCCAAGTGCCAGCGCCCCGCTGTCTGCAACGCGATGGAGACGCTGCTGGTGGACCGCGCCATCGCCAATGAATTCCTTCCACGGATCGGCGCGCTCCTGACCGCGAAGAACGTCGAACTCCGCGCGGACCCGGAGGCGCTGGCGAAGCTCAAAGCTCAAAACTCAAAGCTCAAAGCCGCCACCGACGCCGACTACTTCACCGAGTACAACGACTACATCCTCAATGTCCGCGTCGTGGACGGCATGGACGCGGCCATCGAACACATCGCCCACTACGGCTCCGCGCACAGCGACACGATCGTGACGCGCAACGAGGCGCGGGCGAAACAATTCCTCGCGGAAGTGGACAGCGCGGCGGTGTATTGGAACGCCAGCACGCGCTTCACCGACGGCGGCGAGTTCGGCATGGGCGCGGAGATCGGCATCAGCACCGACAAGATCGGCGCGCGCGGCCCGATGGGGCTGGAGGAGTTGACCACTTACAAATGGCTCGGCTACGGCACCGGGCAGGTGCGCGCCTGAGCGCGCATTCTCCACGAAAAAGAATGTCGCGCACGGATCCGGCGATATTCCCGCCCGGCGGAGTCGGCGGGCGGCAATTACTCGTTGATGCCCCAGTGTGGCTCGGGCGCAGGTTGGTGCAGAATTTCCTCCAGCACCGACGAAACGGTGTTGGCCCGATGGTCCAGCCAATGAAGCTTCGTTTCGAGATCCGGTTCCGGCGGATCAAATTCGTGGGCGAAGAAGGTCAGACCGCCGCGCCGGGCCGCCATCTCCAACGCGGACTGGATTTCCAACGAAGCGGCGGAAGACTCGCCGGGTTTCCGCAGCAGGGCCACCAGCGCGCCGGGACGGTCGCGGCGCTCTGGGAGCCAGTCCTCGACCCAATTCCAGGTCGCTTCCGGCAGATGATTTCGTTCGCCCAGCGAGAGGATGATCATGTCCGCAGCGGTGGCCTGGCTGGCGGCCAGTTGCCGGCAATCGTCGAAACGCAGCATGTCAAATTTCCACAGGTGCGTCTGGAATTCGAAGTCCTGCCCGAACCGGGTGATGAGACTCTTGCAGGTCTGCATCGCCCGTTGACCGGCGGCGAAATCCGCATACACCATCACGACGCTGAAGGCCGGGTCCGCCGCTGCCCTGCGGTCAACCGTGACGGGACTGATGGCTGGCATCTTCATAGTGCAAGGATGTTCCTTTCCGCGCGGGAGGCAATCAGGTGAAGACCTGATTCACGGTAAGGGAATCGCCTATGGGGATCCGCCGGCCACAGCCGCGAAGGTTCAGCCCGCGCCTTGGGATTCAACCCAGCGCACGGCGTGGCGCACGAGCGACGGCGCGTCGGCGATGCTGAGCTTGTCCTTGATGTGCAGCCGGTGAACTTCGACGGTCTTGACGCTCAAGTGCAGCGCCTCAGCGATTTGCCGCGTGCCGCGGCCCTGGCCGATCATCTGGAACACCTCGAACTCGCGGTCGGTCAGTTGTTCAATCGGCGAAGTGCCGGTCCGGGCGCGGTGCCCGGAAAAAATCTCGAGGATGCGCGCGGACATTTTTTCACTCACGTACACCTGCCCGCTCAAGACCAGGCGGATGGCTTGCATGAGTTTCTTGCCGCCCTCCTGTTTCATGATGTAACCGCGACCGCCGGCGCGCAGCACACGCTCGGCGTAGAGGGATTCGTCGTGCATGGACAGCACCAGCACCGGCAGGCCCGGATGCATGGCCTGGATGTCCTTGATGAGTTCCAGGCCGTTGCGGCCGGTGAGGGAAATGTCCACCAGGGCGAGGTCGGGCTTGAGCGCGTTGATGGCGTCGAGGGCACGGGCGGCATCCTCGGCTTCTCCACAAACGATCAGGTCCGGCTCGTTGTTGATGAGTTGCGCCAGTCCCTGGCGCAGCATGGGGTGGTCGTCCACGATGAACAGCCGCGTCTTCGGCTTGGATGACTTCCGCCTGGCGTTCATGAGGGTTTGACGTTCGAAACCGTCGGGCCATTGGCGATGGAGCAAACGACCGACGTGCCGCCATCGGGATTGCGCTGAACGACGAGCGATCCGCCGATCATGCCGGCGCGAAATTGCATGATACGCAGGCCCATCCCCTTCCGGGCAGGCACTTGGTCCGGCAGGCCCACGCCGCGATCCTTCACCATGAGGAGCGTGCGCGTCCCGGCGGGCTGGAGGTGGATGACAATCTCCCTGGCCCGTCCGTGCTTGATGGCGTTGGACACGGCCTCCTGGGCGATGCGAAACAAATGCGTGGCCACGGCGTGGTCATGGATGAGCACTGCGGTTTCGCACTCGAAACGGCAGTCCACCCGAAACATCCGGCCGGTGTTGACGGCCAGATCGTGCAGCGCCGCCATCAACCCCTCCGACTCCAACACCACCGGCGAGAGGCCGCGCGCCAGCGAGCGCGTCTGGCTGATCGCCTCGCGTACATGCGCGGCGATCTCGCCGGCATGGCGTGCCCCGGCCTGTGATTTCTTCGCCAGCTTTTCCGCCAGCACCTGGCTCATCAACTCGATGCCGGCCAGGTGTTGACCCAGGCCATCGTGCAAGTCATGCCCGATGCGCTGCTGCTCGCGCTCGCTGACACCGGCAACCTCGCGCTCGAGTCGTTTGCGGTCGGTCACATCGCGCACGAAACCGGTGAACAGGCGGCGGTTCGCCAGTTTCACCTCGCTCACGGACAGGTCCATGGGGAAGGTGCTGCCGTCCTTGCGCTGGCCCACAACTTCGCGGCCGATGCCGATGATCTTCGCCTGGCCGGTGCGCAGATAGTTCCGCATGTAACCGTCGTGCTGCTCGCGAAACGGCGGCGGCATGAGCGTGGAGACATTTTTTCCAACCAGTTCAGCGGCGGCGTAGCCGAAGATTTTCTCGGCCGCCGGGTTGACGGATTCGATCAAACCACGATCATCAATCGTGATGATGCCCTCCACCGCCGTCGCCAGTATGGCGCGCAGGCGCTGCTCGCTGTCGTGCAAGGCATCCGTGGCCGCGGCTTTCCGGCCCGCGCGCGGCGCTTCCGTTCCCGGCCGGTTCTTGTGGAAAGACTTTTTCATCAGCGATGGCGAAAGACCTATCAGAACGCCGGGGCGATTCCAAAGCCCAAATCAGCGGAATGCCGCGGAACGGAAGCACACGATCATTTCTGCCTGCCCTCGCGCCACCGCTCCGGTATGGTGCGGCCATCGTCATGACGCTCCCCGGCTTCATCGTCCGCAACGCGCTCCGCAACCAGCGGCGCTTCACTCTCACCGTGTTCAGCGTCGCGGTGAGCTTGTTCCTGCTGACGGTGTTGCAGGTGGTGCTGCGCGGGTTGACCGACCCGGCCACCAGCGAGGAAACCGCGCTGCGCCTCGTGGTCCGCCACAAAGTCTCGCTCGCGAACATGCTCTACGCGCGGTACCAGCCGCGCATCGAACGAATGCCGGGGGTGCAAGCGGTCACGCGGCTGCTGTGGTTCGGCGGCCTCTACCAGGACGAGAAGAATTTCTTTCCGCAGTTCGCCTGCGACCCCGCCACGCTGTTCCAAGTGATGCCGGAAGCGCGGATCGATCCGGCCCAGCGGGATCGCTTCATCCGGCAGCGCACGGCCTGCGTCGTCGGCGTCAAGACGATGGAGCGGTTCGGCTGGAAGGTCGGCCAGCGCATCACGCTGCTGGGCGCGATGTGGCCGTGCAACGCGGAACTGGAGATCGCCGGCAGCTTCACCGGCGGCGTGGACGAGTCGAACCTGTTCTTTCACCACGAATACTTCGACGAGTTGATTGGCGACCAGGGCATCACCGGCCTGTTCTGGGTGCGCGCAGAAAATCCCGCCGCCGTCCCGGGATTGATTGAGCGCATTGACGCGGAGTTTGCCAACTCGGACGCGGAAACCATCACCGAGACGGAACATTCCTTCCAGATCGGCTTCGTGTCTCTGCTCGGCAATCTCAAGCTGCTCATCGGCTCCATCTGCACCGTGATCGTCTTCACCTTGCTGCTGGTGACGGCGGGCACGATGGGCATGGCCGTGCGCGAACGCGGGCGGGAAATCGCCATCCTCAAGACCGTCGGCTACGGTGGCGCGCACATCGGCGGCCTGCTGCTGGCGGAGTCGTTCGGGCTGGCGCTGACGGGGGGCGCGCTCGGCTGCGGAGCCGCCTGGGCCGCGCTGCGGACGGTGGACATTTACCAAGTGTCGCGCGGCCTGTTCGTCAACTTCGACGTGACGCCGCAGATCCTGGCGCGCGCCCTCGCCGTGGCCGCAGTGCTGGGCGTGGTCAGTTGCCTGGTGCCCGCGTGGCAGAGCGTCCGCCGCAGCGTCGTGGACGGCCTGCGCGCACCGGAGTGAACCGGCTCACACCGCCTGGTCGCCCTGTTCCTCGGTGCGGATGCGGATGGCTTGCTCGATCGGGGAGACGAAGACCTTGCCGTCGCCGATCTTGCCGGTGTGCGCGGCCTTGATGATGGCGGCGACGGCGGCCGCGATTTGCGCGTCGGGCAGCACCATTTCCAGCTTCACCTTGGGCAGGAAATCCACCGTGTATTCGCTGCCGCGGTAAATTTCCGTGTGCCCCTTCTGCCGCCCGAAGCCCTTGACCTCGGTGACGGTCATGCCCTGCACGCCGGCTTCGTGCAGCGCGGTTTTGACCTCGTTCAACTTGAACGGCTTGATGATCGCTTCGATTTTTTTCATGGAGCTTCCTTTCGCTTAATCGTTGTAGGCGCTTTCGCCGTGCTGGGTCAAATCCAGGCCCGAATCCTCCTCCTCCTCGCTCACCCGCAAACCGGTGACCGCCTTGACGATTTTCAGGATGACGAAGGTCGCCACGCCCGCGAACACGGCGGTGAAGAGCACGCCTTTGAACTGATTGACAAACTGCGCCATGCCGCCGGCCAGCGACACGACCTGGCCGTTCACCTTGAACGTGGCCGCGATGAGCGGATTGGCCACCGGGCTGGCCGCGAAACCGAGCAACAACATCCCCACCGTGCTGCCCACCCCGTGCACGCCGAACACGTCCAGCGAATCATCATAGCCCAGCGCGCTCTTGAGCTTCGTCACCGCCAGGTAACACACCACGCCGCCGGTCAAGCCGATGACCAGCGCCGCCGGCACCGTCACGAAGCCCGACGCCGGCGTGATCGTCGCCAGTCCCGCCACCATGCCGGAGGCCGCGCCCAGCACGCTGGGCTTGCCCTTGAGCCACCATTCCATCGCCGCCCAGCTCAACGCCGCGCCCGCCGCCGAAAAATGCGTGGCCGCGAACGCGCCCGTCGCCAGTTCCCCCGCGCTCACCGCGCTGCCCGCGTTGAAGCCGAACCAGCCCACCCACAACAGCCCGGTGCCGATCAGGCTCAACACGACATTGTGCGGCACCATCGGCTCGCGCGGATAACCCATGCGCTTGCCCAGCACGAGCGCGCACACCAGGGCCGACACCCCCGAGCTGATGTGTACCACCATGCCGCCCGCGAAATCGAGCACCGGAATCTTCCCGCCCAGCGCCCAGTTGAACAGCCCGCCCTTGCCCCACACCATGTGCGCCAGCGGAAAGTAAACCACCGTCACCCACAGCAGCATGAACAGCACGTAGGCGCTGAACTTCATCCGCTCCGCCACCGCGCCGCTGATGAGCGCCGGCGTGATGATGGCGAACATCATCTGGAACAACATGAAACTCTGGTGCGGGATCGTCGCCGCGTAATCGCCGTTGGGCGCGCCGCCCACGCCCCGGAGCATCAGGTATTGCAACGGGTTTCCGAAAAAGGCGTTCCCCTCGCCAAACGCCAGGCTGTAGCCATAGACCATCCACGCCACGGACATCAGCGCCATCAGCACCAGGCTGTGCATCATCGTGGCCAGCACGTTCTTCCTCCGCACCAGCCCGCCGTAAAACAGAATCAACCCCGGCGCCGTCATCATCAGCACCAGCGCGGAACTGGCCAGCAGCCAGGCGTTGTCCCCCGCATTGATGGCGGGCACGGCCTTGGCTGCCGCTTCCAGTTGCGCCACGCGCTGCTCCAAGGTCGGCGGAGCCTCGGCGCCGGGTGCCTGGAGCACCAGCGCCACGAACGCCGC
The DNA here is from genome assembly GCA_031378375.1 of Verrucomicrobiota bacterium. Classification (GTDB taxonomy): domain Bacteria; phylum Verrucomicrobiota; class Verrucomicrobiia; order Limisphaerales; family JANNEF01; genus JANNEF01. Next base: position 2,563 of record JANNEF010000054.1, on the reverse strand, counting down.
CGCGACGAGGGTGATGCCTAAAATTCTGCGGAACGATGGAATGGCTTTCATGGGATGGGAGCCTAGCCCAATCCCACGTACAGCTGTCAACCGCGCACTGCGAAAATCTCGCCCCGCGACTTTTTTACTGCGCCGCCACGCCCCTTCTGGCTAACTCCGCCCATGGCAGAACACACGGCACTCGCGCGGCAACCCGGTCGCGTCCAACAATTCTCCGTCTTCACCGCCAACCGCCTGGGCCGGTTGCACGACCTCATCCGCCTCCTGGGCACGCACACCGTGCAGGTGCTGGCCATGACCGTGCTCGACACGACCGACAGCTCCATCATCCGCATCGTCGTGGACGACCCCGACCGGGCGCGCGACCTGATGCACGAGCATCACTTCCCTTTCACCGAGAGCGAAGTCATCGTCGTGGAAATGGACGCCACCACCGCGTTGCACAGCCTGATGTCCGCGCTGCTGGAGGCGGAGTTGAACATCAATTACCTCTACTCCTTCATCCCGCATCCACAGGGCAAATCACTCCTCGCGTTGAGCATGGAAGACAACGAAGTCGCCGAGCAGATCCTCAAGCGCCATCAATTCCGCGTGCTCAACCAGTCCGACGTTTCAAGATGAGCCACGCAAGGTAGGGGCATCGCGCCGCGATGCCCCCGCCCGCGTTCAGCGGGCGGAACGAACCATCCGAGCACCGGCCATTCGGCGTACGCGTTGCGCCGCTGGACGCGGCGCAGTCGGCGCAGCGCGCCGACCCTACCGTGCAGGTCACGCCGCGCTCCGCCAGTGCGCCACGCGCGCGCTCACCTGAATCGGATCACTCCACGCGCCCGGCCCCGCCGCGCCCACCGCCCGCACGCGCACCCACGGACGCTGCGCCGGCGCCGTGGCCAGCAACACCGTGCGCGTGCCCTCCGCGTTCCCGGCGGCGGCCCACTGCGTGGCGACGGCCGGATTGGGATTGGTCTGCACCTCGTAAAACTCCGCGCCCGGCGTCGCGCGCCAGTGCAGATCCCAGCCGTGCGCGAACGGGTTGTAGAGCGAGGCCAGATCCCCCACGCGCCCCGTGACCGCCAGGGCCGCTGACGCCAGCCGCAACCCCGGCCCCGCAAACCGCCCCGACCCGGGCGCACTGTTCACCGACTGCTGTACCGCATTCATGTTTTGTGTGTTCATAGAGGTTTTGAATTACATGGTTTGAAAGGTTGACCCGTCACCTCCCGGCCCGCACTGAAACTGGAAAAAAAGTAGAGCCACCAAGCCACCAAGGCACGAAGCGCCAAAGCCGGACGTTGGCTCCTTCGCGTTGTGGGTGAGTTGCTGGTGGCTGGATGAACAGCGGCCAGCTCCCTGGTCCTGGTGACTTGGTGGCTTCGTGGCCATTCCCAAATGCCGCCGGGCATCACCCTCGTAGAGCTGCCGGTGGATGACATGAATCTTCTCGTCCGTTTTCAGAATCATGGTCGTATCAGGATGCAAGGCATCGGTTGACCGCCGCTTACGACGCCCGCTTGAACGACGGATCACTCCATGGCCCCGCCCCCAGCGGCCCCACCGCCCGCGCGCGGAACCAATACAATTTGCCCGGCACCAGCGCCGTCGCCTCGCAATGCGCCACACTGCCCACGTAAAACTGCGTCCACGGCCCGTTCGCGTCCGTCGCGCAATCCGCGATGTACGACTTGGCCCCGCGCACCGCGTCCCACTGACATTCCACCGTGCCCTCCATGTCGCCCGCATTGGAATGCAGACTCTGCGGCGCCGGCAGCGGCCCGATGGGCTGGCCCGGAGCGCGGAACTCGAAGCCCGAGCTGAGAATCTTCGCCGCATCCCCCGCGCTGGCCGTCTGCACATAACCCGCCTCCGCGATCAGCGCCGAGTCCAGCTCCTGAATCAGGAGACTCTTCTCCTCGTACTTCAGCTTCAAGTCCACCTCCATGACGGCGATCTCATTGTTCTTGTCCGCCACCGCCTGCCGCTTGCCGTTCAACACCGCCAGCGTGGGATTGGGCGCCGGAAAACTGGCGTTGCCCGTCAGCTTCGTGAACACCGTCTGCGCGAGGTTCAATTTGTCTTCCTGCGTCAGCGACGTCAGGCCCAGTTTGATTTGTTTGGCTTTGCTCATACTATTTTCTATCAGGTTTGTGTTTTGGTTTCACCGTCTGCCGGAGTCACCCGGCGCTCATCAGTTTTGTTTTGTTACGTTTGTTAATCTTCGCCGCCGGTCGGCAACTGTTGCCGCGGGAATATCCGGACTACTCATCCGTCCCACCGTGACCGGCCCGCGTCTTCCAACCTAGCAACAGCCATGCCACCGAAAAAATTTCCCGTGAAGACAGGCCCGTGAGGTAGGGACATCGCGCCGCGATGTCCCCGCCCGCGTCCAGCGGGCGGAACGAATCATCCGGGCGCGGGCCATGGCTGGCTCGCGATGCGCCGCTGGACGCGGCGCGGACGGCGCAGCGCGGCGGAGCCGCCACCAAAGGAGCGCGGGCCTCCGGCCCGCTTTGGGGGTTGAACTGACGAACGGAGTATTCTTCCCCGTGGGATGGCTGACGGTTAA
>JANNEF010000420.1:0-36779 GCA_031378375.1 Verrucomicrobiota bacterium | reverse complement strand
AAAAAAGGGCGCGGCCAAGCTAGCAGCTTCGCCCGGCACGTCAACGCCGGCATGGTCCGAGAATCATCCAAAGCCCTTACGCATCGGTTCCCGGGCGAAGTGAAAGCCCAGCGCGCCGCCAAGCAGAATCATGATCCACGTCATCGGACGGAGTTCGTGCAGGTGCGACAGGAAAAAGCCGAGGCGGTCATCCTTCGTGAAGGGGAACGCGCGCCACTCCGAAAAAACACCCCAGGCCAGCGCGAGCGCGGCACAGCCGACCGCTTGCGGCAAAGACCGGCCTCTCGCCAGCAGCCCACAACCGAGCCCCGTCAAAGCGCCGGGCAGTGCCAGTGCGTAAAATCCCTGGCGCGCGATCCACAGGAAGGCGAAGTGTCCCAGCGCGCCGCCAAGCACCGCGCCGAGTATGCCCAGCGGCAGGTTGGCCGGTGAACTCGGGCGCACCGGGGTTGCCTCCATGCCTGGGTCGGGTTGGCGGCCTAGGCTGCCGGCGGCGGCGCGTTGCGCTTGGCCATGATCGCCTCGACGATTTTCTTCGCCAGTTCCGGTTTGTCCACCAGTGCCTGGCGGGCGGCTTCCTTGCCCTGGCCGATTAACTCGCCGTTGAACTGCAGCCACGCGCCTTTTTTGTCCACGACGCCGTGAGTCAGGCCCACATCGATGATGCTGCCTTCCTTGTTCACGCCGTGGTTGTAGATGATTTCAAACTCGGCTTCGGCGAACGGCGGGGCGACTTTGTTCTTCACAATCTTCACCTTGCCGAGGTTGCCGACGGCGTTGCCGGCGGCGTCCTTGAGCGTCTCCTTGCGGCGGATGTCAATGCGCACGCTGGCGTAGAACTTCAGCGCCTTGCCGCCGGGCGTGGTCTCCGGGTTGCCAAACATGACGCCGACTTTTTCGCGGAGCTGGTTGGTGAAGATGCAGGTGGTCTTGGATTTGGCGAGGAGGGCGGTGAGTTTGCGCAGCGCCTGGCTCATGAGGCGGGCCTGCATGCCCATGGTGGCCATGCCCATCTCGCCTTCAAGCTCGGCCCTGGGCACGAGCGCGGCCACGGAATCAATCACGATCACATCCAGCGCGTTGGAGCGCGCGAGGGTTTCGCAAATCGTCAGCGCCTCTTCGCCGCTGTCGGGCTGCGAGACGAGCAGGTCGTCGAGGTTCACGCCGAGTTTCTTCGCGTAGCCGGGGTCGAGTGCGTGTTCGGCGTCAATGAACGCGGCCAGCCCGCCGCCCTTTTGCGCGTTGGCGATGATGTGAAGCATCAGCGTCGTCTTGCCGGAGGACTCCGGGCCAAAAATTTCGACCACGCGGCCGCGCGGCACGCCGCCGACGCCGAGCGCGAGGTCAATGGCCAGCGCGCCGGTGGGAATGACTTCGATCTTGGTCTGCGCGCGGGCGTCGCCCAGGCGCATGATGCTGCCATCGCCGTAGGCTTTGGTGATGCTGGAGATGGCGGCATCGAGGTCGCGCTGGCGGGTAGCGCTCAGTTTGGTGGCCTCGACGGCTTTGTCGGGAGACTTGGAATCGGGCGCAATTTTTTCAACGGCTTTGGGGGGCATAAGATCAAAATGGTTTGGACAACTTGGTGTTGAATGTTGGAGGTCGTGATAAAGAACGCGGGCCGGTTAGTCAACCGGCAAACGTGACCGTGTCAGGCGCGGTTGCGTCTTGCCTGAGCTTCTCAGTCCCGCTCCACGCCGTTGTTCCAAATTTTCAGCAACTCCTCCGGTGGCGGCACCTTGAGCGGACGCACGAGGCGGAAGCCGAGGAACTGCGCATCCGTGTGATACCAGATGCTCTTGGGCAACTGCGGGTCTTGAATCTTCCAGGTCTTGTCGGACGCGCGGCGGGCGCTGCTGCGAAGCATCGCGGGTTCTTCGTCGTCCCACGAGCCGCCGCGTGCGGCGTGCGGGTAGGGTTTCTTTGACGGGTTCCACGGATTCTCGGCAACCTTGCCCGCCCATTGCGTGTGGAAGTTCGGGTCATATTGATCGAGGCACCATTCGATGACGTTGCCGTGCATGTCGTAAAGGCCCCACGGGTTCGGTTTCTTCCGGCCGATCTTCTGGTATTTCCAATCGCTGTTCTTGCCGTACCAGGCGTGCTCGCCAAGTTTCGTCGCGTCGTCGCCGAAGGAATACGCCGTGGTGGTGCCGGCGCGGCAGGCGTATTCCCACTCGGCCTCGGTGGGCAGGCGGTAGAAGTGCCCGGTCTTGGCGCTGATCCACTGGCAATACTTGCTGGCGCTGTGATGCGTCATGCTGATGGCGGGGAAACCGTCCTTGCCCATGCCGAAACTCATCTCGACGTACGGCTTGGTCGGACGCGCGACGGCGTCGGAGATTTTGTTCGCGAGCAAATCTTCCTCGCGCGTCCGCTGTTTCTCCAGGTCGGAGTACATGAACAATTCGAACTCGTTCCAGGTGACTTCGTATTGGCCCATCCAAAATGGGTCGAGCTTGACCTTGTGCGCGGGGCCTTCGTCGGGTTTGCGACCGGCTTCGCTCGCGGGGCTGCCCATCGTGAACTCACCCGACGGAATGGGGCGCATCGCGTAGGACACGGTCGTGCCCGGCACCGTGTTCGTGTAAGGCTGCATCGCCGCCTCGGTCGTCGCCTTCAGATTGGAGAGAATTTTTTTGTGAATCTCCGCGACGGTTGCCATTTCGTCGGGGCCTTTGGCTTCTTCAGGCTTCTTGGGCGTGAGCGTCAAGCCATCGGGCCAGACCGCGCCCTGTTCGATCCAACTCGACAGCAGATCCGTCTGCTCCTTCGGCAGCGGGCCGCCCTTGTTCTTGGGTGGCATCAACGCGTCGTCGTCGGGTGGCACCACGGTGGTAGTGTAAACGGGACTGGCCTTGGGCCGGCGCGGCACGATGCCCGGCCCGCTCTCGCCGCCCTTGAACGCGTCGCTCGCGTTGTCCAGCCGTAATTTCCCCTTCGCGTGACCTTCGCGATGACACGCCACGCAGTTCAACTCCAGCAACGGCTGCACGTCCTTCACGAAATCCACGCGCTTGACCTGCTTGAGCGCCAGTTCCTCCGGCCAGCCCGCGCCCTGCTCGATCCAATCGCGCAACACCGCCGTTTGCGCCTTCGTCAGCTTGTTGCCCTTGGGCGGCATCACGTCGTCGTGATCGGGCGGCAGCATGGTGCTCGTGTAGAGCGGGCTTTGCCCGGTGTTGCCCGGTGTGAGCGCCGCGCCCTTCTCGCCGCCCTTGATCGCGCCCGCGCGCGTGTCCAGCCGCAGATCGCCCTTGGATTTCTCCGCGCCGTGACAACTCAGGCAAGTCGCTTCGAGCAGCGGTTTGACATCCTGGATGAAATCAATTTTGTCCGCCGCACGGGCGGATGGGAGGCTGGCGGCGGCCACAAGAGTGGCGAGCAGCGAAAACACGAGACAGCTTTTCATGGTTGTTGGACGCAAATGCCGGTGATTGTTTCACGGTGAAAAAACGAAAGTCAATCCGCGCGAAATTACCGCTCGCCGCTGGCCCTACTCTTCTCCCCAAATACCGCCGCCAACATCTCCTTTCGCCCCCCGCCTTGCTTCACCGCCCGCCGCTCCGCCACTGCCTGTTTCGCCCGCCCGATGAGCCGCGCATACGGACGCGCTGACAGATAATGCCCCAGCGCCGTGTGCCTCCGGATGATGCCCATCACGCGCTCGTAATTACCTGGAATCTCCCCGTCCTTCGCCGGCGTTTCCGGTAGTCGCCGCAGAAACACCCCCACGTTCCCACCGTCCGCCGACACGGTTGTTCGCAACACCTCGTATCCTGCCTTGCGCGCCAGGGCCTCCAGCGTGGCCGGGTTGAAATTATACAAGTGCGCGAAATGAAAGCGGTGCCCTGGCGCCTGGCAGGTCGCCTCCACATTGGGAACCTCGATCACGAGATGTCCGTCCGGCTTGATCACCCGCCGGAGCTTCACGATCGTTCCCAGCGGGTCCTCCAGATGTTCCAGCACATGATACAACGTCACCACGTCGAACCGTTCCAATCCCGATTCCAATTCCTTGAAGAAACCGATCTCCATCGGCAGCCCCAGCTCCGTGCGTGCATAGTGCGCGTAACCCTCGTTCGGCTCCAGGCCGCGCGCGTCCCAGCCCAGGTGCCGCAGCAGGAACACCAGTTCCCCGCCACCCGCACCCACGTCCAGCACCGTGTACCCCGGCTGGAGAAACTCCCGCAACGACTCGAACCGGTCCAGCGCCACCCGGCCCGCGCGATAGACGTGCTTCAACTTCGGTTGATATGCGCCCTTGTATTGGACCCGGTAGTCCTGCGCGTAGAACTTCTTCACCTCCGCCTCCGTCGGACGCGGGTCCGTCCACACCAACCCGCACCGTCGGCAGATTACCGTGCGCAGAGGGTTTCCGTCGCGATCGCGTCGAGCCAGTTCCACCGCTTCAGACGCGCTGCAAAGATTGCACGGGATGGACCCGCTGGACTGAACTTGCATGGCTCATTGATGAATTTTTGCCGCCGCGCGTCAACTGCGGTGGCGACGGGAGTTCGGATTGCCGCCCCGCCCCCGGTTGAACTCCACCGCCTCCCCATACTTCACCCCCGAGCCGCCGAAGATGTCCAACGCCGAACCAATCGTCAGGTCAATGTGCCCCTGTCCCAGTCGCTCCACCTCTGCCAGGTCCGCCAGTGCGCGGGCGCCGCCGGCGTATGTCGTGGGCCGCGGCGTCCACTCGCCCAACCGCCGCACCAATTCCCCGTCAATGCCGCGACACAACCCTTCCACGTCCACCGCGTGAATGAGAAACTCGTCGCAACATTCTGCCAAACGCTCCAATGTCTCCCGCGACACCGCCAGCTCCGTGAACTTCTGCCAGCGATCCGTCACGACAAAGTATTGCCCGCCGCGCAGGCGGCAACTCAAGTCCAGCACCAGTCGCGCCCGGCCCACCGCGCTCACCAACGTCCGCAGCCGTTCCCAGTCCAGCGCGCCCTCCCGGAACACCCACGATGTGACGATGACATGCGACGCGCCCTCCTCCAGCCAGCCGCGCGCGTTCTCCGCCGTGATGCCTCCGCCGATTTGCAACCCGCCCGGATACGCCCGCAACGCCTCGCGCGCCGCCGCTTCATTGCCGGGGCCGAGCATGATGACGTGCCCGCCCGTGAGATCATCGCGGCGGTAAAGTTCGGCATACCACGCGCCCGATCTTTCCGAGACAAAATTGGTGCGGAGGGCCGCCGGGTCATCCCCCAGCGAGCCGCCAACGAGTTGTTTGACCTTGCCATCATGCAGGTCAATGCACGGACGAAACATGGGGGAAACTATGGCGCGGATCACGGAGCTTCAAAGCTCAAAACTCAGTGTCCGCCTGGCGCGATGGCATGACGGCGTGACCATCAGAAGTTTTGTCCTCGCTTCCACAGTGTCCGCAAAGCTTGGTGACCACGATGGGCGCCCGCTCCACGACCGGGGTGGATGTACGGCGAGTTCAATACGATGACGGTCACTTGCCTCACAAAGTCACCGCCCCCCGCTCCCCGCCAATGGTGAAGCAAAATGCACTTGGTTCCACGCAGCCGCGCGCTAAAATCGTGCCCATGGTATCGAGGGTCAGCGCGGGGTTGGTGATGTATCGTCGGCGGGATGGGGAATTGGAGGTGTTCCTCGCGCATCCCGGCGGGCCGTTCTTCGCGCGCAAGGACGCCGGGCATTGGACCATTCCCAAGGGCGAAATCGAGCCGGGCGAGGATTACCTGAGCACTGCGCGGCGGGAGTTTTTGGAGGAGGTCGGCATCGCCATTGCCGCAGACAGTCGCTTCCTGGAACTGGGTTCCATCCGGCAGAAGGGCGGGAAAATCGTCCACGCTTGGGGAGTGGAACGTGACGTGGACGACGCGGCACCGTCGCCAAGCAACACCTTCGAGATGGAATGGCCGCCTGGCTCCGGGCAGTGGGGGCGTTTTCCGGAAGTGGATCGCGCGCAGTTCTTTCCCATCGCGCGAGCGCGCAAGAAGATCAAAGAGACGCAGATACCGCTGCTGGATCGGCTGGAGCAGTGGCTGGCTGGGAAGTAGGGCGAAGTTACTTCCGCGCCCAGAAATCAATCACGAACACATCGTCCACCGCCGGGCCGACGAGCTTGCCAAAGGCTTTGTGATCGGGATGCACCAGATAGGCGTCGCGGTCGGCGTTGCTCTTGAAGGTCAGAATCCAGCCATGCGTGAAGCCCTTGTCGTGTTTCTCCGGGCTGACGTTGGTGCCCCATTCGAGCGCCTGGATTTCTTTGATCTTTTTCTTCAGTCCGGCGAAGGCGTCTTCGACGGCTTTGATTTGTTCCTTGGTGGCGGTCGCCTTGAACTTGAAGGAGACTACATGATGCAATTTGCCTCTGGTCGGTTTGGCCGAGTAATCGGCGGCGACGGCGGCAAGGGAAAGTCCGAGCAGGAGCGTGAAGAGCAGGGCGGGTTTTTTCATGAAGTTGGGTAATGTCATGAGCGCAGCGTAGTCATTGCGCACCGGCTGGCAAGCGCGGGGTTAATCAATGGAAGGGGTGGCGTCCAACTCCGCCCGGCGAATGGCTGGCACTTCGACGAGACGAATGGCCGCGGCCGGCTGCTCGACCGCCGCCACGAGCGTGCAGAGCATTTGCTTCAGCGTGACCAGGCCCAAGCGCAGCGCGCCGGCGCGCGTGGCGGGCAGACGCTCACACATCCAATAAACCGGCAACAGGACATACGGCCATCTATGCCCCGGCCCCAGCACGTACCACGGACGCAGAATGGTCGCTTTCATCCCGCTCGCGCGAATGAGTGCTTCGCCCTCCGCGCGCACGGCTTGATACTCTTTCATCATCGGCGCGGGCTGCGCCACGCTCACGTAGATGAAATGCCGGATGCCGGCCGTCGTCGTCGCCGCCACGGATTCGCGCACGGACACCAGATCGATCTCCCGGAACGCTCTGGCCTTGGCCGGACTGGGGTGCGCCACGCCGACCAACTGCACAAATGTGTCCGCCGGCGCGATTTGACGCGCGAATGTCACTCCATCGAGGGCGTCACCCCGGATGGCCGTGGCTGAGGGTGGGAGTTTATGCTCGGAACCGGGGCGAACCAGCGCTCGCACCATGTGTCCACGTCGTGCGAGGAGCGGAATCAAGCGGCTGCCCACGTAACCCGTGCCACCGGTGACAAAGACAATGGCCATTGCTGAAGATGCGGTTTGGCTGGCGCGCCACGTCAGGCTTTGCTTCGTTCCGCCGCGTACACATCGCACTCCTCCGCGCGCCGATAGGCTTCGGCCAGGAGGGTGATGGGATGCACCACCCTGAGCGAGAGGTTTCTTTGCCGTGCACCGTTGAGGATTTGCAACAAGCAGCCGGGGTTCCCCGTGGCAACAACTTCGGCACCGGTGGCCTCGATGTGTTTAAGTTTCCGCTCCAACAAGTCGCCCGCCATTTCGGGCTGGATCAAATTGTAAATGCCCGCGCTGCCACAGCACCAGGTGCTTTCCGGCAGTTCGACGAGCGTGAGATTGGGGATGGCGCGCAACATCTGGCGTGGTTGCGCGGCGATCTTCTGGCCGTGACAGAGGTGACATGCTTCGTGATAGGTGACCGTCTGCGGCGGGGCGTGATCACTTGGCGGCGGCGTGAGGCCGGTCTCCGCGAGCCATTCATGGATGTCCTTCACCTTCTCGTCCCACAGACGGGCGCGCGGTGCATAGAGTGGATCATCGGCGAGCAACTTGGCGTAGTGCTTGAGGTGCGATCCGCAGCCGGCGGCGTTGGTGATGATGGCGTCGAATTGGTCAGGAGAGAATTGATCCAACTGCTGGCGGGCAAGTTGTTGAGCCAACTCCCATTCGCCGTTGTGCGCGTGGAGGGAGCCGCAGCATTGCTGGGCGGACGGGGTGACGACTTCGCATCCGTTGCGGGCAAGCACCTCGACGGTGTCGCGGTTCACGTCGCTAAAGATTAAATCCTGCGCGCAGCCGGTGAGCACGGCGACGCGGTATTTCCGCGAGCCGACGGCAGGAGTGAGTGGGGCGATGAGCTCGTTGGAAAACGCGGGTTGGACCGCCGGAGTCATCGCTTCCAGTTCGCGAAGGCGCGCGGGAAGGAGTTTCAAAAGGCCGCTTCGCCGGAGGAAGGTTTGCAATCCGAGTTGTTGATAGAGTCGCAGGATATGGCCGATGAGATGCAAGCGGTGCACATCCATGAAGAGCCAGCGCAGGGTGAAGGCGCGGATGAACTTGCGTCGGGGCGAATCGAGTGCGCCGCTCTGCTCTGCCTCGGCGCGAGCGTGCTCGAACAACTCGGCGTAGTTCACACCGGCAGGACAAGCGGTCATGCAGGCCAGACACCCAAGGCAGAAATACATTTCGTTGGCGAAAGCAGCCGTGGGTTCGAGCTGTTCGTCAGCAATGGCGCGCATGAGGGCGATGCGCCCCCGGGGACTGTTGCGTTCCAGCTTGGTGGCGTCATACGTCGGGCAGGTTGGCAGGCACAGGCCACAATGCATGCATTGCTGCACGACGGAGTAGTCGAGGTCTTTGAGGTGCGAGTGCGTGGCGGCCATCAGTTATTTCGGCACACACATAAACAGGAAGAACGGGGCGATGAACACTTTTTTCAGTTTGCCGCAATTGCGGCCACCACGTTCGCTTGGCCGCCGGTGCAAGTCAGGGCCTTTGCTTTAGCTCTTCCAAGTTAATCCATGAAACAGGATCATCGTAACCCCAATCTCGTTCAGCCGATTTCTGGTAAGCTTGCTCGGCATTCTTGTCGTCACCGCGAAGCCGATAGTAACGGCCCAAGTACTGGTAAACGACAGGGCTCTCCGGATCCAACACGCTCGCGCGTTGATAATTGAGCAGGGCTTGGTCGTCGTTACCAGCCATCTCGAAAGCCCGGCCCTGACGGAGCAATGCTTCCGAGTCGTAGGGATTTAACGACAGCGCCCGCTGATAGGCCGCGATGGCTTTCTCCGCTAATTGCCGGCGTTCCTGTTCGCGCCCGGCACCGGCTCGCCACTCGCCGCGAGTGCGGTAAATATCGCCTATCTTGGCGTGTGGCTGCGGGTATTTAGGATCCAGCCGGATGGCACGCTGGTAATAGTCCAGCGCCTCATCTGGGTAGCCGTGTGACTTGTAATTATTGGCTTTGGACGTGTAATGATAGGCCAGCGCGGTGGGCCTGACGAAGTTCACGGCAAGGGCGCACAGTAGTACTAACCCTACCGCCAAGCTGTATCTGGCCCGCTGCGATAGTTGGACGCGGGGAAACTTATGCTGTGGATCTTCCATAGCCACGGTAAACCCCATCAACGTGGTCAACAGGAGTGCGTTGGCCAGGATGTGCAGGTTGAAATCAAACCACGAGTGCATCAAAATCGCCGTTACTGCGATGCCGGTTCCGACCGCAAAAGCGCGCGCTTCGGAGGGATTATCCGGTTTGGCGAGCAAGGCAGCATGACGGTAAAAAGCGACGATTACCGCCAGCATGATGACGAAGCCAACCGCACCATAATCGGAAAGCAGATTAAGGTAGTCGTTGTGGGCAAACTCCGGGTTGGCCGGCACCTTCTTTGGCCGGTACTTTGGATAGATCCATTCCCAACTGCCGCCACCGGTGCCAAAACCGGGGTGGTCTCGGATCATGGACACCGTGGCCGCCCACAATTTGGTGCGTGAGCCAAGAGTGGGATCTTTGAAAGACATCGTCTGGCCGGGCTTTTCTCCACTGAAGGTAGTTTGAATATAGCCGCGCACCCTTTCAATCTTGAACGCAAGGAGTGCGATCAAAGCCAATCCGATCCCCGCCACGACCAAACGAGGTCGCAACGATTGCCATCGCCAACTGCCCCAAAACAACAGCATGACCAGACCCACCGTGAGCGAAAACCAACTCGCCCGCGAAAGGGTCGCCAGCAAAGCCGCCACCAGCACTACTGCGGCATAAACCACGAAGATTTTGTGGAGTACGGATTGTTGCACTGGTCCGCGCGTGGTTCGATGAATGGCCAGGCGCGCGATGATAAGCCCCAGCACCATTTCCAGAAAGCCGCCGAGATGATTCGGGCAGATGTAAGTTCCGCCGGCGCGATGAAAGTATTGGTCAGGTCGTTCCCAGATCAGAACGGTTGGGGAACGGGTGGCAAACTGCCAGAGACCATACGCAGATTCTCCCAAGCCCAGCATCAGCAAGCACATGAACAACACATTACGGTCGGCAGGTCGGTTGAAATTAAACGCTGACAGAAAATAAATGAACACGCACAGTCCGATCTGAAAAAGCTCTCCCCGGGCGTCATATTCTATCGGCGACGTGAAGTAACGAATGACGGCGTACGCAAAAAAAACGATCACCGGCCAATGCATCGGAGATTTTTTCCAAAAGAGTGTTTCGGCAAAGAACAGTTTGGCCACCCACAGAAGCGCCAACACCAAGGCCAGGCAATAGACCGGCACGGCCAAACGTATCGTAACTGCTCCAAAAAGAATCGTTCCGGTACAAAGAGAAAGTGCCATGGTAAGAACCATGGCACTGTTCAAAAAGCTTTCTGCTAATTTGCGAGTAAATCGCAAATCAATTGTCAGTTATGGATTCGGATCGCCATTTGGGTTGTTAGGAGGCGGAGGCTGTAAACCGTTGCCACCACCATTGTTGAAGCCTTTCTTCGTCGGCTTCTTCGTCGGCTTCTTCGTCGGGGATTTGGCCTTCGTCTTCTTGGTCTTGTGCTTTGCCTCAGACCGTGACTGAACTCCGAATTCATCAATCAAGCTCAGAAAGCCAGAGCGGGTGATGGACGTTTCACTGGGGAGTTGGATGCCTTCGCGCAACAGAGTGACGGCAGCATCAGTGCCTTTCTTCTCTTTCAAGTTGTAAAACTGAACCAAGGTTTGCGCCAGCACATCGCGCGAGAGCGTCGCGTCTGGCTGCCAGCCTCCCGTCGGGTTCATTCCTTGTGAGCGCGCCCAATCAACATAAGTGGAGGCGGTGGAAGAAGGACTAAACTTGTCAGTATCGCCAGATAGCTGAACCAAGTATTGCAGGTATTGAAGCTGGTTCATCGTCGGTGAATCCGCCCGCGCTTCTCGTGGGGAAACAATTCCCGCCAAGAGCGCAGCTCCGAGACAAACTGAGAATATTTTCTTCGTGAATCCGATTCCGACTTTTTCTGTGCATCCATGCGCTGAACCGACCAAACATACATTTTTCATACGTTACTCCGGGTTTAAGTTGTTTCCGACATTTCGTGGAATGCATGCACCATACGATTTTTCTGCCCTGCCTGTCAAGAAAAAGTTTGTTTATTTTCGAGAAAGATTCGTTCTCGACAATCGTGCCCGCGCAGCAAGCTGCCTAGTGAACCATGAACGAGAGTTGTTGGTAAGAGTTGTCCAGCCATGTCATGATTCAAGACATTCTTGATGACGGCCGCTGTGGCGTTTCACATGTTCTTGCTAACATTGATGGTTCCGCCGGATGTGCTTCCACAAAGCACTGTTGATTAACTATTTCAAATTCTTTTTAAGCGATTTTGCCGCTTCGATGGGCAGTTGTTTGGCCACAAATTCAATTCGCTTTTCGATCTTCTGCTCCAACGATTTGAACGACCGTTCCTGCAACTTTTCCTTGCCCAATTCCGCCAGCACCGGCTTGAACTTCGCCGCGACGTCGCGGAGTCGGCGAAGCAACACCTCTTTTTTCAGCAATTCCCTGTGCAACACGCCCATCCTGGCCAGATACCGGCGCTGGCCTTCGGGCGTTTCCAGCAACGCCCGGCTGACTTTCCCCTTCAATTCCGGCAGCAACGGCCCTTCCGCGTCGGCCCAAGTATTGTCCAACCCGTGCGGAATGAACGTCGCCTTGCCCGATTGATGATCGCACCACACCCGGTAGTTATTAATCCTCATCGAGTAGCCGTCCCAATCATCAATCAACACTTCCACGGCGACATGCGAAATGAACGACTCCATGTCCAAAACTTTTTCCATCAGTTCAAACCGTTTTCGCAAGTCCGGCTCCTTGATCGCCTGCATCACCTGTTGCAAATCGGTGCGGTGCCGCGTTCGCTTGCCGTAATCCTGCTCCAGGTGTTCATCCAAATCGGCTTCGTCGCCCTCGTAAAGGTTCCCCTCGGTGCTGTGGTAATTCTCCTTCAAGAACTCCTTGCCTATGCCTTCGATCAACAGATACAGGCCCAACTCCCGGCCGTTGAGCCAGACACGCGCGTAATTCACCCGTGGAGTCGCCACGCCTGCCGAACGAAACAACTCCGCCGCCAGGAACTCCTGCAAGTAGGACCGGTCCACCTGCCCGTTGGATAACCGGATTTTTCGCAACCCGTGAAAGAACTGGCCCGGCACATACTCATTGAATTTCACCGTGAAGTTGGGCTTTTTGTCCACCGTTTGAAACGTGCTGACCCCCCGCAAGTGCACGCCCACCCGCTCGAACAGGCGTCCGTTCGCTTCGAATTTCGCCGAAACGTATACGGCACTGTTTGAGTAAGATTTCTGCAATCCGTCAATCGCCGCTTTCGACATCTCCAGCCGGATGTTGATCACCTTCACTTCCTCGAACAAGCCGGTCCCCGAAGGTTCCTTGGGCGCATCGTCGTCCTTCTTCGGCTTGTCGGCCGCTGTCGCCAACAACGCCCAAAACAAAGCCGGAAACCACAGCAGGGAATAAATCGTTTTCATCATGCCTCTGTCTCGAATGGAACTTTCAAATGTGTGCATCACGGCAATCCGCCGCCCGCGCGGGCCTAAACTCCGGCATCCCATCCTGCTTTTCAACCCGAAATCCCAGACCGCGTGTCTGTTTGCACAAGATGTTTTCGCGCCCCTGAAGCCGCCGCCGCCGCGTCATTCCCGGTCGTCCTTCGCGCGCTCGCTCTCCACTTCAAAAAAGCGCACCACCCGCCGCAACATCCAGCCGACGATCCCGAGTGCAACCACCGCCATCGCGGTTCCTTCCATCACATTCCGCAACTCCTCGCCCGCCACATCCTTCATCGCGTAGGCAAAACCCCCAAGCGTGGCCACGGCGGATACCACGCCGAACACAATCAGCCACCGCACCACCGGCTGCCGCCGCCAGCCCGCTCCGTTGCCGCGTTCCGCCAGACCAGCCGCCCGGAAAATAATCCCAACGCACACCCACGCGAAAGCCGCCGCCACCACAAAGCCCGCCACACTCGCCATCGAGAACGCGAACCGCAGGCTCGGATGCACCTGCTTGACCGAACACAGAAACCCCGCCACCGCGCCCATGCTCACCGCGCTGGCCAGACGCACAATGCGCAGCAAGTCCCGATCGTTTTGATTGCCCGGGGTGTCACTCATCGCACGGGCGCTTTAGTCGAACATTTTTCCCGGATTGAGGATGCTGTGCGGGTCCAGCGCCCGGCGCAACTCGCGCGTCACCCGCATCGCCGGCTCGCCGATGAACTTCGGTAGAAACCCTTTCTTCGCCAGCCCGATGCCGTGTTCGCCCGTGATGGTGCCGCCCAGCCGGATGGCCTCGTCGAAAATCTCTTTGAACGCCTCCTCCACCCGGTGCATCTCCTCCGTGTTTCGTTCGTCCGTGAGGAACGTCGGATGCAAATTCCCGTCTCCCATGTGGCCGAACGTTCCGATCTTCAGCCGATACTTCTTCGCCACCGCCGCCACGAACCGGATCATCCGCGCCAGCTCGCTGCGCGGCACCGTGGCGTCCTCCAGGATCGTCGTGGGCGCCACGCGCGCCAGGGCCGAGAACGCGTTGCGTCGCGCGCCCGCCAGTTTCGCCGCCTCGGCGTCGTTCTGCGCCACGCGCACTTCCAGCGCGCCCCGCGCGCGGCAAATCCGCTCCATCTCCGCCGCCTCCTCGGCCACCACCACTGCGTGCCCGTCCGTCTCCATCAACAGCAACGCCTCGCAATCCAATGGCAGCCCGATCTTCGCGTAATCCTCGACGCAATGAATCGTCATCCGGTCCAGAAATTCCAGCGTGCAGGGAATGATCCGTGCCGCGATGATGGCCGACACCGCGTCCGCTGCGTGGTCCATCTGCGCGAAGGTAGCCACCATCGTCCGCTTGGCCGCGGGCGCGGGAATGAGCCGCAGCAATACCTTGGTGATGACCCCCAGCGTCCCTTCCGACCCGACGAACAGATCCTTCAGCGAATAACCGGCCACGTCCTTCACGCATTTGTTGCCCAGCCACGCCACGTCGCCCGACGGCAGCACCACTTCCAGGCCCATGACGTAGTTGCGCGTCACGCCGTATTTCAACCCACGCAAGCCGCCGGAGTTTTCCGCCACGTTCCCGCCGATGGTCGAGATTTTCATCGAACCCGGATCGGGCGGATAGAACAACCCGGCGGCGAGTGCTGCGTCCGCGATGGCCAGCGTCGTCACGCCCGGTTCACTGAGCAAGGTGAGGTTCGCGCGGTCCACCTCCAGGATTTTGTCCAGCTTCACCGTGCAGAGCACCACGCAATCGCGCGACGGCAGGCTCCCCCCGCTCAAGCCCGTGCCTGATCCGCGCGTGACGATGGCCGTGCGCGTTTCGTTCGCCAGCTTGAGCAATCCGACGACCTGCTCCGTCGAGGTCGCGAACACCACGCAGCCAGGCATCTTGCGCAGCGCGGCGGTGCCATCGAACGAATAGGGGATTAAATCTTCCGGTGTGGTCAGCACGTTGGTGGCGCCGACGAGCGACTGCAACCGCGCGAGTAATTGGGGAGACAGCGGCATTACAAATTTCGGTTGGCATCAAAAGCCCGCGCCCGCTTCCGGGCAAGATTATTCAGGGAACCGTGGAAAAGCTGAAAGTTCGAAGCTCAAGTCGTGGTTCATTGGTTCCTGCCCCACCGCAGGCGGGGAGGTTCATCTTGTTGCCTACTTCCCGTCGCCGCAGGCCGCCTACGTCGCAGTTTTTCACCGGGACAAAGAGCTTCACGCGCTTTGGAATTTTCAGTGCGACGCCCGCCAGTTCTACGTCGAGGGCTCCAAGCTTATGTTGTCCGCCCGTCCGCTATGGAAAGCAGACTCGGCCGAGACGTTTGCGAAGGTTTCCCGGGAGGTGGTTATCGACTTTGCTTCGCTGCCGGCGGGACGCACATTCAAATTCCAAGACGCCAGCTTCACGCTGCCCAAATGATGTCCACTAGTGCTGGCTGGCCGGTTACTGAGGTGGCCTACTTGACTTCGACCTGCATCCGCAACCGTTCGAGGGTCGAGCCTTCGCTGAAGTAAAGGGCGGCCAGGGCCTTGTTGTAATCGGCCAACGCCTTGATCTCCGCCGAGCGGGCCAGCGTGAGTTTGCTTTGCAAATCCAGGACGATGAAGCTGGTGCTCTTGCCGTTGTCCAATTTCTTTTGCTCGGCGTCCAGCGCGGCCTCGGAATAGACGCGGGCCTGGCGGGTGGCGTCCACCTGCTGGTAGGTGCTCTGCGCGAATTTCACCGCGTTATCGATCTGCATCATGATGTCCTGTTCCAGCTTCTTGATGCCGAGGATGGCCTGTTCCTTGAAGGCTTTGGTGATCTTGAGGCGGCTTTTGGCGTCGCGGTTGAAGAGGGGCAGGGTGAAAACGGCGCCGACGAAGTAACTCGGGTTGTTCTGCTGAAAGGTGTGGCTGAGGGAGCGGCCGTAGCTGGAGGGGTCAAGGCCGTTGCGCTGGTAGCTGCCCACCAGGTCGAGCGAGGGCCAGAGCTGGTTCTGCCGGAAGCGCAGGAGGATCTCTTGCAGTTCGAGTTCGACCTTTTGCTGGTTGTAATCGGGCCGCAGGGTCAGTCCCTTCGCCCAACTCTCCCCGAGGTTGAAGGTCTCGGCGACGGCGACGAGTTTTTCCGCGGGCCTCAGATTGACGCTCTGCCAGGAGGCGAAGTCGTCCGTCACGAGGTTTTTCAAGGTGTTCTCCTGAGTGGTCAGGATGTTTTGCGCGGAGATGAGGGCCGCGCGGGTGAGGGCGGCCTGCGATGCGGCCTGTTGTTCGTCGAGTGGCGCGAGCACGCCCACCTTCACGCGCTGTTTGTTTTCGTCCATCAGCCGGTTGGCGAGTTCGAGCGCCTTCTCCTGCACCTTGACGTTTTCCTCGGCAAAGATGAGGTCGTAGTAGGCCTGCTGGACGCGCGTCACCGTGTCCATGATCTGGAAGTAGAGCTGCCACTCCGTCTGTTTGAGTTCCTTCTTGCTCGCCTTGATCTGCGTGCGCGTGGAGTCGGTCCAGGCGTTGCGCAACAAGGGCTGGCTGGCGGTGATGCCGATGACGCTGCTGTAACTGTCCGAGCCGAAGGCCGGGAAATTGTCGTGCTGCGCCGCGAGCCGCAGCTCGTAACTCATGCCCGTCGGCAAAGAGCCGCGCACCCCGGTGGCCAGCGCGTCGGTCCGCGTGATGTCCGTGCGAAACAGCGCCGTGCCGTTCGGATCCAGCAGGCCGCCTTCCGGAATGGCCCCGCCGTCGGGCGTGGCGTTCAGGAAATTTTGCAACGACTGCGCGCGGGCCGTGCGGTCGGGGGCGCTGGTGAGAACGGCCTGGGCCTCCGCAGACAGCGTCTGGGCCCGGGCGAGTCGCACGCCTTGTTCGGAGCGCCGGAGGTCCGCTTCCGCGAGGGTGATGATGTTGGCGAACTGATCGGCGTCAATTTGCGCCAGCCGGGCCGCGTTCATGCGGATGTCCTCGTTGGCGCGGATCTCGTCGCGCGCTGCGACGGCCTGCACACCGGCCTCCGCGTTGACGAGGGTCTGCACCTGCTGGCGAATCACGGGCGTCAGCACGTTGGGCTGTGAATCGTAGCGTTTGCTCGCTTCGAGAAAAAATTCCGGATCGTAACCCGCGCCGCGCACCGTGAGCACGCCAGCGCGCCCGACCCCGACGGAACCGCCGGCGTAAGCCAGCGCCACGTTGAACTGGGCGATCTCCGGCTTGATGCGCTCGATCTTCAGATTGAGGTTATGCTCCAGCGCCAGGCTGACCGCCTCTTCGAGGGAAAGCGAGCGAACCGTCTGGTTCGTGGGAGCCGGCTGGGCGTCGGCGCGGCCCGCCACCAATAGCCAGGCCAGCCAGATAAACTTAGAACGTCGCATTGGCGGCAGAGATTGGGGAATCGCCGCCGGTTCGTCAACCACGCGAATTGCAAACCGCATCGGTTTTTTTCCTCCCGGCCAGTTCAAGAGGCTTGCCATTGATGTGGTTTTCGTTTACCCAGATGCCGTTTCCGAACACACGCGGATCGGTTCAAGCGCATGAACGTTTCACGGCTCGCAGCCGCGATGGGGGCGCTACCTGAATCCAGTCCGCCGGCCAACGGCGACAACATGCTCGATAAAGCTATGAACAAACTACGTCTGATGGCGGGATGGGTGCCGGCCTTGGTCTGCCTGGCACTGGTCGTGAACACGCGGCTCGACGCGGCCACGCACACCGTTACTAACGCCGGCAACAGCGGTGCCGGAACCTTGCGCGACGCGATCATCCTGGCGGCCGCCAATGACACGATCACTTTCAACCCCGCTGTCACCGCCATCACGCTCACCACCGGCGAGTTGCTCCTCAACAAGAACCTCACCATCACGAACCCCGCGAGTGCCACCGTGATCCTCAATGGCAACAACGCCACCCGCGTGTTTCGGATCACCAACGCCACGGTCACGCTGGCCGGGTTGACGATCACCGGAGCCAGCACGATTGCCTATGCCGCCTTCCCCAACGGCGCGGCCATCCACAACGCCGGCACGTTGACCCTCATCAGCAACAACTTTTCCTTCAACACCACCCGCGACGACGGGGGTGCCATTTACAACGCGGGCATATTGACCATGCGGGGCTGCGGCTCGGTCAGCAACCGCGCCCTGGCGGGAATTGGCGGGGCGCTGGCCAACCAGACCAACGCCACCGTATGGATGACCGATTGCGCGTTCCTGGGCAACCAGACGGACCGTCAGAGCGGCGGTGCCATCGCGAATGGCGGCGGCATGACAATTTACAACTCCACCATTGCCAACAATCTGGTGGCCGATTCCAGGAGCGGCTCGCTGATCGGCGGCGGGGGCATTTTCAACAACGGCTCCCTGGTGGTCAGTAATTGCAGCATCGCCTCCAATCGCGCCGACAAAGAGGGCCGGGGCGGCGGCATTCTTAACCTCAACTCCAACCTCACCGTCCTGAACTCCACCATCAGCGGCAACACGGCCCACGGCCTGGGCGGCGGCGTGTTCAATCGTGCCTCCGGCGGTGCCGCCACCGCCAGCCTGACCAATTGCACCATCAGCGGCAATCACGCGGGCGCGGATGTAGCCCAAACCCGGACCGCCGGGGGCGTCGCCAACATGGGCACCAGCGGCGATGCCCGGGTCAATCTCATCAACTGCACCGTGGCGTTCAACGTGAACGATGCCGCTTCCGGAACCCTGCTCGCCAGCGGACTTCACACGGTGCGGTTTGGCACCAACAGCGCCACCATCACCTTGCGCAGCTCGATTGTTACCTCGAACTCCGCGCCCGCCTATCCGGGCAGCGTGCCGCAAACGTTCGCGGACAGCGGCGGGCTGTTGACCACGCTCGGCTTCAATCTGTGCAACGACGCGGGCATCAATTTTACCAACGCGACCGACCTCACAAACGCCAACGCGGGCATCGGCCCGCTGGCCAGTAACGGAGGCTTCACACTCACTCACGGCTTCACCAGCACGAACAGCCCGGCGATTGACCAGGGCAGTCGCGTCGGGTCGTTGGCTGCGGATCAACGGGGGACCAATATCTTCAACTTCCCCTCCGTCGCGAACGCGGCGGCCGGCGATGGCAGCGACATCGGCGCGTTTGAGATGGGCGGGACGGAAATCGGCTCGGATGATCCGGGACCGACGCTGATCGTCACTTCCGGCAATGACGTGGACGACGGCGTTTGCAACACCATCCATTGTTCCTTGCGCGAGGCGATCAACGCCGCGAAGACCAGTCCGGGCCTGCCCACCATCACTTTCGCCAGCGGCGTGACCAGCGTCACGCTGGCCGGCGGCGAACTCGTCATTGACCAGAACCTGATCATCACCAACAACACGGGCGGCGTGCTGACCATTGACGGGGACCACGGCAGCCGCGTCTTCCGCGTCACCAACGCCACCGTCACGCTTGCCGGACTGACGATTGCCAATGGCGACACCACGTTCTTCACATTTGGGGATGGTGCCGCCATCCACAACTGCGGGACGTTGACGATTATCAGCAACGCCTTTCAGTTCAACATGGCCGGTGGTGGCGGCGGGGCCGTCTATAACGCGGGGGTGCTGTCCATAACCGGAGGCTCCTTTGTGGTGAACACCGCGCTAGCGGACGTGGGCGGTGCCGTAGTTAACGCGGTCGGCGCCACGCTGCAACTCGCCGACAGCGATTTCGACGGAAATCTCAGCGACAAGGGCAGTGGCGGAGCCATCGCCAACGCGGGCACGATGACGATGTGGCGCTGCTCCATTCACGGTAACTCGGCCGACGTCGAGGATTCGTTGTTGGGTGGCGGCGGGCTTTTTAACACCGGCGTCCTGACGGTGGACACTTGCAATGTCACCGACAACATTTCCAAAAACTCCGGGAGCGGCGGGGGCATCTTTAACCTGGGTGGCCAGCTCACCGTGCTCAACAGCACGATCAGCCAGAACACTTCGGATGGATTCGGGGGCGGCATTTACAACCGGTCTTCCGGCAGCGCCGCCACGATCAGTCTGACCAACTCCACCGTCAGCAGGAACATTGTTCGCGGCAGTCAGGTGCGGACGGCGGCGGGCATCGCCAACACCGCTTCCGCCGGGAATGCCACGGTGAACCTCGCTTACTCTACCGTGGCCTTTAATAGTCATTCGACCGGGCCGGGCTTTCGCCTGGCCAGCGGATTGCACGCCCTGAGTTTCGACGCCAGTCGCGCCACCTTCAACCTGCGCGGCTCACTCATCGCCTCCAACATGGCGCCCACCCAGACTGGAACCGTTCCCCAGGCGCTCGCCGACATCGGCGGGGTGCTCAACTCGCTCGGCTTCAACCTGAGCAGCGACGGCTCTGGCAACCTCACCAATTCCACCGATCGCCCCAACGCGAATGCCGCCCTCGGTCCGCTGGTGCATAACGGCGGCCCGTCCAATATTTTCACGCACGCGTTGATGGCAACCAGCGCGGCAATGGACGCGGCGAATGACCCGCAATGCCCCGCCACCGACCAGCGCGGCCAGCACCGGCCCAGCGGTCCCGCCTGTGACATCGGCGCGTTCGAGTTGCAGCAGGTGCCCGCCATCACCGGCTTCACCCCCGCCGCCGGGCCGACCGGGACGGTGGTGCGGATCAGCGGCCAGTTTCTTTCCAACGCCACGGAGGTGGCGTTTGGCGGTATGAGCGCGACTTTCACTCCTGGCTCGGCGTCTTCCATCACCGCCACCGTGCCGGTCGGCGCGATGTCCGGCCCCATCAGCGTCACCACCGCCGAGGGCACCAACACCAGTTCCACCAGCTTCATCGTGGACAACTCCCCGCCGCTGCTGGCCATCACCAATCTTGTGAACAACAGCGTCATCACCAACCTGCCCGCGATCATGGGCACGGCGGCGGACCTGGAGAGCGGCTTGCGCCCGGTGGTGGTACGGATTCAGCGAGTCAGTCCGTCAGGATTCTGGAATGGTTCAACCTTCAATGCGCTCACCAACAATCTGGCCGTGACGCTTACCGGCATCAATTGGTCCAACGCCTTCACCCCGCCGTCCGTCGCCCAGTTGGCCAACGGAACCTTCCTCGTGAGCGTCCTCACTACCAACAACGCCGGCCTCTCCAACAGCGCCACCGTCACCCTGGTTTTCGACAAGACGCCGCCGCTGGCCGCCGTCACCAACCCGTCCAACGGCGTGCTTGTAACCAATCTGGCGTCCGTGTCCGGCACGGCGTCAGACGTGGGCAGCGGCCTCGTCTCGGTGAAGCTCCGCCTCCAGCGCGGCAACGACTCGATGTTCTGGAATGGCATGGCCTGGGGCATGGCGGACGCGCCGCTGGATGTGGTGACCAACGCGGGCAACTGGTCCCGCACCACCGGGATGCCCTCGGGGATGGATTTGCTGGATGGAACCTACCGGCTCTCCGTGACGGCGCTCGACAACGCCGGATTCTCCACCAACTCCGCCACCAATTCCATCACGGTGGACGCCACCCCGCCGGCCGTGGCCATCACGAACCCACCGAACAATTTGGTGGCGACCAATCTCCCGTCGGTGGCCGGCACGGCTTCGGACAGCGGCAGCGGCCTCGCTTCCGTGGCGCTCCGCCTCCAGCGCGCCAGCGACTCGATGTTCTGGACGGGCACGGACTGGGGCGTGGACACCGCGCTGGCCGTGACGACCAACTTGGACACCTCATGGGTGCCCAGTGCCGCCCTGCCGGCAGACGCGAACTTGATTGACGACACCTACACCATCTCGGTGGTTGCCACCGACAACGCCGGCCTGTTCAGCACTGCCAGCCGCACCGTGCTGGTGGACACCACCCCGCCGCTCGTCGCCATCACCAACCCGCCGGATGCTTCGACGATCACCAATCTGCCGGCGATTGAAGGCACCGCGTCCGACGGCGGGAGCGGCCTGCTCCCGCTGGCGCTCCGCATTCAGCGCGCCAGTGACATGATGTTTTGGACCGGCACGGCCTGGGGCGCTGACACCGCCCTCGCCGTGACGACCAACGCGGACACCTCCTGGTCCGTCACCACCGGCCTGCCGGCAGGGATGGATTTGGCGAATGGCGTTTACACGCTCACGGTTTCGGCCACCAACCACGCCGGCCTGTCCAACAGCGCCAGCGTTTCCGTGACGGTCGCGGTGATGAGCGCCACCATCGTCACCACCAACGCGGATGCCGGCCCGGGTTCATTGCGTCAGGTCATCGCGGATTCCGATCCCGACGCCACCATCACCTTTGACGCCAGCCTGAGCGGCGCGACCATCCTGCTGACCAGCGGCAGACTTTTGCTGGACAAGAATCTCACCATTGACGCCTCGGCACTGTCTGGCGGCATCACCATTTCCGGGAACGGAGACCAAATTCTCAGAGTGAACTCCGGCCGGACCGTTTCGCTGCTCGGCCTGACTCTCACCGGCGGGGATGACGGCAATGGCAGCGCGATTTACAACGACGGTGGCCTGCTGACACTGACCCACTGCACTCTCTCTGGCAACATGGCCGGCGTTGGCGGCGCGATTTACAACGATGGTGGCACGCTGACGCTGACGCACTGCACTCTCTCCGGCAACATGGCAGGCTTCGGCGGCGCGATTTACAACGATGGTGGCACGCTGACGCTGACGCACTGCACTCTCTCCGGCAATTCGGCAAACGACGGTGGCGCGATTTTCCACGCCGCTGGCATACTGACGCTGAACAACAGCATCGTCGCCGGGAACAGTCTGACTGGAGGCGGCAGCGGCGCGGATATTTTCACCTTCGCCGGTACCGTCAACCGCGAAGGCGCGAACATCGTCCAGGACTTCGTCAACGTCGGCGGCACCGACACCGGCCCCGCCGCCATTGCTGACCCGCCGCTGCTCGCGCCGCTCGGCAACTACGGCGGCCCCACGCAGACCATGCCGCCGCTGCCCGGCTCGCCCGCCATTGATGGCGCGGACGCGACCGCGTTCACTACCGACCAGCGCGGCTTCCCGCGCTCCATCGGCCTGGGACCCGACATCGGCGCGGTGGAAGGCGTCTTCAATCCCGATGGCGCGAGTGCCTTGACCGGTCTGCTGTCGTTGATGGACGGCTCGTTCCTGCTTGGCTTCACCAACTACAGCGGCATGACCCAGACCGTGCTGGGCAGCACCAACGTGGCGGCACCCTTGAACGAGTGGTTGAACCTCGGCCCCGCCGTGGAAACGCCGCCTGACTCCGGTCAGTTCCAATTCACCGACCCGCAGGCCACGAACCGCCTGCAACGTTTCTATCGCGTGCGCACCCCGTAGCGGGGGTGGGGGTTGTACCGTTGATTGACGATTTGTCCGAACCGCTTCAACGGGGTCATGGCCAACGAACGCATTCAACGCAGGCAGGGGCGTCTCCTGAGCGCTTGCAACTGCGGTTTCCGTTGGTGGCAGGCCGGCCGCGCAACATCTGCTTCCGGGTTACACCCCATATCGCCGGCCTGGTCCATTGCGTAGCGTCGCGAATGAATGCAAACGAATTGGCAATCAAAATGAACGGGCATGGATGCAGTGCCAACCCCGGCAGGTTGGAGGAGCGTTCCGGCCTTCGGGATTCTGCGATGAAAGGAGTCCGGCGGGCGCACCGGTTTTTCCAAGGCAGGGCGCGGGTGGGAATGCTGGCGGTTGGTGGCGCGGCGGCCATTTTCAATTCCGCCCTGGCCGCGACGCTCCCGGGCGGCTTTACCGAATCCGTGTTTGCCAGCGGCCTGGCCAATGCGACGGCGATGGAATTTGCGCCCGACGGACGCCTGTTTGTCTGTCAGCAGGCCGGTCAATTGCGGGTGGTCAAGAACGGGGCGTTGCTGGCGGCACCGTTTCTGACGCTGACCGTGAACAACAGCGGCGAACGGGGCTTGCTGGGCGTCGCGTTTGATCCCGGGTTTGCGACGAATCAATTCGTTTACGTCTATTATACGGCCACGACGCCGGCGGTTCACAATCGCGTCAGCCGTTTCACCGCCAATGGCGACACGGCGGTCGCCGGCAGCGAAACGGTCATTCTGGATTTGAACAATCTGAGCACCGCCGGCAACCACAATGGCGGGGCCATTCATTTCGGGAGCGACGGCAAACTTTACGTGGCCGTGGGTGACAACGCCAATTCGGCGAACGCGCAGTCGCTTGGCAACCTGCTTGGCAAGATGCTGCGCGTGAATTCCGACGGCACCATCCCGGCGGACAATCCGTTTTACCTCACTGCGGCCGGCGCGAACCGGGCGATCTGGGCGCTGGGCTTGCGCAATCCGTTCACGTTCGCCGTGCAGCCGGGCACGGGCCGTATCTTCATCAATGACGTGGGGCAGAACACTTGGGAGGAGATTGACGAGGGCGTCGCGGGTGCGAATTACGGCTGGCCCAACTGCGAGGCGGGCTGCAATCCGCCCAACCCGAATTATCGCGATCCGATTTTCCAGTACTCGCGCGCGACCGGCACCGTGATCGCCGGGGGCGCTTTTTACAATCCCGCCCTCGTCCAGTTCCCCGGCACGAACGTCGGCGCGTATTTCTTCGCGGACTACGTGAAGGGCTGGATTCGGAAACTGGACCCGGCGGGCGGCAATCAGGTGAGTGTCTTCGCCACGGGGATCAGTGCGCCGATTGACTTGAAGGTGGGCGCGGATGGCCGCCTCTATTATCTGTCGCGCGGCGGCGGAACGGTGGTTGCGATCCGTTACAACGACACTCGCGCGCCGCAGATCACCGCGCCGCCCGCCGATCTAACCGTCGGGGTGGGGCGCGCGGCGGCGTTCACCGTGGCGGCTTCGGGCGCCGCGCCGCTGAGTTATCAATGGCGGCGCGAGGACGCGGACCTGTCGGGTGAAATGGCGGAAACCTATGCGCTGGCGGCCGTTGGCATCGCCGACGCCGGGGCCGGTTTCCGCTGCGTGGTGAGCAACGCGTACGGCATGGTCATGAGCAACCCCGCCTATCTGCGCGTCTCCACGAACGACCCGCCCGTCGGAATGATTCTTTCGCCGACGAACGGCGCGTGGTACGCCGCCGGCGACACCATCGAGTTCGCCGGTGCGGCCACGGATGCCGAGGAAGGCGGCCTGCCGCCGAGCGCGTTTAGCTGGCTGGTTGAGTTTCATCACGACACGCACACGCATCCTTTCCTGGGGCCGACGAACGGAGTGACCAACGGGGTCTTTGTGATTCCGGCGGAGGGCGAAACGGCGGCGAATGTCTGGTACCGCGTTCACCTCACCGTCACGGACGCGGCGGGGCAGACGAACACGAGTTTCGCCGATGTCCGGCCGCGCACGGCGAACCTGTCTTTGAGCACCAGTCCGCCGGGGCTTCAGGTCACGCTGGACGGTCAGCCCGTGACGACGCCGATTTCCCTGCCGGGTGTCGTCGGTGTGAGCCGGACGCTCGGCGCGGTTTCTCCGCAGACGCTCGACGGCGTCGCGTATGAATTGGTTTCGTGGTCGGACGGTGGCGCTGCGACGCATGTCATCAGTTCGCCCGCGACGGACACGGCTTACACCGCCGTGTATCAGGCGCTGCCCGGCCCGCCCGTGGATGCCTGCCTGATCAGCCGCTGGCAGTTCGACGAGGCTTTCGGAATTCGCGCACTGGATTCGGCGGGTGGCAACCCTGGCACGCTCGTCAACGTTCCGGTTCGCGGCGCCGGGATTATTGGCGGCGCGCTGTTCTTCAATGGCGTGAACAGTTACGTCAACATCACCAACGCCGGCCCGTTGAACGTGTCGAATCACTTTTCCATCAGCCTGTGGTTCAAACCCGCGCAACTGATCAACGTCGCGAGCGGACGCAGTGACCTGTTCAAAAAGTTTGGCGCTTACTGGCTCCTTCTGAATTATCCGAACAAGGACGGCAGGCTCGCCTTCGTGTTGAACAACGGGGCGAAACGTGTCAACTCCACGACGGCCAGTTGGACCACCGGCCAGTGGCATCACGTCGTCGCCACTTACGACGGCGCGAACATGAAACTCTACGTCAACGGTGTTTTGGAAGGCGTCACTCCGTCCACTTTGGCACCCGTCAAAAACACTTCCCCGCTGCAGATCGGCGGCAACTCCGAGCAGGGTTACTGGTTTCCCGGCGGCATGGACGACGTGCGGCTTTACGGCTGCGCGTTGTCCACAAGCGTGGTGCAAAGTTTGTTCAGCGGCACGGTCCCACCGCCACCGCCACCACCACCGCCGCCGGAAGACACGCCGCCGGCCATTTCCGACATCGCCAATCTGAGCACCGCCAGGAATCAGCCAACGCCGGACATTCCTTTCATCGTCGGCGACGAGGAAACACCCGTCGCCAGCCTGACGCTCGCCGGTCGTTCGTCTGACCAGGCATTGGTGCCCGACTCGAACATCGCGTTTGGCGGCACCGGCTCGAACCGGACGGTGCGCGTGACGCCGGCGACGAACCAGACGGGCGCGGCCACCATCACCGTGACGGTCCATGACCCGGCGGGGAGCGCGAGCGACAGTTTTGTATTGAACGTGCTGGATGATCCGCCTCCACCGCCGCCAATCCCGGCACCGCTTCCGACGACTTTGATCAGCCGATGGAAGTTTGATGAAACGTCGGGCGCGGGGGCGTTGGATTCGGCGGGCGGCAATCCCGGTGTCCTGGTGAACGGGCCGGCGCGGGCCGTCGGACGCTTCGACGGCGCGCTGTGTTTCAACGGCGTCAATCAATGCGTCAACGTGCCGGACGCCGCTTCACTGGATCTGTCGAACCGGTTTACGATCAGCCTGTGGTTCAAACCCGTGTCGCTGATCAACGCCGCCAGCGGTCGCAAGGACTTGTGCAAGAAATTCCGGGCCTATTGGCTGATCCTGAACTATCCCACCAGCGACGGCAAACTGGCCTTTGCGCTAAACGACGGCACGCCGCGGGTCCGTTCCGCGACCAGTTCCTGGAACGCCGGCCAGTGGTATCACGTCGCGGCCACGTATGACGGGGCGAACCTGCGGCTCTACGTCAACGGTATCCTCGAAGGAACCGCTCCGGCCAGCGTGCTGCCCAGCCAGAACGCTTCCCCGCTGCAAATCGGCGGCAACACCGAACAAAAATACTGGTTCCCCGGCTGCCTCGACGACGTGCGAATCTACGGGCGCGCCCTCTTCGCTGGCGATGTGTCGTCGCTTTTCAACGGGGAGAACTGACCGCGTGGGTCTGGTCACCGGATGGGATTCGCGCTTGTTCCGCCGCGTCCATTCCCTGAATCTCGGTCGGGCATGACAGAAAAAGTTCTGGCTTATTCACTGGTCGGTCTGGGCAGCGCGCTGGGTGGCATGGGCCGCTACTGGCTGTCCGACGCGGTGGCGCAGCGCGTGGGTGGAGCGTTCCCGTGGGGCACCATTCTGGTGAACGTGAGCGGGTCATTTGCCATTGGTTTTCTCGCGGCACTGGCCGTGCCGGAAGGGCGCGCGCTGCTTTCGCCCTCGGCGCAGCGCTTCCTCCTGACGGGTATCCTGGGCGGTTACACCACGTTTTCCTCCTTCAGCCTGCAAACCCTGAATCTGGCCCAGGACGGCCGGTGGCTGCACGCGGCTGCCAACGTCGCGGGTTCGCTGGGGTGCTGCCTGGCCGCCGTGTGGCTGGGGCATTTGCTGGGGCAGTGGGCGACTCGATGAGCGGGCCGCCTTTGGACGGCTCCGATGTTCCGAACCCATGGAACGATGCCCCCGTTCTTCTGCCCGCCGCCTCCGGGCACATGATTGTAACGAAATTAGTCCCATTTTGAGCTTGCCAACGGGCGAGTGCTTTTGCTAGGGTCACCCCAATACCGAAACAATTCGTTCTCCGTCGTGTGAATTTTTGGCCGGGGATGACGGCGGCGATGGGTTGTGATTTTTTTGTACAATTCAGATTTTACCATGAGCCGGGAGCGACCATACCGAGTGGCAGCACCACGCCGAGTCATTGCTTTGGCGACCGGGAATCGCGCTCCGCGACTAATCTCCACTCCCTTCCATTTC
The DNA here is from genome assembly GCA_031378375.1 of Verrucomicrobiota bacterium. Lineage (GTDB taxonomy): Bacteria > Verrucomicrobiota > Verrucomicrobiia > Limisphaerales > JANNEF01 > JANNEF01. Next base: position 9,142 of record JANNEF010000420.1, on the reverse strand, counting down.
AATTTTCTTCCGCACAATTGTTCAGTCATCGAAAGGTAATCCTATGCGTTCCAACCACACTCCCTTCCGTGTTCTTAAAACCATCGCGGACATCGCGCGTTCGCTGACGGCCCTGTTGGCACTGGCAGTCTTCGCGCTGCCCCTGTCCGCGCTGGCTGAGGCGAACTACGTCTATCACGAGCGCACCACCGCCAACCCCGGCTGCGGCGGTAACTACGTGACCACGCTGAATCCCAGTTCGGCGCAGGCATACACATTGCGGTACAAGGTCGAGTGCCAGTTCTTCACCGACCGCTTGCGCGTGTATTACACGACCGATGGCACTACGCCCGGAGGCACGTTCGGCTCGGGCAACATCGGCACGCTGGTGGTCAGCGGCAGCTACGTCTGCACCTTTTTTGATGCCACGCCGAATTGCACGGTGGACGTTGCGGAGGCGGTCATCCCGGCGCAACCGGCGGGTACCGTGGTGAAATACATTGTCAGCGCGTATCACAGCGGCGGCCAGGACGAGATCTTCGGCAACGGATGCGGAAACTGTGGCACGGAGAATTCCTCCTCGGCGCTGGCGACGGTGCATCAATACACCGTCGGCAGCACGACGGATCTCTACTGGGATTCCAGCGGTGCGACGGCGGGCGCAGGCGCGACGCCGACGGGCACTTGGGGAACGAGCACGTTTTGGAGCACGGTGTTCGATGGGTCGGCGGTTACGGCGGGGTGGACTGCGGGGCGGAACGCGATTTTTTCGGCAGGTACAGACGGCGTGAACACGTTCACAGTAACAACGTCATCGGCCCAGTCGGCCAATTCGATTACAGTCGAAGAAGGGACCGTGAATCACTCAGGTACGTCTGTGAACACCCTGACTACCCCAACGCTCAACATAAACAGTGGGGCTAAATTCAGTGTCTTGACTGCCTTGTCATTTACCCCCGCCGCCGGGTCCGTATGTAATCTAAACGGAGGCACCATCGAGAACCGGAACACGGGTAGCGGCGGATCATTCCTCACCTCTGGCAGCGCAAATGGCAACATGAAGATCAACCTTGTCGGCGGCGGTAGAGTTGCAGCAAACGGCGGAGCCGCGATTGTGTCTATTTATACTGGATTAATTCAAGGAACGGGTCCGCTCTCAATCGACGGTAACGGAGTGTTTCGGCTCACAACGGTCCCGGCCACCTATTCTGGAGCGACAATCATCAATGGCACCCTGCAAATGAGCACAACCGCGAATGTTCTTCCCTCCGGCACGGCCCTGACGATCAGTTCGGGCGGTAAATATGATTTGCAAACCTTTCAAACGGTCGCTTCTCTGGACGGAGGTGGAAACTTCGTAGCTACCAGTGCAAATGAGCTGACGATTGGCGGGACGGCTTCGACGACTTACAGCGGAGTTTGGTCCGGTGGCCGAATCAACGTGAACAAGTCAGGCGGTACCGGGACATTGACTCTGGACGGAGGCAACACGTCCTCGGGTAGATTCACGCTGACTGCGGGCACGGTGACGGTCAGTCCCGGCGCGTCGCTGTGCGGCCCAATTTGTGATGTGGTCGTGAATGGCGGCACGCTCAACCTGAGCAATACCATCCAGATCATCGAAAACCTGAGTTCCACCAACTCCACTGGCACAATCAATCTGGCCCCCGGCCATACGCTGGTCGCGAGCAATGTCGCCAACTCCGCGTTTTCCGGCACGATTGCAGGATCGGGCGGCATCCTAAAACTCAACAACGGCGCGACGCAACGGACTCTGACACTTAGCGGCCCGAACAGTTACGACGGCAACACCATCATCAACGGAGGCATCATCTCCGTTGGCTCGGCCACCGCGCTGGGTAGCACCGCCGGTTACACCGAAGTGGCGAGTGGTATGGAAGTCTTGTTCACAGGGGCTACGACCACGTTTACCTGCGCTGAACCGTTCAGAATTGCCGGCCCTGGCGGTTCCGATGCCGGTGCCATCGCTGTGATTGCCAGTGCGAATCCGATCATCAGTGGTCCAGTAACGCTCACCGGCGACGCCACCATCACCGTTTCAAGCAGCGCCTCGGCGACCTTCAACAACCCGGCCGCCATCACGTCGCTCGCCAACCAAAACCTCACGCTACAGGGCGGCGCAAATTCCACGGGGCTGAAGGCCATCACCGGAGTCATTAACTTAGGCGCGGGTGGGCTGACCAAGCTCCAGGGTGGGGAATGGGTGCTCTCCGGCGCGAACGTTTACAGTGGCCCGACGCTCGTCAGCGCCGGCACGCTGCGCGTGTCGAATACCACCGGGAGCGGGACTGGCTCGGGCGCGGTGACAGTTGCATCGGGCGCGACGCTCGCAGGATCAGGAATTATCGTGGGTAGTGTCTCGGTGGCGGGCACGATCGCCGCCGGCAGCAGCCCTGGCACGATTACCACCGGCAGTGAAACCTGGAATGGCGGCGGCACGAATGCATTTGAAATCAACGATGCCACCGGCGTGGCAGGCAACAACCCCGGCTGGGACCTCATCAACATCTCCGGCACGCTGACGATCGCCGCCACGCCGTCGAGCAAGTTCAACATCAACGTCCGGTCGCTGACGCTCGCCAATACGTTTGGCGACGCGGCCAGTTTCGACAACACGCAGGATTACACCTGGACCATCGCCACGGCCTCGGCCGGCATTTCCGGTTTCGATGTGGCGGCGTTCAACCTCAACACCACCACCTTCTCCAACGCGGTCGGCAGCGGCCAGTTCCTCCTCGAACAATCCGGCAACAACATCAACCTGCGCTTCGTGCATCCGCCGTCCATCGTGCTCAACCCGGCCAGCACCAGCGCCGAGTGCGGCCTGAGCAACGCCACCTTCAGCGTGACGGCCACCGGCTCGGCCCCGCTCAGTTACCAATGGCGTCACGCCGGCACCAATCTCCCCGGCGCGAACGCCGACACGCTCACGATCAGCCCGGCCACGTCCGCCGCCGTCGGCAGCTATGATGTCCTCGTCAGCAACGCCTATGGCTCGGTCACCAGCACGGTGGCGACATTGACGGTGACGGACATCACGCCGCCGGTCTTCAACTGCGGCCAGACCGAGACGGTGTCGTGCATGCAGGGCTGGGGCTTCACCTTCCCCATCGTGACGGACAACTGCGACGGCCTCATCTCCGGCAACGCGACGCCGTTCAGCACGACCACGAATTTCAACTGCGGTTACACGTTCGTCGCCACGCGCATCTGGCAGGTGACGGACAGCTCGGCCAACGTCGCGTATTGCACGCAGGTCGTGAACTATGTGGACTTCATCGCTCCGACGATCACGGTGTGTCCGGCGGACGTGACCCCGTCCTGCCTCGCCAGTGTGCCCGCGCCTGACATCTCCTCGGTCACGGCGACGAACCAGTTTGACCCGTGCGACACGAACCCGCCGGTGGTGGTGCATTTCTCGGATGTGACCAACGGGGTGAATCCCATCATCATCACGCGCACCTACCGCGCCTACGATTCTTGCAGCAACGCGGCGACTTGCGTGCAGACCATCACGGTGCCGGCGGACACCACGCCGCCCGTGCTGACGGCGTGCCCGGCGTCGTTCTCGTTGCTGGCCGCCGGCCCGTCCGGTGCCGTCGCGACCTTCACGCCCCCGACGGCCACCGATTGCGATCCGGCCGCTCCGGTGGTGACGTGCAATCCAGCCAGCGGCAGCACGTTCGGCGTGGGCACAAACACGGTGACGTGCAGCGCGACGGACGCGGCGTTGAATGCCACCAACTGCATGTTCCAGATCACCGTGACGAATGCGCCGGGAGGATCGACGCTCCAGCAGTTAATTGACGCGGCCAATCCCGGCGACACGGTGGTGGCGCCTTCCGGCTCTCACGCCGGCGTCACCATCAACAAGAACCTCACGCTCGATTGCACCGCGGGCGGCGTGGTTGTCACCGGTGCCTCGCCCGCGCTGACGGTTACGATGGGCGCGGTAACCGTGAATGGCGGCACCTTCACTACGGCGACGGACGACCCGACGGTCCTCGTCACGGGCGGCTCGCTGAAGTTGCGCAATGCGCTGGTCGAGGAATCCTCCGGCTTCAACCAAGTGGGCATCAGCGTCACGGGCGGAACGCTGGACCTCGGCACGGCGGGTGACTTGGGCGGCAACACGGTGAAGATCACGATGGCCGGCTCGCTCCTCAGCAACGCCACGGCCACCGCCATCCCGGCGCTGGGCAATACCTATAAGCAGGACGGCGCGAACATCACCTCGAGCTTCGACATTGAAGATGAAATCTTCCACCGCCTCGACGACGCGACGAAGGGTCTCGTCACCTACGTGGCGAACAACGTCTATGTCACCACGAGCAGCGGCAGCATCCAGCGCGGCGTGGATGCCATCGCTGTGGGCGGCACGGTGAACGTCGGTCCCGGCACGTATGACGGGCTGGTGACGATCAACAAGAATCTCTCGCTGCTCTCTTCGGGTGGCAAGGCGGTCACGACGCTGCAGAACACGGCGGGCACGGGCATCGGCACCGTGGTGGTGACCGGTCCGACGACGGGCGTGCAGATTGGCGACGTGAACCAGGGCTTCACCATCATCGGCACGGATGGTCCTCCGGGCATTGAGGAAGCCGGCGTTTACTTCCAGTTCAACCACAGCAACGCGAAGGTCATCGGCAACGAGATCGTGGCGGCGGGTGATGCGGCGCTGACGACGGAGTTCGGCGGAGCCATCACCAACATGATGGTCACGGACAACGTGTTCAGCGGCCAGAGCTTCATCGGGACGAACCCGAACGATGTCGGCTTCGGCAATCAATTCAGCGCGACCAATGTGCCGCGGCAGGGCGTGTTGATCGGCGGCGGCTCCGGCGGCGGCTTTCACTCGAACATCACCTTCACCTGCAATGTGATCACCACCATCACAGGCGGCTTGAACCCGACGAACGCGCAGCAGGGCAACACGCTGGTGACCATCGACGCGCACGGCTCGACCATCCAGTACAACACCTTTGCCGGTGTCTCGGCGCGGTTCGCCGAGAGCCTGCGCGCGCGCGGACCCCGCGCCACGATCTCCGGGAACATCTTCTCGGGCGGCACCCCGGTGGGCATCAACATCGGTTCGCCGGCCGCCGCGACCGCGCATGTGAACAACAACAACATCGCCGCCGCCTTCCCGCTCGGAGCGCTGGCCAACGCCGGCGCGGCGCAACTCGACGCGCAGAGCAACTGGTGGGGCAGCGCCAGCGGACCGACCATCGTCTCGAACCCCGGCGGCACCGGCGGCATCGTGGCGGGCAATGTGGATTTCAGCCCGTGGCTCGGCGAGGCGACCGACACGTCGCTGGCCTGCGGTTTCCAGCCCAACGACGCGAACCTGGTTTACGCACCGTTGACGCTGACCTTCAGCACGCAACCGGTCGGGACCAACCTGTGCAGCCCGCTCTCCACGCAGCCCGTGGTGTCGGTGTTCGATGAAAACAGCAACGTGGCCACGCAATTCCAGGGCGTGGTGACCATCGCCATCGGCAGCAACCCCGGCGGCGGCACGCTGGGCGGAACGCTCTCGGTGAATGCGGTGAACGGCGTGGCGACCTTCGCCGGTCTTTCCATCAACCAGCCCGGCGTGGGCTACACGCTGACGGCCTCCGTCACCGGTCTGGTGAGCAACACCAGCGCGGCTTTTGACATGATTAATGCGGCCCCGGTGATCACGGTGCTGGGCGCGAATCCGGTGACCAACGAGTGCCAGGTGGCCTTCGTGGACCCGGGCGCGACCGCGCTGGATGATTGCACCGCGACGCCGACGCTGACGACGAACAACCCGGTCAACGCGAATGTCCCGGGCTCGTACACGATCACCTACGTGGCGACCGATGCGAACGGAGCGTCCGCGACGAACACCCGCACGGTGGTGGTGGTGGACACGATCTTGCCAGTCCTCGCCTGTCCGACGGGCGTCACCGGTTACTGCACCGGCACCAACGGTGGTGCGACCGTGACCTTCATTGTGACGGCCACGGACGATTGCGACACCAACGTGACGGTGGTTTGTACCCCGGCCTCGGGTTCGTTCTTCGCGCTGGGTGCGGCGCTCGTGAATTGCACAGCGACCGATGACAGCGCCAACAGCACCAATTGCAGCTTCACCGTGACGGTGATCGAAGTGATCAGCGCGTCCTGGACCGTGCTGGCGGACTTCACCGGCGGCGGCACCAACGGGCGTGGGTTGCGCGGCCTGGCGTTGTCCGAGGACGACAGCAAGGTCTTCGCGGGTTTCATCAATGGCGCGACCTCCAGCAACGTGCGCCGCATCAACGCCGCCAGCGGGGTGCAGGAAATCTTCTCGCTCATTGACAGTTCGCGCCAGCCCAAGGCCGTGGCCACGGATGACCGGGGTTATGTCTATGTGAGCTCCAGTTTGCTGACTGGATCGACGGACGGGCGGTTCCGCATTTACGACGGTACCCTAGCGTTGCTAGACACGATCACGCCCACGGGTGTGGAAGCCGTGGGCGGCCTGAGCCTCCGCAAGGTGGGAGCCACCTACTATCTTTACGTGGCGCGCGAGGACAGCCTCACGGCCTTCATCGAACGCTACGATGTCACGACTGTCGGCGCGGTGACGCTGGATGCGAGCTTCGGCACGGCCGGCGTGTTCAATGTGCAATCGTTTTATCCCAGTGTGACGGGCCTCACCGGATTGGAAGTCGCCAGCGACGGCACGATCTACCAGACCGCCCGCGATAGCGACGCCATCCTGAAATTCTCCAGCAACCTGGCCTCCGCGACCTCGAACTACGTCAGCCGCGCCATGGATGTGGCGTTGCACGGCGCGAATCTTTTCATCAGCCAGTACGCGGACAGCAGTTCCGCCATCGCCATCGTCCGCCAGGCTGACCTGGCCGTGGTTGGCGCGCTGTCCACGGGTATTCCGCACGATCCAATTTCTGACACTGGCTACGCGGGCATTGACTTCAGCCAGGACGGGCGCATCTACCTCGCCGACCAGATTTATTCCCAGCCGGGTGGCGCGGGCACGTTCAAGGATCGCATCCTGGTATCCACGCCCATCCCTGACAGCGTGATCATCACCTGCCCGCCGGCGGTGACGGTACAGTGCCTGGGTGGCATTCCCGCCGGCGCGACCAACGAGGTGCAGTTCGTCGCCCAGGGTGGCACGGTCAACTGCGGCGCCTTCACCGTCACCTTCAGCGACGGGTCGCTGACGCCCGGCCCGACGGAAGGCACCATCACGCGCACCTACACCGTCGCCGACAATTTCGGCAACTCGGCCACCTGCTCGCAGGTCATCACCGTGGATGACACGACCGCGCCGCAAATTGTTTCCTGCGCGCCGGCGGTCACCGTGCCGGCCAATGCTGCGTGCCTCGGGACGATTCCCAACCTGACCACCAACGTTGTCGCCACCGACAACTGCGGTCCGATCACTGTCACTCAAAGTCCCGCCGCTGGTATGACGGCACCACGAGGTGCAACGACCGTTACGCTGACCGTCTCCGACGCAGGCGGCAACTCCACGAACTGCCAGACACTGGTGTTCGTGACGGATCAGACCGCACCCAGCATCACCTGTGCGCCCGACGCGACCGTGGAGTGCGGCAACGCCTGGGCCTTCACCGCTCCAACGGTGGCGGACAACTGCGACGGCGCAACGAACACCACCGTCACCATCGACAGCACGGTAACCAACAGTCTGTGCGGTGGCACCTTCTCCGCGACGCGGACTTGGAGAGCGATTGACCTGGCCAACAACAGTTCCACTTGCAGCCAGACGATCACCATCGTGGACACCACGCCGCCGACCATTGCCTGCGCGCCCAACGCGACGGTGGAATGCGGCGACGCCTGGAGCTTCACGCGTCCGACCGGCAGCGACATCTGCAGCGGCACGAACGTCACCATCATGACCGTGAGCACCGTGACCAACAGCGCGTGTGGGGCTGCTTTCAGCGCCACGCGCACCTGGAAGGCAACCGACCAGTGCGGCAACAACAGCATGACTTGCAGCCAGACGATCACCGTCGAAGATCACACGGCACCAACCATCAATTGTCCTGCACTGGTCCAGGCGTGCACTGGTGGCGCTGACAGTGTCGTCACCTTCGCGGTGACGGCGAACGACGTGTGCCAGGGCGCGATCACGCCGGTATGCTCGCCAGCCTCCGGTTCGACGTTCGTGGTGGGCACCACCGCAGTGACCTGCACGGCGAACGATGCTTGCGGCAACACCAACACCTGTGGCTTCAACGTGGTGGTCCGCCAGAACACGACCGCGACGCCTCTGGCTGGCGCGGTGGTGTGCGTGGATTCGAGCGCCACCTTCTCCACCACGGCGTCGGGCACGGGACCGTTCACCTACCAATGGACGAAGAACGGCGCGAACATTGCCGGCGCGACCAACAGTTCATTCAGCCTCGCCGGTGCGACCGGGGGCGACGCGGGCGTTTACTGCGTCATCGTCACCGGTTACTGCAACAGCGTGACCAACTGCACGACCCTCACGGTCCAAACCCCGGCCATCTTCGCGAACCCTGGCGTCATCATCATCAACGACAACACCACGGCCACGCCGTATCCCTCGACCATCGCCGTGTCCGGCGTCACCGCCACGGTCTGCCGGGTGACCGTCACCTTGAGCAACCTCTACCATGATTTCCCGGACGACCTCGACGTGCTGCTCGTCGGCCCCAACGGTCAGGGCGTCCTCCTCATGTCCGATGTTGGCGATGGAAATTTCCTAAGCGGCGTGACCCTGGTGCTGGATGATCTCGCGGCCAGCCACTTGCCGAACAACACTCAAATTGTATCCGGCACCTACAAGCCCACGAACATCGGCGCGAAGATCGATGACCTCAACGATGTGTTTCCCGCTCCGGCTCCGCTTGCCCAATTCACCACGAACCTGTCGAGGTTCAATGGTATCAACCCCAACGGAACCTGGTCCCTCTACATCGTGGACGACGAAATCTTCCAGACCGGTGCCTTGTCCAACGGCTGGAGTCTTGCGATCGCGACGTTGGATCCGATGGCGGACTTGGCGATTGCGCAGTTGGACGCGCCGGATCCGGTGGCGGTGAGCAGCAATCTGACCTACACGATCACGGTGACCAATGGGGGGCCGGCGAGTGCGGGCGGGGTGGTGGTGAGC
>JANNEF010000419.1:0-54997 GCA_031378375.1 Verrucomicrobiota bacterium | reverse complement strand
GCTCACCACCACCCCGCCCGCACTCGCCGGCCCCCCATTGGTCACCGTGATCGTGTAGGTCAGATTGCTGCTCACCGCCACCGGATCCGGCGCGTCCAACTGCGCAATCGCCAAGTCCGCCATCGGATCCAACGTCGCGATGGACAGACTCCAGCCGCCAGCCAGCGAACCGAGGTCATACGTTTCATCATCCACGATGTAGAGCGACCAGTCACCGTTGGGGTTGATCCCGTTGAAGGTGGATAAATTGGTGAGGAAGGTGGGCGTGATGGGTGAAGGCGCCGGGAAAACATCCGGGTTGCCGTCTGTTTTTGAACCGATGTTCGTGGGCTTGTAAGTGCCGGTAACGATCTGGCCGGAGTTGGGCAGGCTGGACGCCGCACCGTCATCAAAGGTGAGGGTCACACCGCCGAGACTGTTGCCACCGCCGACATCGGACATGAGCAGAACGCCCTGGCCGTTGGGGCCGACGAGCACCATGTCGAGGTCGTCCGGGAAGTCATGGCTGAGGCCGTTCAAGGTGACGGTCACGCGGCAGACGGTGGCGGTGACGCCGGACACGTTGATGGTCGAGGGATAAGGCGTGGCCGTGGAATTGTCATTGATGGTAATCGCGGAGGCGTTGACGTAATTCAGGATGGGCTGCACCGAGAGCGGGGCGCAGTTGGTCACGCTGTTGCAGGTTCCGGTCACGATCACGCAGTAATCGCCGGAGTCGCCAGCGGTGAGGTTGGCCAGATTGAGGGAGCTGCCCGTTTGACCGCCGATGACAATGCCATTCTTCGTCCACTGATAGGTGAACGGCCCGGTGCCGGAAGCGGTCGTGCTGAAGACCGCGCTGCCGCCCAGACAAACCCGCACGCCAGTCAATGACGTGGCGGTGGTGTTCTGGCGGACCACCACGTTGAAGCCGCAGGTGTTGGTGTTGCCGCAAGCGTCGTTCGCCGTGCAAGTCACCGCGTTCGTGCCCACCACGAACGTCGAACCGGAGGCCGGCGAGCACACCGGCGTGATCGCGCCCTGGCAGACATCGTTCGCCGTCGCCGAATAAGTCACCACTCCACTGGTGCCTGGAATGCAAACCGTGAAGGTGCTGGGGCAGGACAGAACGGGGGCGGCCGTGTCACGAATCGTAATTGTCTGGCTGCAAGTCATGCTGTTGTTGCCGCACTGGTCGGTTGCCTTCCAGGTGCGCGTGGCGCTGAAGGTGTTGCCGCACGCGCTGTTGGTCACGGTGCTCACCGTCATGATGGTGACGTTCGTGCCGCTGCAAATGTCACTGCCGGTCGGGCGCGTGAAGCTCCAGGCGTCGCCGCATTCCACCGTCGCGTTGGGCGCGCAGGCAATGGTCGGCGCCGTGGTGTCCACGATGGTGACCGTCTGGGTGCACATGGAGGCGTTGTTGCAGAGATCCGTGGCGGTCCAGATGCGGGTTGCCAGGAACGTGCCGCCGCAAAGCGAATTGGTGGTGGTGCTCAACACGGCAATGGCGACGTTGGTGCCATCGGCAATATCCACGGCGGTAGGACCGGTGAAACTCCAGGCATTGCCGCACTCGACGGTTTCGGAGGGCGCGCAGGTGATCTCTGGCGGCGTGGTATCCACGATGGAGATCTTCTGGCTGCACGAGGCGCTGTTGCTGCAGGAATCGGTGGCTGACCAGGTGCGCGTGACGGAGAAGCTGCCGGTGCAGACCGTATTCGTAACCGTGCCGGTGATGGCGATGGTGACGTTGGTGCCGTCGCAATTGTCCGTCGCCGTCGGCGCGGTGTGGCTCCAGGGGTTGCCGATTTCCACAGTGATGTCGGGCGCGCAGGTGATTTGTGGGGGCGTGGTATCCACCACCGTGATGGTCTGGCTGCATGAAGAACTGTTCGTGCAACCGTCGGTAGCGCTCCAGGTGCGGGTGGCAATCAACGTGTTGCCACAAGCGCCCGTGTTCGTCACGGTGCCCGTGATGGCGATGGTCACGTTGGTGCCGTCACAAGCGTCCAGCGCCGTCGGCGGAGTGAAACTCCAGGCATCACCGCACTGAACCGTCGTGTCGGGCGCGCAGGTGATCACCGGGGCGGTGGTGTCCACGAGTGTGATCGTCTGGCTGCACATGGAACTGTTGGTGCAGGCGTCGGTGGCCGTCCAGGTGCGGGTGGCGATCACCGTGCCGCCGCAGGCACCCGCGTTCGTCACCGTGCTGGTGCTGGTGATGGTCACGTTGGTGCCGTCACAAATGTCGGACGCCGTGGGCGGGGTGAAGCTCCAGGCGTTACCGCATTCGATGGTCGCATCCGGCACACAGGAGATCATGGGCGCGGTCGTGTCCACGATGGTGATGGTTTGCGAGCAGGAGGCGCTGTTGGTGCAGGCATCGGTGGCTGTCCAGGTGCGGGTGGCGCTGTAGGTGTTGCCACAAAGCGCATTGGTCACCGTGCCGGTCACTTCGATGGTGACGTTGGTGCCGTCGCTAAGGTCCGTCGCCGTGGGCGCGGTGAAGCTCCAGGCATTGCCGCACTCAACCGTTTCGCCCGGCGCACAGGTGATCATCGGCGGGGTGGTGTCCGCGATGGTGATCTTCTGGCTGCAGGAGGCGCTGTTGGTGCAAGAATCAGTGGCTGACCAGGTGCGGGTAACCGAGTAGGTGTTGCCGCAGAGCGAATTGGTGACCGTGCCCGTGATGGCGATGGTGACGTTGGTGCCGTCGCAGTTGTCCGTCGCCGTCGGCGCGGTGAAACTCCAGGCGCTGCCAATCTCCACCGTGCTGTCCGGCGCGCAGGTGATGACCGGCGCGGTGGTATCCACCACGGTGATGGTCTGGCTGCACATCGCGCTGTTGTTGCAGCCGTCGGTGGCGCTCCAGGTGCGCGTGGCGATCAGCGTGTTGCCGCAGGTGCCCGCGTTGGTCACCGTGCCGGTAATCGCAGTGACCACATTGGTGCCGCCGCACAGGTCGGAAGCCGTCGGAGCAGTGAAACTCCAGGCATCGCCGCATTGCACAGTCGCGTCAGGCGCACAGGCAATCATGGGGGCAGTGGTGTCCACCAAGGTGATGGTCTGGCTGCACATGGAGCTGTTGGTGCAACTGTCAGTGGCCGCCCAAGTGCGGGTGAAACTGCGGGTGCTGCCACAAGGGCCGGCATTGGTCACCGTGCCAACGATGGTGATCGCGACATTGGTGCCGTCGCAAATATCCGATGCCGTCGGCGCGGTGAAACTCCAGGGGCTGCCGCATTCCACGGTCGCGTCCAACGCGCAGGCGATCATCGGCGCGGTGGTGTCCACCACGGTGACGGTCTGGGTGCAGGTGGACATGTTGCTGCAGGCGTCGGCTGCCTGCCAGATGCGCGTGGCGGCGAAGGTCTGGCCGCACAGGGAATTCGTCGCGGTGCTGACAATGGAGGCGATGAGTCCTGTGTCGTTATCGTCCGTAACCATGGGGGTCGCAAAATTCCAAGCCGCACCGCATTCGACGGTCTGGTCGGTGCCGCAGGCGATGACGGGCGGAATGGAGTCAACGATGGTGAGCGTCACGGTGGCGGTGGCGCTGGTGGTGTCGCCGCCGGAGTTGCTCAGAACCACATGGAACATGGCGTTGTGGTCACCGCCGCGCGCCGTAAAGCTCAACGTGGCGCTCGTGGCACCGGGGATGGCGACGTTGTTGCGGTACCATTGGTAGCTCACCGGGGTTTCACTCGCCGCCGCGACGGACAGATTCACCGTGGTGCCGCACGCCAAGTTCTGGCTGGCGGGCTGGTTGGTGATCTCCGGCGCGGGGACGAAGTGAAAGTTGCGATACTCGGCCATGGTCGCGTTGGTGGCGTTGTTGTGCGCGGTGGTGGCCAGGCCCACGAGCGTGGGATCGGGATAGGCCGTGGTGATTTGGCCGAGTTGGACCCAGTCCACACCGTTGCTGCCGCGATAGAACGTGAACGTGTTCCCCGCGCGAGTCACGCGCTGCCAGGCGTTGGGAATGCCGGCGGGAATGAAGGTCGTTGAACCGGGCACCGCCGCCGTCGCGCCACCAGTCACATCACGGTAACCAAGTTCGTACTGGTCGCGTCCGCCCTGGGAGGCCGGCGGGTTCACGGACAGGTAGATGGTGCGGCTGTTGGCATTGGTGGTTTCACGCACCATGAGGCCGGCTTTGACGACGTTGTTCACCTGCGTCAGTTTTTGCAGACGCACACGCACGTCGAACTTGCCAGTGCGCGGGCCAAGGGTGAGCTGGCCTTGATCGGCCGTGCCCCAGATGTCCGCCCCGCCACCCATCACGTCAATCTCACCGTCCTGGCAGGAAAACGTGGAACCGGGTTGCGCGGGGGCGCCGACGTCCACCGGGGACAGTCCCGCCACGACGCCACTGTTGGTGGAGTCACAAAAGTTCAGGGTCGTCAAATCCGTGACCGCAGGTGCCGACACGGTGAACACGCCGCTGATCGTGGGCGACACGGTCAAGATGACGGTGCGCCCGTCGGGACGTAACACCGGCGCGGGAAAACTCTCCACCGCCACATTTCCGTCGTTGACCAGATAGTTGAACGGATCAACGGCGCTGAGCGGATCTACCAGCTCGTCAAAGCAGATCCCGATGGTTGTGCCATCCACGCTGCCGACCGACAAGATGACGGGCGGGTTGGTGTCCGCCAAGACGGTGAGAGCGGCGATTGAACTGGTGACGGCCCCGCCAAAGTTGGTGACGACCACGGAGTAATTCCCATCGTTGGTCAATTGCGTCAGCGGGATGGCGTAGGTCGCGTTGGTGCCGGCGGAAAGTGGATCGGTGTTGAAATACCATTGGTAAATCAGCGGACCCGAGCCGGCGCTGAACGTGACCGAGAAAATTGCGGGACGGTTTTCGATGACCGTCTGGGGCTGCGGCTGCGTGGCGAACACGGGCGCGACGGGAATGGCCGGATAAATATCAATGAAGGCAATCTTGTTGTTGTTCGCGATGGTCTGGGAGTTCGGGCCGCTCTTGATGGTCAATTGCCCGTCACTGACGCCCGCGCCGACGGTGAAGTCGCCCCAGTTGTTGCTCACGCTGCCAGGGCCACCGGGGGTGATGATGCCGGTGACCACGCCTTCAACGTCGAATTGAAACACGCTGTCGAGGTTGGCCGGATCGCCACCGACGATATGCACCGAGTAAAAACCGTGCGGCAGCGCGATGTTCCAGACGGCAGGCGGCGCGGCCTTGATCATGTGCATGAAGGTGTCGTAGCGCAGGTCGGGCGAGTTCGCGGCCTTGCGCCAGCGGCCGTCCACGGTGATGTCCCGATCCCAGCCGTAGTTGTAGCCATTGCCTTGATCGCCAAACAGATTGCCGACGTCCTGCACATACCCCGGCGGAGTGGGCGCCAGATCATTGGCCGGCGATCCATTGGTGGCATTGGCGAAGTTGACGTTGATGCCAGAGGCGGGGGTGGCACCACTGGCAACACCCGAGAAGTCCGAAACGCCAGTGGCATTCTGGGCCTGAACCCGGTAATAGTTCGTTGTGTCCAAGGAGATCCCACTGTTCGTGTAACCCCGCTGGCTGCCAGGCACGGTGGCCAACGGCGCGAATACCAGGCCGTCCGCAGACGACTCGATGTTGAACTGGGAGACGACCAGGTCCGGGGTCGCCCACCCCAACCGCAGCACGGTGGACGCAAACAAGGTGACTGCGGCGCTCGGCGCACTGGGCGCGGTAGTGCCAACCGCCTCGTTGGAAACGCCGCTCTGTCCGCCTGCGGTAAAGTCGGCCGTGACGATGTAATAGTAGTTCCGCCCGTTTTGCAAACCGGTGTCGGTATGGCTGGTGCCGGCAAGCCCCGAAGCGACAACCGTGTACGGCCCGCCACTGGTGGCAGAACGCCTGACACTGTAGCTGCTCGCACCCGCCAATGCCTGCCATGCAACCGCCACCTGGCCAGTGCCGCCGGTGGCGGTAACGCCAAGAACCGGAGGATTGGGCAGGCCGACGGCCTCGTTGGAGGCAGCCCCTTCACCGGCGACGTTAACCCCCGCGACGACGTAGTAATAGGTGCCGCCATTCGTCACGGTTATGTCCATGAAACTGGTCGTGGCGGATGTGCCCACCGAGACGTATGTCCCGCCGCTGGTGTCAGAGCGTTTGATGTTGTAGCTGCTCGCGCCGCCGGCGGCGATCCAGTTCAGCGTCACCTTGTTGTCGCCGTTGATGGTCGTGAGACCGGTGGTGACTCCGGGCGGGCCGACGGGAACAACCACGACACCGTACATGTTCAACCCGCCGTTGTTCTGCTCGCGAAGCGTGATGCTTCCGGGGGCAATGATTAACCGGTAAACCGTGAAGAACTGATTCAACCCCACGCCTGGCCCCACCGAGGTCAGGTGAGTGCGCGCCGCCGGATTGGCCACTGTGGCGCCTTCGTCAGCTCCAACGGTATCCGGCTGACCGTTGGGCGAGAGGCCCGTATTCATCTGGACAAACCCCATATCGGCGACCCACGACATGAGTCCGACGCCTCCGGAACCCAACGTGGGCGGAGTGGTGTTGACGGTGTCCCCAACCCGGTTGTCAATCAGCAGGTAAATCGCCGAGGCTGTGTCCACTGTGAGCGTCAGCGTGTAGGTAGCGTTGTCCCGATGGTTGTTGGCATTAGCGATGTACGGGTGGCCGATCAGGTAGGCTGGGATACCTCGGATGTCGGTGCCGGTGGTGCTCAAGACTCCGGCAGGAGTGTAGGCGGGACCGTTCCATTCGTGGGTCCGCTCCGTAAACATGAAGGCGTCCTCCTGAAACAGGCTCCCGTTGGCCGAACCAATCGGCTCAATGATGGAAAACCTTCCGGCGTCACCGTTGGCTTCGACGATTGAAACAATGCCAGCCCAAGCTTGGGACGACGAAGCCAGCCATGCGGCAATGGCGACGACAAGTGGAAGGATGAGTTGGTTCTTAATGTGGTTCATAGGAATTCTCCGTTAACGAATGCTCTCTGCGAATGGGATCACTTCAAAAAAATCACGGCGTTGCGCTGCGCGAATCCGGGCAACCAGATCTGCAACCGGATGCATTGGGACAATGCAAAAAAAGTGAAACCTTCAGAGGCAAATCACTCTCGTACGGTACAGTGCTTGAACGACAAAGCATAAATTCAGCGGCTTGAGATGACGTATCAAACCCGATATCCAAACGGAAAACAAGCTAAAAATGGAACTATTTTGAAGTTCAGGCGACAACTAGACGACATTGTTGTCGCTGGATAAGGATTTTGAAGGCTGATGTTGGGGACGGCCAAGCCCGTCTTGACCTTGAACTTCCCACCCGCTTATTCCACCGCCCGCCAGTCGAGCACTTTCAACTGCACGCTGACGCTGCCGTTGTAATCGTTGAGCTGCGGGGCGAAGGCGAGGTCGAAGCGTCCCACGGGCAACGGGCCGTCTCCCACGTTCCAGAGCACGGCCTCGCGCGTCGTCCGGCCATCGGTGATCCAGAGCTTGGCGTGCTTTTTCTCCGCCCCCATCCGCATCAACGGACGCTGGTGGGTGACATCGCGCAGGAATAGTTGCACGGACGGATTGCCCATGCCGGTCTGCTGGAGTCGTTCCAGTTCGCGCAATCGCTCGACGGTCAGGTCGGCGGCAGTGGCCTCGGCGTCGAGGCGCAGCGTGGGCTGGAGTTGTTCGGGCTTGAGCGCGCGGCGGGCAAGGTCGTTGAGGCGGGCGCGAAAGGCGTCCACGTTGTCCGGGTCAATGCTGAGTCCCGCCGCCATCGCGTGGCCGCCGTGCCGGACAAGCAAATCACCGCACTCACGCAACGCGGCGGCCAGATCGAAGCCCTCGATGCTGCGACCGGAGCCGCGCCACTGCCCCGTGTCGCCCCCGAGAATAATGGTGGGGCGATAAAACTGTTGCAACACGCGCGAGGCGACGATGCCAACGACGCCGATGTGCCAGAGCAACTGGCCTTCGACGATGACGAAATCGCGTTCGGGATCAAAGCGCGCGCGCACCGCGCCGATGACCTGTTCGGCGATGCCGCGCTCGATTTGCTGGCGCTCACGGTTGTGGGTGTCGAGACTGCGGGCCAGCGTGAGAGCCTCGGCAGGGTCCCGGGCCATGAGCAGATGAAGGGCTTCCAAGGCGTTTTCCACACGGCCGGCGGCGTTGAGGCGCGGGGCCAGTTGGAAGCCGACCTCGTAACCGCCAATGGGTTTCTCGATCTGGGCAACTTCCTTCAACGCGAGCAAGCCGGGGCGTTGCGTGGCGTTGAGGCGCTCCAGACCGGCGCTGACCAGGATGCGATTCTCGCCAATGAGCGGAACCAGGTCCGCGATGGTGCCGAGCGCGACCAGATCGAGCAGCGGGCGCAGATCGAACTCGCCCGCGCCGGGCAGGCCGGTCTCGCGTCCGCGCTTGACGAGCGCGTGGGCGAGTTTGAAGGCGAGGCCGGCGGAGCAAAGTTCGCGGAAGGAGGAGTCGGGTGCGAGTTGAGGGTTGACGAGCGCTACTGCGTTGGGCGGCGGATCGGAAACTTGATGATGATCCAGCACCAGCACGTCCACGCCGCGCTCACGCAGCCAGTCAATCGCGGTCACCGCCGTGGAGCCGCAGTCCACGGCGAGCAGCAGGGTGGTGGGAAATTTGCCGAGACAATTCTCCACGCCCGACTGGCTGAGGCCGTAGCCTTCATCCATGCGGTGCGGCAGGTAGAAATTCACCGTCCAGCCCAGCGCGCGGAAAACTTCGGTAAGCAACGCGGTGGCGGTGACGCCGTCCACGTCGTAATCGCCGAAGATGACCAGCGGTTCGTTGTGTTCACGGGCGCGGAGCAACCGCTCGACGGCAGCGCTCATGTTCGGCAACCGGAACGGGTCGGCGAGATTTTTCAAACGCGGCTGGAGGAAACGGGTGATCGGCTCCGGCTCGCTGAGGCCGCGGTTCAACAGGCATTGCGCGAGCAACGCGGAGATGTTCAGTTCGCGCGCGAGCACGGCGGCAAGCACGGGCTGGGCGGGGGCGGTGGACCAGCGATACTTCATGCCTGAAAAAAGTGCTGTAACCATCGCCAGAGGTGCGGGAAAGCGTGTTCAAGCACGGCAGCGATGATGACCAGATAAATGATCGTGCCGAGCGACAAGGCGTAGCTGTACCAGATCAAGACCCCGTCCTCCTCCATCACACTCGCAGCGAGAAAAATGAGCGAGTAACACGGCAGCGAATTGGTGAACGGCGGCAGCGGCGGGAACGGCAGCGCCAACAGCAGCGCCATGAGTGTCATCAGCAGCGCGTTCGCGCAACGGGCGACGCGGTAAGTCATCCAGGGCGTGCGGCGGGGCCTGGCGAGTTTTTCGATGACGCGGAGAAACCTGACGCTGCCACTGAGGACTCTTTTCTTCAGGCCCGACGGCAAAGGTCGGGCGCCGAGAAATCTCGGCAGACGCGGCGGCAACCCGAGCGCCAGTCGAAAACACAGGATGGTGACGATGACGCCCAGCACGGTGCTGACGCCGGGGATGGAAACAGGCACGATGAACGGCAGACTTAACAGCATGATCACGAGGTACAGCCCGCGTCCATCGGTGTGCTCCATCAGGTGGTTGATCGTGACGCCGCCCGCCGGAGATTTGGCCTCCAGGATTTGCGCCAACCGGCGCGACAACGGCTCATGCATGGGTGCCAGTGTAGGCGGAAGGGCGGGAAACTCAAACCGAATGCGCCCGCGAGCGCGCCGGATGCCTATGGCACGGTGGGTGGCTCCTTGTCGGCGGCGGCGCGACGGGCGAAAAAAAACGACGCGGCGATGGAGCCGAGAATCAAGACCGCCACGATTAGGAGTGAAACCGGCGTGCTGATGTGAACCACTTTTTCGCCCACCATCTTCAGCCCCACGAAGACCAGCACCAGCGAGAGTCCGTATTTCAAGTAGTGAAAATACCCGATGGCCCCCACCAGCACGAAATAAAGCGAACGCAGCCCCAGGATGGCAAAAATGTTCGAGGTGAAGACGATGAAGGCGTCGGTCGTCACGGCGAAGATGGCGGGGATGGAATCCACGGCGAACACCAAGTCGGTGGTCTCGACCATGAGCCAGACAATCGCCAGCGGCGTGAGCGCCCGTCGTCCGTTCAGGCGCGTGATAAATTTCGCCCCGTCAAAGTGCGTGGTCACCGGAAAGAATTTTTGCGTCAGCCGGATGATGATGTTCTTCTCGGGATGCACGCCGGTATCCTCGGTCAGCAGCATCTTGACGCCGCTGTAGATGAGGAAGGCCCCCAGCACGTAGAGCACTTCGTGAAACCGCGACACCACCTCCGTGCCCACGCCGATGATGACCCCGCGCAGAATTAGGGCGTTGATGAAGCCGATGAACAAGACCCGGTGCTGGTATTCCACGGGGACGCGGAAGTAGGAGAAGATGAGCGCGATGACAAAGACGTTGTCCATCGAAAGCGACAACTCGATGATGTAACCGGTGAGGAACTCCATCGCCTTTTCGGGTCCACGCATGGGAACCAGCGCGGCACCGAAGAGCATCGCCAGGACGAAACAGACGCCTGTCCAGAACAGCGCGTCCTTGAACGTCACCGCCCGGGTCTGGCGGTGGAAAACGAACAGGTCGAGGAGCACGAACGCCATGACGCCCGCAATGAATCCCGCCCAATGCCAGTGCGTGATTTCGACAAGGGCAAGCATGACGCCCGGGGCGACGCTCAGGCGTTGGTCGCGGCGGGTTCCCGCGCGGCGGTCGCGTCCACCAGTTGCACGCCCGAGCCGAGGCTGGGCCGATGGCCCTTGTGCCACCACAGGACGATGGCGCTGGCGATGTAGATGCTCGAATAGGTACCGGTGATGATGCCGACCAGGAAGGTGAACGCGAAGTCATTGATGACGCCGCCGCCGAAGATGTAGAGCGACATCGTGGCCAGAAAGACCGTGCCGGAGGTGATGATCGTGCGGCTCAACGTCTGGTTGATCGCCTTGTTCATCACGTCCTTGAACGAACCGCGCACGCCGAGCTTCAAATCCTCGCGGATGCGGTCAAAGATCACGATGGTGTCGTTGATGGAGAAACCGATGATGGTAAGGATCGCCGCGACAAAGGTGCCGCTCATCTCCCGCCCGGAAAGGAAGAACCAGCCGCTCGTCATCAGGATGTCGTGGAGAATGGCAACGACGGCACCCACGGCGAAGGAGAATTCATAGCGAAACGCGACGTAAACCAGGATGCCGAGCATGGCCAGGAGCGCCGCGATGACGGCGGTTTTCTGAATTTCCTTGCCGACGGTCGCGCCAACAGTGTCCACGCTCAAAACCTGGAAGCCGGCATCCTTGAATTGATCCTTCAGCGCGGCGGCGACTTTCTGGGATGCGCCGGTTGCCTCGGCCTTCTTGTCACTGGTGTTGCGAGTGGTGACACGCAAGGTTTCCTTGCCGGTGGAAATGTCCTTCTGGTACTGGATCATCGCGTCGCCCACGCCGAGTTTGCCGATGGCATCGCGCAACTTGTCCACTTCGACCTTCTTGGCAAAGCCGAGGGTCATGTTGTCGCCGCCGGAAAATTCCACGCCCAGCACATCGCGCCCGCGGTAGATGCCCCAGCCGTTGCCGACGGTGATGAGCAGCCACGAGGCGATGAAGGCGGGCATGGCCCAGCGCAGGAAGTCAAAGTTGGCACCACGCACGATGTGCAGCATGGGCATCGTCTTGAGCCAGTTCTTCGCCAGCAAAAAGTCGAACATGAGCCGGGTGACGACCAGCGCGGAGAACATGCTGACGCTCACACCGATGGTGAGCGTGATACCGAAGCCTTTGACCGGGCCGGTGCCCATGAAAATCAAAATAACCGACGAGATGAGCGTGGTGAGGTTGGAGTCGAAGATGGTGCCGAACGCCTTGTCATAACCGGCGGCCAGCGCGCCGCGCATGGATTTGCCGGCGGCCAGCTCCTCGCGGATGCGCTCGAAGATGAGGACGTTGGCGTCCACCGCCATGCCGACGGTGAGCACGATGCCCGCGATGCCCGGCAGCGTCAGCGTGGTGCCGACGGAGCACATGATGCCCAGCAGAATGATGATGTTGAGCATCAGGGCGACGTTGGCGACCAGACCGGCGAACATGTAATACACGAGCATGAAGGCCGCGACGGCGATGGTGCCGATGATGGCCGACTTGATGCCGCTGCGGATGGAGTCCTTGCCAAGCGACGGGTCCACCGCGCTTTCAAAAATAATTTTTACGGGCGCTTCGAGCGGGTTCTCCAGCACCTGCGCCAGTTGAAGGGCTTCCTTGAGATCGAAGTTGCCGGTGATCTGACCGTGGCCGCCCTCAATCGGCCCCATGATGCGCGGGGCGGAATAAAGCACGCCGTCGAGAATGATCGCCAGGTGGGAATACCTGTTGCCCTTGGGGCTGTAATCGCGGGTGATGGCGCCAAACAGGTTCGCGCCCTCGCTGTCCAACTCGAAGTTGATTTCCGGCTCGCTGGTGACGGGATGGCGCGAGACCCCCGCGCGTTTGATATACTTGCCCGTCAACCCGCGTTCGGGGGCCTTGCTCACCAGATACGAGAGCACGTCCTTGGTGCCGTCGGGGCGCTTGCGCTCCTCGCGCAGGATTTCATAGCCCGGCTCAATGATGCCCGAAGCGAGCAACTCGTCGCTGTTGGGATGCACCATGCGGAATTCGAGGAAGGCGGCCTTCTGAATTTGCTGGCGCGCGCTTTCCTTGTCGGCTTCGGAAAGGCCCGGCAGTTGGATCACGATGCGGTCGTTGCCCGCCGGCTGGATGAGCGGTTCGGCCACCCCCAGTTTGTCCACACGTTTGCGGAGCACTTCGACGGCGTTGGCGAGCACCACGTCACGGCCTTCGGTGGAGGACACTTTGTTGGTGTCCAGCTTGGTGGTGTCCATCTCGACGATGAAGGACGTGCCGCCCTGCAAGTCCAGGCCGAGTTTAACCTTGCCCGCCGCCTCGCGCTGCAGGCGGTTCAAGATGACGTTGTTCGGTTCCTTCTCGCCTTTGACCGAGATGAGCGGGAAGTAACGGGCGATTTCGTTGGTTCCGATGGCGGCCTTGAGATTGCCGTAGGCGCGCTCCGGGAAATCCTTCTGCAAGGCGCGGACGCGCTCCACCAGGTTCGTATAGTCGGCGTCCTTGTTCCTGGCTCGGCGCTCGAACTCCTGCAACAGGTCCTGTCCCGTCGGCGGGTAAAGAGCCATGATGGAAAAGGCGAGGACCAGGACGATGAAGAGAAGTTTCCAGATTGAGTTTGATTTCATGAAGCGGGAAAGGGATTGACGGTTCCGGTCTAGGCAGACTCGCCGGCGCGTTCGGTGATTTCGGAGACGGCCGACTTGAGGATTTCAAGTTTGGTTTCACCGGCCGACTTGATGGCGACACTTTTTTCTTTGACGCTGATGACGATGCCGATGATGCCGCTGCTGGTGAGGATTTTGTCGCCGGCCTTGAGCGTGCCGAGCATGGTTGACAGTTGTTTGGCGCGGGCACGCTGCGGGCGGATCAGCAGGAAATAAAAGATGCAGCCCATGATGGCGAACATCCCGAGCATCTTGATCATTTCGCCCTTGGGGTCAGGCGCAGTGCCGGGTGCAGCCGGCGGGGCCAGCGCGAGCAGCGCATTCACAGTCTCAATAAGCATAGTTTTAATAAATCGAGCCGCACAATCTAGGCACGGACACCGATTTGGCAAGCCCAACCTTGCGCCGGTCAAGAATCGGCGCGCAGGCAGCCTCGTCTAACATAGCAGCGGTCGGGCCAGAACGGTGGGAAGCCGCATCACACCGGCTTGGAGGCTGGAGCCAACACGGTGGGCGATGGCGCGGGCTGCGCGGCGGCCTTCCAGGGGACTTCAAAAATCCTGACGGCGGTGCGGATGCCCTTGACCGTCACAGGGGCCTGCTCGATGCAAGTGGCCGCCAACACCGCGTCGGTGCGCTGCAATTCCAGGTAGGTGCTCTCGCCAATGATGATGCGGCTGCGGCCGGAAACGGCTTCGAGGCGGCTGGCCAGGTTCACTTCACGGCCAAAGACGGTGTAGTTCACGATGTGCGCCTCCGATCCCATCATGCCCACCATGGCGGTGCCGCTGTTGATGCCGGTGCCCAGCGTGAGCAGCGCCAGCATCTCCAGCGGCGGCTCGCCGGCGGCGGTGCGGCGGGAATTTTCGTCCTCGCGCCGCTTGTTCTCGGAGAAACGCCGCTGGTTCAATTCATACATCGCACGCTGTGCGTCCACGGCGGCACGCACGCAGCACAGCGCGTGTTGGTCGTTGGACATGGGCGCGCCCCAGAAGGCCATCACGCAGTCGCCGATGTATTTGTCGAGGGTGCCGTCGTGCTTTTTTACCTGATCGGCGATGGCCGCGAGGTAGGCGTTGACGGTGGCAAGCGTCTCGCGGGCCTGCGCGTCGAAATAATGTTCCGCGTCTTCCCCGGCGAGTTGGTGCTCCTTAACATACTGCTCGGCCCGCGCTTGTACGACATCGGTCATCTCGGTAAAGCCACGCACGTCGGCGAACAAGACGGTGATCTGGCGCCGCGCGCCGCCAAGGTTGATTTGCTCGGCGTCGAGCAGTTCGTTGACGACGTTGGGGGAGACGAGCTTTTGGAAGACGGCCTTGATATGGCGCTTTTCCCTTTGCTCAAAAATCACCTGATAGGTGACAACACCGACGTGATTGAGCACCAGCCCGCCGAGAACGGGCAGAACGATGGGCAGCCAGAAACGAAACTGCACATAGAGCCAGAGGGACACGGCGACGTACACCAGCCCAAGCGCGGCGACCCACACCGATTGCATCGGGGCGCGCAGGCACCAGGTCATCAGCGCCGAAACCACGCCCAGCACGAGGATGAGCAGCAGCTCAACCAGATACGGGCAGAGGCGGACGAAACGGCCGGTGATAACGGAGTTGGCGACGTTCCAGTGTTTGCTGACGAGGTAAGTCTGCTTGGACAAGGACGTGGCACCGACGTCAGAGATGTTGTTGCCGGAACCGACGGAGCCGACGACCACCAGCTTGCCGCGCCAGTTCGGCGGCTCATCGGACTCGCCCAAACCGAGCGCCTCTTCAAAGGAGCTTTTTACAATGCGCCGGTCGTTATACTGGAGGTTCCAGTTGATGTAGAAAAAACCATCCTTGTCCAGCGGGATGACGCGCTGCACACCGCCGGAACCGCGCAGGGTGATGCGATCAGACGCGACAACGGCCTGCGACAGATCAATTCCCAGCTCCTTCGCCGCCAGTATGATTCCCAGGTGCCACAACCGGCCGTGGTCGGGATCGTCCTTGTATGGCTTGGCGCGGCGCAGGATGCCGTCGGCGTCCTGATCGCTGGTGGCGTGGCCGACGGCCCAGGTGTTGGTGCGGAAGATGTCCGCCGGCATGAGAGCGCGCCATTGATTGCCGATGGTTTCGCCAAAAGCCGAGAGCACGACGTTGGAGGAGTCGCGGAGTTGCCGGGCATAGAAATCGTCCGAACTCATGGAACCACCGTTGGCGAGCGGGACGTCGCGGTGCGGGTTCGGTTCGTCCAGTTCGCGCGAAAGTATGTCGAACCCGATGGCCTGGGCACCCTGGGAGTTCAACCGTTTGACCAGCCGTCCGTAGAGTTGCTGCGGCCAGGGCCACTTGAATTTGAAGGCGTCGTTGATGAGCTTGAGGCTGTCGTCATCAATGAAAACCGCGCCCAGATTGGTGGCAACGGGTTCGGGCCAGCGGAAAGCCTGCCGCACTCGCCAGTCGTACGTGATCCACTCCAGCCGTTGAAACAGGTCAAAGCCCGGCATCCATCGCGGCAACGCCTGAAACAAGAATGCCAGTCCAATGGCCGCCGCGCATATGGAAACGGGCGTCAACTTGAGTGCATTCCACTTCACGGCGAGCAGCTAAACAAAAAGCCCGGAGCAACACAAGAGGGCTCCGGGCGAAAGAGTCGGGGAACGATAGTTACAGGGTTGGATTAAGTGTTACGCGGAGGCGTTGGAGTTTTTGTCTTCTGCTTCTTCCCCGTTCCGGGAGAGACATACGGCTCCTTCACTTGCGACGGCGGGGTTACATTGCCTCCGCCGGGCGGCGGAGTCGAGCCAGGCGGGGGCGATTGCTGCTGGGCTGAAGTTATTTGCTGGGGGGTGGCCAAGGTCACACCCGTCTGTGGAGTAAAGCTCTTGGGCGGGGGAGCACTCATTGTGACCGGGGTCAGCGTGCCGTCGGCCTTCATCACTACGAAAGCCAGCCGGCCCTCAAGTAGGATTAGTTCGGACTGAGCGTTCATCACCCACCATGTGCCGCGAATGCCGGCGACGCCGTTGGGGACTTTGATTTCGTATTTGGAGCCGCCGGGAAGTTTCTTCACACGGCCGCTCGCGGTGCCTTCGGCGATGTTGAGTTGGACTTCAACCACCGTGTCAGCCCCCGTGTCGGTGAGATTAAATTTGTCGAGAATGAGAGTGGATTGTTCGGTGATGCGCAGCGTGCCGGCGGTCTTGCCGAGAAAAACGTCCACGACGGACTTTGCATCGGTTTTGACCGATGTGCCTGGTGGCAGGACGGCGCCGACTGTAACGGGCGCTGGTTGGCCACCAGGAACAACGTAAACCGCCGATCCTTTGACGGCAGTGACTTCCGCCCGGCCCTGAATGGTCTGGCCGTGCATACTGCCGTTCAAAGCGATGCTCAGTAACAAGCCCACCCCGGCAACCAGCCGGTTGGCAGGGAATTTAGATGGATTCATACGGTAATCTTTGGTCTCGAACACGCAACCATTGCCACGCGCCGGATTTTTTAGGGAACGTCGGTTTAATGTCAACGGAATATTCATTTTCGCTTCGACACATGTCGTGAAGCAATGCAGAGCAGTTACGCGGCCAATCACAGCTGCTCCGTAATGGAGTCGGCTCACTTCAGCACGGACGGCTCGGTCAGCCGTTTATCGATCAGCTTGAGATACGCAACCGCAAGCTCGTTGCTGAAGGAGTTCAGGCGCAGAGATTTTTCAAACCATTTGCGCGCGGCGGCAAAATCCTCCAGTTGCACGTAGTGCCATCCCATGTAAGCCACGGTCAAGTAGCCATTGGGATCGAGGGCTTGGGCACGCTTGAAGAAATCCGACGCCTCCTCGTGTTGGCCCAGCCAGTCCAGGCACATCCCCTGGCGGGTCACGGGGTGTGGATTGAATGGATTCATTTCCATACTCCGCTTGAACCACGTCAGAGCCTCCTTCACCTGCTCCTTGCCGGCGTCGCCGCCATCCCAGCCGCGCATCCGCAGGCACTCGCCCACCTCGTGGGCCGCTTCAAAATTCTTTCCGTCCGCGGCAAATGCCCGGCGAAAAGCGTCGGTCTGCTCCAGTGAGTAGTTCTTTTCACCCTCCGCACGCACCAGCCAGTAACACTCCCGCGTCCGGCGCCAGGTCTCCACCCCCAGATAGCCTAGCGCGGCCAGCAACACCACGGTCACCACCCCGCGCAACGGCGCATGCAGGGTCACCCAGTATCGCTCGGTCGCAAATCGAAAATGTCCGGCCACCAGCGCCATGAGCGTCACCGCAAGCATCGCGTTGGCCGGAATGTGCATGTTAAAATCAAAAAACGAGTGGAGCAAAATCGCCAGCAATCCCAACGCGCCCCCCATGACGAAAGACGCCTTGTTGCTGCGTTTGCTGGTCAGATCATTGGGTGTGCGCTGGACGAACGGCCACGCGCGAAATACCAGCCAGTAGAAAATTCCCCACGCCGCCGCGACCAACACCGCCCCGACCAGCCCCCAGTCGGCCAGGGTGTTCAAATAATCGTTATGCACCCGATCCGGGCGGGCCTGCAACTGGTCGTCCGGCGGACGATGCTGGCGAAAACGGTAGTCGAAGTGCGCCGGTCCCGCGCCCCACCAGATATTTTCCTGCCAAATTTTCACCGCCGGCCCCCAGAGCTTGACGCGCACATCCTCAATGCTGCGGGACTGCATCAATTTCTCGTAGCGATTCTGGGAGAGCCGCGCCTGCAGGAAAAACACCACCACGATGACAATCAGACCGCCCAGCAAGAGGAACGATTGCATCCGATAGCCGCGCTGTCTAAACAGGCAGATGAATAGCACCCCCATGGTCAAAACCGTTGCCACCCAACCGCCGCGCGAAACGGAAACCACGATTCCAGTGAAAATCGCCAGCGACGCGTAGCCCACCAGCACCTTGGTCACATGGCTGAAACGCCCCGTCATCGTGCAGGCCAGCCCCAGCGGCAGCAGCATCTCCAGATAGCCCGCCATATTGTTCGGGCAGATGAACGTGCCGGAGCCGCGCTTGGTGTAGGCGTCCGGACGGACGAAATGCCAGACGCGGTCCGACTCGGTCAAGAACTGCACCACCGCATAAAGTGCAATCGCCGACGCCAGCCCGATCAGGGTCAACCCCACGATGTGCGTCATGTCCTGCTTGTGCAGATTCGTGAGCACCAGAAAGAACAACAGCGCGTAGATGAGAACTTTGATCAGTTCCTGGCGCGCCAGATATTCCACGTCAGCCTTCCAGTAGCGGCCGATCGCATAGACCACGAACGCCAGCACCGCCCAGCAAAGTGGCGACCACAGCAGGCGATGCTTGGGGTTGATCCAAAATCGGAAGAGCCAAATGCCGACGGCCGGCAGGGTGAGCCATTGCACCACCACAAAATCCTGTGGCCGCACCATCCCCGTTGCCAGCGGGCCGTACACCAGCATCGCCAGCACCAGACCCAGAATGCCCTTCTCGCACCAGCCGTCGAGTTTTTCGCGATCCATGCGGTTCAGGCGGACGTGTTGGTTAAGTCGATGCGCACGAAATTCCCTGGTGAAAGCCTGTCGTCGAACCTCAGCTCAAATACTCCCGCGGGTCGGTGATTTTTCCGGTCAACGCGCTGGCCGCGACCGTGGCGGGCGACGCGAGAAACACTTGCGACTCCTTGTGCCCCATGCGTCCGGGAAAATTGCGATTGGTGGCGCTGATGCACTTGAGCGGCGTGTTCATCCGACCGAACGTGTCCACCGGCCCGCCCAGGCAGGCGGCGCAACCGGCGTTCTCGGTCATCTGCACGCCGGCGTCCACGAGGATTTGCCACACCGTCCGCTCACCCCAGCGCGCGGTCTGCAAATCATGCACGATCTCCGGCGTCGCCGGCACGCCAAACGTGTCAATGGCCACGCGTTTGCCCCGCAACACGCGCGCGAACTCCAAAAAGTCGCTTGTCTTGCCACCCGTGCAGGAACCGATGTAGGCGCGGTCCAGTTTGATGTGCCCCATCTCCTTGGCCTTTTTGCGCTGGCCGGGGTCGGGATGACACGCCACGGTCGGCTCCAGCGTGGAGAGGTCCACGGTCATCTCGAAGGCAAATTTTTCGTCGCGTTCGCGCTCGACCGGCTCATAAGTCGCCTTCGTGCCATTGAGCTTGCACCGATGGTCCACGAACGCCTTGGTCTGCGCGTCGAATTCAAAAATCCCGTTCTTGCCACCCGCCTCGATGGCCATGTTCGCGATGGTCATCCGGTCGTCAATGGACAGGTTCGTCGCGCCCGGCCCGTCGAACTGCATCGCACGATAGGTCGCGCCGTCAAAACCGATCTCGCCGATGCAATGCAGGATCACGTCCTTGGACATGACTCCCGGCTGCAATTTGCCTTCGAGGCGGAAGTGCATCGTCTCCGGCACCTTGATGAGCAGTTTGCCCGTACCCATCACGAAGCCGGCGTCCGTGTTGCCGATGCCCGTGGCGAACTGGTTGAACGCGCCCGCCATGCAGGTGTGCGAGTCGGTGCCAAACAGAATCTCGCCGGGACGGGTGTGCCCCTTCTGCGGCAGCGCCGTGTGGCACACGCCCGCGTAGTTCGAGCCGTACTGGCGGTTCAACGCGCCCTTGCTCGGATCAAACACCCAATGACCATCGGGGTCATCAATCACGTCGTAGAAATAGGGCAGGCCCTGCTCTTTCACGAACTCGCGGAGGATGTCCACGTTGCGATTCGATTTGGAGTCGGCGGTGAAAATGTAATGGTCGGGAATGATGACAATCTTGTTCCGGTCCCAAACCTTCGCAGTCTTACCGAACTCCCGCTTGAAAACGCCGATGGTGCCGGGACCGCAGACATCGTGGGTCATCAGGATGTCCGCCTGCACCCAGATGTTATCGCCCGCTTGGACACGCGCCTTGCCAGCGGCACGAGCCAGGATTTTTTCCGTCAAAGTCATAGACAATGACCGAGGTTAGCGGAGCCACGGGTTGACTGCAACAGCGGAAAACGGGCCTGCCGAAAGTTGCCATGAATCTGCGAGCTTTGAGGATTGAAACTCCCTTCCCGATTTTTTAGCCTGCGGCGTGGCGCGTGGTTCAACCTGCGTCCACTGAACCGCGAAAATGTGAACCGCTGCCGACAACCTATGAAGACAACCCGCCGTGCCTTGTTCCCCATCTTGCTGACCGCCGTGGCCGTGGTGCTCGCCGGGGCCGCGTGCAAAAAGCAATCCGGCGACGCCATCCGCGTCGGCGAGTTCGCTTCGTTGACCGGCAAGGAAGCCACCTTCGGCGTCTCGTCACACGAAGGCACGCTGCTGGCCATCGAGGAGCTGAACGCCGCCGGCGGCGTGCTCGGCAAGAAACTCGAACTCATCACCGAGGACGATCTCTCCAAGGCCGGCGAACCCGCCACCGTCGTCAACAAGCTCATCGCCCGCGACGGCGTGGTGGCCATCCTCGGCGAAGTCGCCTCCAGCCGTTCGCTCGAAGCCGCGCCCATCTGCCAGCAAAACAAAATCCCGATGATCTCGCCGTCCTCGACCAACCCGAAAGTCACCGAGACGGGCGACTACATCTTCCGCGTCTGTTTCATTGATCCGTTCCAGGGCACCGTCATGGCGAACTTCGCCGCCAAAACGCTCAAGGCCAAAAAGGTCGCCATCTTTACCGACGTGAAGAGCGACTACAGCAAAGGGCTGGCGAAATACTTCAAGGAGGGTTTTGCGAAGAGCGGCGGCCAGATCGCCACCGAACTGGACTTCAACGGCGGCGACAAGGATTTCAAGGCGCAGCTCACCGCCATCAAGTCGTCGAACCCGGACGCCGTGTTCGTGCCCGGCTATTACACCGACGTGGCGCTGATATGCATCCAGGCCAAGCAGCTTGGCTTGAACGTGCCATTCTTCGGCGGCGACGGCTGGGAGTCCGACCAACTGGTGAACATCGGCCAGAGCGCCGTCGAAGGGCACTACTTCTCCACGCACTACGCGCCGGACGTGGCGACGGACAAGAGCAAGAAGTTCGTCGCCGACTACCAGAAGCGTTTCAACGGCAAGCTCCCCGACGCCATGGCCGCGCTCGGCTACGACTCGGCGATGATCCTGGCCGACGCGATGAAGCGCGCCGGCACCACCGACGGCCCGAAAGTGCGCGACGCGCTCGCGGCGACGAAGGATTACGCCGGCGTGACCGGCAACACCACGATCAACGAAAAGCGCGACGCAACGAAGTCGGCGGTGATTCTCCAAGTGAAGGAAGGCAAATTCAAATTCGTCGAGACGATCAACCCGTGATGTAAATTGATCGCCGACACAGAGCCTCCGGCATAATCCCGATCACCAATCAACCCTTGGACTGGCTTCAACAACTCATCAACGGCCTCGCGCTCGGCTCCATCTACGCGCTCATCGCACTGGGTTACACGATGGTCTATGGAGTTCTGCGCTTCATCAACTTTGCCCACAGCGACGTGCTGATGCTCGGCGCCTTCGCCGCGTTTTTCCTGGCGCCGGGAATGGAGAAGTTGTTCCCGGCGCAATCGTATCTCGGCGCGTTCCTCGTGCTGGTGCTGGCAGCGGCGATTTGCGCGGCGATTGGCATGCTCATCGAACTGCTGGCGTATCGTCCCCTGCGCAACCGGCCCAAGCTCACCGTGCTCATCACCGCCATCGGCGTGTCGTTGTTCATTGAGTTCACCTGCCAGCACAAGGCCGTCTTCGGGGCAGCGACCCGCCCGTTTCCCAAGTTGATCCCGGAACGGAGTTTCAACTTTGGCGGCGTGATTGTCGGCAGCCACGACCTGCTCGTGCCGGCGGTCACCGCCGTCCTGCTGGCCGTGCTGTGGTTCATCGTGCAACGGACGAAAACCGGCACCGCGATGCGCGCGGTATCGTTCAATCACCAGGCCGCCGCGCTGATGGGCGTGAACATCAACCGCATCATCTCGTTCACCTTCGGCCTCGGCTCCGCGCTGGCGGCGGTGGCGGGCGTGCTCTACGCGATGAAGGCGCCGGGCATCGAACCGCTCATGGGCATCCAACCGGGGCTGCGCGCGTTCATCGCGGCGGTAATCGGCGGCATCGGCAACCTGCCGGGCGCGGCGCTGGGCGGGCTGTTGCTGGGGTTGCTGGAAACATTCGCCGGCGGCATTCCGGGCCTGTCGAATTACCGCGACGGCATTGCCTTCGCCATCTTGATCCTCATCCTGCTGTTCCGCCCCGCCGGGCTGCTCGGCAAGGCGCAGGCGGAAAAAGTCTGATGCACTGGGGCGCGAAACGATGGTTGCTGGCAAGCGTGGCCGTGGCGTTCGCGGTGTCGTATTTCTCGGAGCACTTCAACCGCTACTACCTCGGCATCGCGGTGGATGTCGGCATCAGCGTCATCCTTGCCGTGAGCCTCAACCTCATCAACGGCTACACGGGACAGTTCAGCCTGGGGCACGCGGGCTTCATGGCGGTGGGCGGCTTCACGGCGGCGAAGGTGACGCTCGAACTTTCCAAAACACTCCCGCCCGCCGCCGCCCCCGCGCTGTTCGTCGTGGCGATGCTCGTCGGCGGACTGGTGGCGGCGCTGGCGGGTCTGGCGGTGGGATTGCCGTCGCTGCGGCTCCGAGGCGATTACCTGGCCATCGTTACTCTTGGCTTTGGCGAGATCATCCGCGTGGTTTTTCAAACGTCCGAAACGTTCGGCGCGGCCACGGGGCTGACGGGCATTCCAAAGTTCACCACGCTGTTTTGGGCGTGGAGCGTGGCGGCGCTGGCCGTTTATGTGGTCGCCAGCCTGGTCAACTCCACCTACGGGCGCGGCTTTATCTGCGTGCATGACGACGAGGTGGCGGCGTCCGCGATGGGCATCAGCCCCACGCGCTACAAGGTGACGGCGTTCGTGGCCGGGGCGTTTTTCGCCGGGATCGCGGGCGCGCTCTACGCGCACCACAAGCAGGTGCTCAAGCCCGACGGGTTCGACTTCATGAAGTCCATAGACATCGTGGTGATGGTGATCCTCGGCGGGATGGGCCGCACGGCGGGCGTGATCGCCGCCGCCGTGTTGCTGACGATTCTGCCGGAGGCGCTGCGCGGCTTCGCGGATTACCGGATGATCATCTACGCGCTGCTCATCATCGGATTGATGATGGCGCGCCCGCAGGGATTGTTCACCTGGCCGCTGTGGGGCAAGAGCGCCCGCGAATGACGCCATGAACACCCCCGCCCCGCTGCTCCAGATGGAGAAATGCACAATCCGCTTCGGCGGCTTGACGGCGGTGAGTGCGCTCGATTTGCACATCGGCCCGAACGAACTGGCCGGCTTGATCGGGCCGAACGGCGCGGGCAAAACCACCGTGTTCAATCTCATCACGGGCGTTTACGCGCCGACCGAGGGCCGCATCCTGTTCCGGGATCGGTCGCTGAAGAAACTGTTGCCGCACCAGATCACCGCGCACGGCATCGCCCGGACGTTTCAGAACATCCGGCTCTTCCCGTCGCTCACCGTGTTCGACAACGTGCGCGTCGCCTTCCAACTGCGGCAAAGCGGCGGCCTCCTGCACTCGCTGTGGCGCGGGCGGACATTTGCCGCCTCCGAGAAAAAGGTCGAGCAGGAGGTGGTGGAGATTCTCGATATTTTCAAACTAAGCCGCTTCCGCCACACGCTGGCGAAGAACCTGCCCTACGGCGATCAGCGCCGGCTGGAAATCGTCCGCGCGCTGGCCACCCAGCCGAAGCTGCTGCTGCTCGACGAGCCGGCAGCCGGCATGAACCCGACGGAGAAGGTCGAGTTGATGCAGCTCATCCGCTTCATCAAGGAGAAGTTCCAAATCTCCGTGCTGCTCGTCGAGCACGACATGCAGGTGGTGATGGGCATCTGCGAGCGCATCACCGTGCTGGACTACGGCGTGAAGATCGCTCACGGCACGCCGGCGGAGGTGCGCAAGGATCCGAAGGTGATCGAGGCCTACCTCGGCGAAGAAAAAGTGAAGGCCGGCTGACCATGCTCGAAATCAAGAATCTCGTGGTCAATTACGGCGTCATCACCGCGCTGCAAGAGGTGTCGCTGTCGGTCAAGCAAGGGGACATCGTCACGCTCATCGGCGCGAACGGCGCGGGCAAGACGACGACGCTGCGAACCGTTTCGGGCCTGCTCAAGGCGCGGAGCGGGGAAATCCTGTTCGAGGGCAGGAACATCACGAACCTGCCGCCGCACGAGATCGTCCGGCTCGGCGTTTCGCAAGTGCCCGAGGGCCGCATGGTGTTCGCCAATCTGACGGTGCGGGAGAACCTGCGCATGGGCGCGTATCTCCAAAAGGACAAGGGCGTCATCCAGCGCGAACTGGAATTTGTCTTCGCCACGTTTCCCCGCCTGAAGGAGCGGGAGAAACAACTCGCCGGCACGCTCTCCGGCGGGGAGCAGCAGATGCTTGCCATCGGTCGCGCGCTCATGAGCCGGCCCAAATTTCTCATGCTGGACGAACCATCCCTCGGCATCGCGCCGCTGCTCGTCAAAACGATTTTCGAGAAGATCGTCGAGATTAACCGACGGCAGGGCATCACCATCCTGCTGGTGGAACAAAACGCGAACCTCGCGCTGGAAGTCTCGCGTTACGGCTACGTGCTGGAGACGGGACGGATCACCTTGCACGACGCCTCGACAACGCTCCGGCAGAACCCGCAGGTACAGAGCGCATACTTGGGCGGATAAACCGGCGACTCCGGCACCGGAGACGACCATTCAAGCACCGTGAGAGGCGGGGCGGGGCGGCGAGGGAAATCGGTTGGAACGGGGGCGACTGCCCGGTGGCTACTTGCCCAAATTGTAGTAAACGTCCTTGAGCGGTCCCTGCATGTCTTGGAGGGTTTTTTCCGAAACTGCTTCCATGTGACCGTCAATAAAGGCGATGTTTGCCCGACCATGGTGCAGGATGAATGACGTATCGCTCCCGCGACTGCCGGGCGCAAAGGCGCAGTTGACGAGCTTTTCCGGGTTTTCATTCATCAACATTACCTTGCGAACCGGATCCACCACCGATGAAGTCATCACGCCCTTGTCGCTCACCGTACCGTTGCCGAATGGTTTGCCCGGATCCAACCAGGCATTTGCGCTGAAATTAACCCGGACCGCCTCGCCCAATGACTTGCTGCTGGGACACCGGTAAACCGGCCAGACTTGTCTATATTTATTGTCGTAAGGCAAGCGCGGTTGGCTGGTAACATAGGTGAAGATGGAGCCGGCTTGAGCGTGAAAACCAAATTCAGGGTCACTCCACCGGGATGAATCTTGCAGGTCACTGCCGGGCTGCCCGCCAAAACACCAATCCGCGTCATACTGCGCGTTCGTATTGGCCCGATCCGCGTCACCGCCGGGCCACGGGAGATAATCGCCGTTATCGTCCGCATACATGATGAAACCCAATCCCACCTGCCGCATGTTGCTCTTGCACATCACGGAACGACCCTGTTCCTTGGTCTGGTTCAAAGCGGAGAGTAACAGGCTGGCCATAATGGCTATAACCGCCATTACCACCAGCATCTCGATTAACGTAAACGCAGCACCTCCTCGGCATCGCTCGGACAACTTCTGATGAGCAATTTGGTTTGGCTCAGGTATCAGGTCCATTGCTTTTGAATGGGTCTATGACGCGAGGCTAGGCTTTTTTGATACGAATGCAAGAAGATTTTTTGTAGTTTTTCCACACGATCCGTGTCAGCAGTCTTGTTGCCGGGGCAACAAATTCCGGGCGCGGTATCAACCAGCCGCACGCCGCAACCGGTCGGCAATCGCCCGCCACTCGTCCGTCTCTGGCGGCGCTTCGACCACAATCAACTCCGCACCCTCATCGTCGCACCGGTGCAATTCTGCGTAGAGTGCCCGCGCGAACGCCTCCGCGTCGTGCGGGATCACGCTCACCCGGCCAAACGCGCCGCCCAAAGGGATACGCGTGTGCGCAATGACATGGCACCGGGCGAGTAGAAACTCATGCCTTGAAATTTGAGCTTGGAGATCCGCCTCATCCCGCCACGACCACACCACGAGCCTGGCTCGCGGCGAATAATGTTTCGGCAACTGCCCCGGACTGCGCAGCGCCCCACTCGCACTCCGTTCGCCCTCCACCTCGCAGTGGCCCAGCACCGCCACGAGCGACTCCGCGTGAATCATCCCCGGCCGCAGGAGCCGCGCGGGCGTCACCGACACATCCACCACGGACGATTCGATGCCCACTTGCGACTGCCCGCCGTCCACGATCAGGCGCACGTTGTTGCCCAGGCTGCGGCGGACGTGCTCCGCGTTCGTCGGCGAAATTTGGTTCGAGGGATTGGCGCTCGGCGCGGCCAGCGGGAAGCCGCATTCGCGGATGACGGCCTGCATGAACGGATGGCTCGGCCATCGCACGCCCACCGTGTCGCCGCCCGCAGTCACGATGTCGGGGATTTCTTTCGCGCGCGGCAGCACCAGCGTCAAAGGTCCCGGCCAGAATGCCGCCGCCAGTTTCTCCGCCGCCGCCGGCCACGCGCTCACGCATTGCCGCGCCATCGCCACGCCCGCGATGTGGACGATGATGGGATTGTGCGCTGGCCGGCCCTTGGCCGCAAAAATCTTCGCGACCGCGCGGGGGTCGAGCGCGTTGGCGGCCAGGCCGTAAACCGTTTCGGTGGGCAGCGCGACCAGTTCGCCCGCGCGCAGCGATTCCGCCGCGCGCACGACCGCCACTTGAAACAGCGCCGCCGTGTGCGTGGACAGGATTTCTGTTGGTGGATTCGCGCGCATCAATCGCCGGCCCACTGTGCGCCGCTCTCGCTCCGCCGCCAACTTTGAACTTTGAACTTTGAACTTTGAACTTTGAACTTTGAACTTTGAACTTTGAACTTTGAACTTATCCTCCGCGCACATGCTCAAAGCGCTCACCGAACAACTGGCCGCGTCCCAGCCGCTCACCGACGAGCAGGCGCGGCTGGCGGTGGCCGAACTCACTGATGAACGTATTCCCACCGAGACGAAAGCCGGCTTCCTCACCGCGCTGGCCGGCAAAGGCGAGAGCACGGAGGAAATCGCCGCGTTCGCGCGCGAGTTGCGCGCCCGCTCCGTGTCGCCGCCGCTCGACGACGCGACGCGCGCCCGCGAAATCCTCGACGTGTGCGGCACGGGCGGCGACCGGCTCAACACGTTTAACATCTCCACCACGGTCGCACTCGTCGTCGCGGCGGCGGGCGTCGCCGTGGCCAAACACGGCAACCGCGCCATCACGTCGCAGGCCGGCAGCGCCGATGTGCTGGAGGCGCTCGGCCTCCGCGTGGACCTGACGCCCGAACAGGCCGCGCGGTCGTTGCGCGATCATCACTTCGCCTTTTTCTTCGCACCGAACTACCACCCGGCGTTCAAGCACATCGGGCCCGCGCGCAAGCTCTGCGCCGAACGCGGGCAGCGGACGATCTTCAATTTCCTCGGCCCGTTGCTCAACCCCGCGCGCCCCACCGCGCAACTCATCGGGGTGCCGCGCCCGCAACTCTGCGAGCCTATCGCGCGCGTGCTGCAATCACTCGGCGTGCGGCGCGGGATGGTCGTGAGCGGGCGCGTCGAACGCAACGCTCAAAGTGCGGATGCTGCTGTTGAAGCCCCGGCATGGCTTGATGAATTGTCCACGCTCGGCGAGAACACCGTGGCGGAGTTTTACCAGGACCGGGGCTTCACCGTTTCGACACTCGCGCCGGAGAATTTTCCGTTGCAGCCGGCGACACTGGAGGATTTGAAAGGCGGCGATCGCATGGCCAACGCGGAAATCGTGCGTCGTATCATGCGCGGCGACGAACGCGGCCCCAAACGCGACGCCGTGCTGCTCAACGCCGCCGCCGCGCTGTTCGTCGCCGGCAAAGCGCGCACGCTTACCGACGGCTGGGAGATGGCCGCTGAATTGATCGACGGCGGGAAAGCGCGGGCGAAGCTCGATGAGTTGGCCGCGATTCAGTTCTGACGCGCGACGAGCGGCATGAACACGACGACCCGATCGGGAAAAGGCAACGGGAGACGGACCGTCTCCGCCCCATTGGTTGTGATCGTCGGCCTGCTCTGCGGCGCGGCCATGCTCTACTTTTTTCCGCCGGAGCAATACCGGCTTTATCCACGCTGTCTGCTCTATTCGTGGACGGGCTGGCAGTG
The DNA here is from genome assembly GCA_031378375.1 of Verrucomicrobiota bacterium. Taxonomy (GTDB): domain Bacteria; phylum Verrucomicrobiota; class Verrucomicrobiia; order Limisphaerales; family JANNEF01; genus JANNEF01. The sequence continues at coordinate 26,614 of JANNEF010000419.1, read as the reverse complement.
CCCCGGTTGCGGTGGCCTGCGCGCGACGCACCAGTTGTTGCACGGAAATTTCGCGGCGGCCTTTCAACTCAACCCGCTGTTCGTGCTGTTGCTCCCGGCGCTCGCGCTGCTGCCCGGCGCGCACTGGTTGAAGCGCGCCACCGGCCGCGACTGGCTGCCTCCGCTGCGGCGTCCGTTCTGGCTGTGGCTGCTGCTGGCGCTGGTGGTCGCCTTCACGCTCGCGCGCAACCTGCCCTTCGGCTCGCTGTGAAGAACCGGCCATCCCTTCCCTTCGTTTCCGTCAACATGGCGGTGACGGCGGACGGCAAGATCGCCACGGGCAGCCGCGCCATCGCGTCGTTCGGCAGCGCGCGCGACCACGATCACCTGCTGGAACTGCGCACGCGGGCCGACGCCGTGATGGCCGGCGCGCGCACCGTGGACGCCAATCCGATCAACCTCGGTCCCGGCCCCGCGAAGTTCCGACGCTTGCGCATAAAAAACGGTCTGGCCGAATACAACCTGCGCGTCATCGTCAGCGGCTCGGGCAGCATTGATCCCCGCGCGGAAATCTTCCGTCACCGCTTCTCGCCCATTCTGATTCTCACCACGACGCGCGTCTCGAAGGCAAAACTCCGCGAGCTCCAATCGTTGGCGGACGAGGTGAAAGTCTGCGGTCGCCGCGAAATTGACTGGCCGACGGCGCTTCGTTGGCTGCGGGAGAAATGGGAAGTGAAACGGTTGCTCTGCGAAGGCGGCGGCGAACTCAACGCCGCGCTGTTCACCGCCGGACTCGTGGATGAATTGCATCTGACGGTGTGCCCGAAAGTATTCGGCGGGCGCGACGCGCCAACAATCGCCGACGGCGAAGGCGTTGCTCGCCTGGCGGACGCGGCACAGTTTCAACTGCACTCGATGAAGCGGGCCGGCGACGAGTTGTTCCTGATTTACCGGCGGAGAAGTTCGGCCCGCGAATCACTACACAGTTAGGCGAGCGTTCAGCGTATGCAAAACAAATGGCCCGATTTCCTGTTCAAGGTCGCTGTCCGATTCTTTTGCGGCGTCTTTGTGGGCGTGATTCTCGGAGTGGTCGTTGGCTTTTTTTGGGGGTCAGGCGGACGGAGGTATCACAGCCGGCCAGCCAAGTCTTTCATTGTCGAGCATCTCAACCGAGACGATTACTGGCCCGTCGTATTCTGGGTAGGCGCTTGGGGGCTGGGCGCAGGGATTATTTCTATCTTCACCATTCCACACTGGCAGGCGCCTTGGTACAAGGGCATTCGGAATCGTGATGAGGACGACCATAGCCAGACCTGACAAAATCGCAGATAAACGCGGATAAGATTCCAATTCCTCCGCGTCCATCCGCACGATTCACGGGCAATCTCCCTACCGCTGGCGCTGGATCTCCACCAGTTCTCCGGTGGGGATTTTGAAACCGGGCAGCGCCGCGTCCAGCACGGTGACGCCGTCCTTCTCCACGCGCAGCGCGGTGATGAGCAGCAGCGACTGGTCGCGCGTGCGCAGCGCGTAGCGGGCGGCGGCGGGCTTCGGGTCGCGCAAAATAACGGCGACCACCTTGTCCGCGTCGTAGCTCTTTACACCGAACAGCACGGAACTGAGTTTGATTTTGCCGTCGGCGAAGCCTTTGAACTCGCCCTCGGCGAAATCGCGGTTAGCCAAGAGCAGACCGGCTCGTCCGGGTTGGAGCCGGACGGCCAACTCAGGGGCGAGTGGTTGGAAAATAATCCGCGCGACGTTCACCGTGGACAGCGCCGGCTCCTTGAGTGAGGCGGAGAATTTCACGGAAGTCTGGTCGGCCGCATGGACGCGGCGCGCGAGGAACGTCCCGTTGGCAAGCAACACTCCGGGCGGGGACTTGTCCCGTGTCGGTTCCCTGGACGGAGGCGTGCCGGGCACCAATTGCGCCGCGGGGATAACGCTTTGAGGACTCGAGGAACTGCTCCAGGACAACCGGGCCGCCGCGCGCTCACGAATGTCGAACATCTCCATCCGCAACTCGTACTTGGTGCCGGCATTCAGCGCGATGGGCCGGGTGCTGAAATTTTGAACCCCCTCCCGCCAGCTCTCGATGACGAGCTTGTCGTCCACCCACAGGCGCACGCCGTCGTCGGTGACGGTGTAAAAGACATAGAAGTCGGTGACCAGCGGCGCGAGCTGGCCGATCCAGCGAACGCTGAAACCATTCGGGCGGATGCCGGTGAGCGGCGAGCCTTCCTCCCAGTCGAAGTCAATCGTCGCGTCGTGCCGCATCCGAAATTCGCCGGTGAGATCCGGTTCATTGTAATACAGGCCGAGCAAACCGTTCGTCGGCGCCGGACTGGCCGGAACGGGCGGCTCGACGGGTGGAATGTCCGGTGCGGGCGGCTGAAACCGCAGGAGCGACAGTTCCTCCAGCTTGAACGTGTTCATCGCGCCATTGGTGGAGGCAATCACGAATCCGCCCGCTTCCAATTGGATGTCGCCCTCGAGATTTTTCCCGTCGGCGCTCTGAAAGATGCCGTGAACAGCCCACAGACGCGGTGCGAGCAACAGAATCGGGAACCAGTATTTCATCACGTCAAAAGCCACTCGGCGCGTGACGCCACACTCCCCGGCCGCCACGAGCGCCTCACTTATGCGCCTTTTTCGCGCCGTTCCCGGTCTGTACCTGCAATCGGGTGACCAGCATCACGTCAATCACCTGATAGTCGCCATCCGCCTGATAAACGAGCATTTCCCGGCCAGTCGGCGCCAGCGCGACGAAGTCTTCGTGCTTCACAGGAATGCGACCGCCGTCCGCGACATGGATTAGGAAAGGACGGAAAGGCTGCGTGTGAAGCAGCTTTCGGATTTCTTCGATCTTCATGGGCGAACGATACCAGCGCGCCGGAAATCGGCAAGCGGCCTCGTCATCACGCTCCCCGCTTGATTGTTCTACCGCTGATAGAGCGGGATGTAATGATACGGCATCGCCAGGATCATCGTGTAAACCGCCGTGCAATACACCTGCCCCACGCCGCCGCGGCCCGAATCAATCTTCGGTTCCCAGTAGCGCAACTCGCCCCGGGTCGAGACGTTGCGGAGCAGGATGTCTTTGATTTCGGAGTACCACTTCTGCCACGTCTCGCCGCCGAACATGTACTGCGCGGGGGCGGCGTAGAAGTTTCCGTAGGTGAACCATTCCTGGTTCACCTTCTGGTTCTTGACCAGATACTGCGAACCTTTCTTCACCATCTCGTCCTCGTAGAGACCGCAGACTTGCAGCGAATAAATCGCCGCCGCCGTGCGGGCGAACCCCGGCTCCCGCCCCGGCTGGTAGGTGAAGCCGCCGCTGGGCGGATGGTAACATTTCTTCACATACTTCACCGCGTTATCAATGGTCGCCTGCGGCACGTCCAGTCCGGCGTTCTTCGCGGCGCGCAACGCGACGACTTGCAGCACCGTCACCGAGATGTCCGCGTCCCGCGCAATGGGCCGGTAACGCCAACCGCCCTCGTTGTTCTGCGAGGCGATGATGACGCGAATAATCTTTTCCAGCTTGGGCTTCATCGCGGCCAGCCGCGTCGTGCCGTAAAGCTCCGCCAGCGCGATGGAAGCGACGCCATGGCCGTACATGTATTGGCCCTCGTTGCGATTGCCCATCAGGCCGTCGGGCGAGGTGTTGTCGAGCAGGTACTGGATGCCGGCGCTGACGTTCTTGCCGTGCTCGCCTTCGCCCGGCAGGTGCCCGCCCGCCTGGAACGTCATCAGCACGTAGCCCGTGATGGCGATGGGATGCTGCAGCTCCATGCCCTCGGCGCCCCACGCGCCGTTGGGGAGTTGTTTGGACGCGAGCCACTTCAACGCGCCCTTGATCACCGCCTCCGTCTTGTCGTCCACCACGACGGGATCTTTCTTCGCGGCGTCCTGGGCGCGCAGGGACAGGTGTGGCGCGAGCAACAGGAGGGCGAGGGAGAAAAGGAATTTGTTCATAGCGACGCCGGTGTCACCGGCGGAGAAACTGACGCGCCCCGGCGAACCGTAATTCGACGAACCTCGGTGAAAGTTGCGGCATCACGCCCAACCTTGTAGCAGCAGCCATGGCGGGAAACAACGAAGAAGCACCCGAACGGCCGAGCGAAAGATTGACCTCCACCGCCTCCGCCCCGTTTATTAACCCCGATGCAAACCGAGCTAGCGCAGGCCCCGCCGCCGAGCCTGATCTTCCGCCCCGATACCTACGTGGAACGAATTGATCCGGCCCGGCTTTTCCCGCGCGCCGCGCCGCTCGAAGTGGAGCTGGGCAGCGGCGACGGCTCCTTCCTCGCGCAATGGGCCGCCGCGCAACCGCAACACAACTTCATCGGCGTGGAGCGACTCCTCGGCCGGTTGCGCAAACTCGACCGCAAAGGACAGCGCGCCGGCCTGGCCAACCTGCGGCTGCTGCGCATCGAAGCGTCCTACGCCGTCGAATTCCTCCTGCCGCCCGGCGCCGTCCAGGCGCTGCATATCTATTTCCCCGACCCGTGGCCCAAGCGCAAACACCACAAGAACCGCCTGGTGAACCCGCGCTTCACGGAAGTCGCCGCGCAGGCGCTCGCGCCCGGCGGAACCGTCTATCTGCGCACCGACGACGCGAACTACTTCGCGCAGATGATCGAGGTGTTCGCGGCGAACCCGCAGTTCGGCCCCGTCGAAACGCCCGCCGCGTTGAGTGCGACGCTGACGGATTTTGAACGCGGTTTCCTGGCGCGCGGCGTGGCGACCCGGCGCGCGGCGTATCAGCGCGAGTGAACCGCTAAACGTCAATCACCGGCCCGCCGCCGCCATCGGGTTTGTCCGCCGGCGGGCGGTGCTTGTTGCGGCGCACCTGCACGCGCGTGTTGCCCGTGCCCGTCAGGATGTTCAGCACCACCGAGACCAGCGTGATGACCAGCGCGCCCAGGAAGGCGTCCGAGAAACTGTCCACGCGGAAGTTCGGTTGCAGCAGCCAGCCCACGCACCACAACAGCACCGCGTTGATGACGAACGTGAACAGGCCCAGGGTGAAAATCACCAGCGACAGCGAGAGCACCATCAGCAGCGGCCGCAGAAAAGCGTTCAGCAACCCCAGCACCAGCGAGGCGACCACCAGGTCCAGCGGCTTCTCGTAATGAATCCCGCTGCTGACCACGTAGGACGCCACCAGCACGGCCACCGTGTTGATGATCCACCGCTGGAAAAATTCTTTAAGCTTCGCCGACATGACGCGGTGAAGGTGCGGCAGACGCGGGGTGAAAACAAGCGGGCAATCCGCGCGTCACGAGACTCCCAGGGCTGCTCTAAAGTCCGCGGGACTCTGCGCGGAGGATAAAATCCGAAACCCGAAATCCGAAAGCAGGCCGAAGACTGAAATCCGCCCCCCGTCGGCGGATGGAAACTTCAGCGGTCACGGAACGCGTCCCGGAGTTCGGGTTTCGGATTTCTTTCGGAATTCGGATTTCGGCCTTCGGACTTTAGAGCAGCCCTGCGAGACTCCGCTCCATCCGCATCGCGCGAAGCGTTTGGCCCGTCGGCAGTGACAACACTTTCAGGAATCGCGCACGAAACTACCCGGAGCCTGCGCGGGCGCAATAAACCATTGGCAACCCGCGACCGGGTTCGTAGTGTCTTGGCGACTTAAGCGACAATGCGTCAGTTCATCACCATCGCCAGCAATGCGTTCATGGAGCTCATCCGGCAGCCTGTCTTTCTGCTGCTCACGACGAGTTCGGCCCTGTTCATCGTGTTCCTGGCCAGCATCCCGTATTTCGGCTTCGGCGACGACCCGAAGCTGGTCAAGGACAGCGTGCTGGCGGTGATGCTGCTCGCGGGGTTGCTGGGCGCGGTGTTGAGCGCGTCCAACTCGCTGGCGCGGGAAATCCGCACGGGCACGGCGCTGGCGGTGCTGTCCAAGCCGGTGAGCCGCGCGCAATTTCTCCTGGCCAAATACACCGGCATGGCGGCGGCGCTCTCGCTGATGTCGTACGTGAACCTGCTCGCATCACTCCTGGCCAGCCGCATGGGCTATGACGCCTACGGCTCGACGGACTGGCTGGCGCTGGGAATTTTCTGCGGCGCACTGGCGCTGGGCTACGGGATGGGCGGGTTCAGCAATTTCTTCCTGCGGCGGCCCTTCGTGTCGGATGCGGTGCTCTGCCTGGTGGCGATGGCAACGCTGGCGTTCGTGGGGATCAACTTCCTGAGCAAGGAAGGCGGGGTGCAAAGTTTCGCGGCGGGCGTGGACTGGCGGATGGCGCCCGCGGGGTTGCTGATCGTGTTCGCGGTGTGGATTCTCGCGGGGCTGGCGCTGGTGTGCTCGACGCGGCTGGAAATGATTTCGACGCTGGCGATTTGTTCGGCGTTCTTTCTGTTGGGGTTGATGTCGGATTATTTCTTCGGGCGGCGCGCGGAAGCCGGGTCGTGGTGGGCAGCGGTGGTTTACGCGGCATTGCCGAACTGGCAGTTGCTCTGGGTGGCCGACGCGCTGGAGGAGGGGAAGCGGATTCCGTGGAGTTATCTGGGAACGGCGTTCGGCTACGCGATGGCGTACGTGGGTGCGACGCTGGCGGTGGCGTTGTGCCTGTTCGAGGATCGGGAGCTGAGTTAGCGAGACGGGATTTCGATGGAACGAAACATTCAAAAGAACGGACTGGTGAACTTGTTCCTGCTGCTGGCCGGCGGGGCCGCCACGTTCGTGGCGGCGCGCCATGCGAATTCCTTCGCGGGCCAGGTGGCGGTGGCGTTCCTGGGCCTGGGCGCGCTGGCGGCGGCGGTGAGCTGGTTCCAGATGCGCCTGGAGGAACGCGAGCGCCTGGAAAAGATGGAGTTCGACGAGGTCACGAAAGCCGCCGGCAGCGCGACGTTGTTCCAGTCGCAGGAGGCGGAGTCGTTCGCCGCGCGGCGGTCGCGGGAACAGTTCGAGCGGTTCTTCGTGCCAGGCTTCGCGGTGCTGTTGTTCCTGCTGCAAGCCGGCGGCGCGTGGTGGCTCTGGCGGTGGCTGCAAAAGACGCTGGTCCTGCCGCTCAACCAACCGCTCGTGGCGATGGCGCTGCTGGGCATGTTCTCGCTGGTGCTGTTCCTGATTGGGAAATATTCCGCCGGAATCGCCCGGCTGGAAAACCAACGACTGCTCAATCCAGGCGCGAATTGTCTGCTGCTGGGCGCGTATCTGCTGGCGCTGGCCGTGGGCGGCATTGTGGCGATGGAGGCGGGATTTGCGGCGGTGGATCTGTGGCTGGCGCGCGGGCTGAGCGGGTTGCTGGCATTGCTGGCGGTGGAAACGCTCGTCACGCTGTTGCTGGAGATTTACCGACCGCGCGTGAAGGGCAAGGTGGCGCGGCTGCTTTACGAGAGCCGGCTGGTGGGGTTGCTCAGTCATCCCGAAGGCATCTTCACTACCGCGGCACACGCGCTGGATTACCAGTTCGGCTTCAAGGTGTCGGACACCTGGTTTTATCTGTTTCTCAGAAAATCCTTCGTGGCGCTGGTGCTGGCGCAGGTGGGTCTGCTGCTGCTTTCGACTTGCGTGGTGTTCATCGAAGCCGGCGAAGAGGCGTTGCACGAGCGCTTCGGCCGGCCCGTGGGCGAGGGCGTCATCGGCCCGGGCGCGCATCTGAAACTTCCCTGGCCCGTGGACAAGGTTCACCGTTTCCGCACGCGCGAACTCCAGACCTTCAACATCGGCTTCGTGCATGACGAGGACGACGACCACGAAAAAACCGTGCTCTGGACCGTGGGGCATTACAAAGAGGAGTTTAATCTGCTGGTCGCCAGCCGCGAACCCGCCGGCACCGCCACCAACGCCGTCAGCGGCAAGAAGAGTCCGCCCGTCAACCTGCTCTCCGTCAGCATCCCGGTGCAGTATCAAATCAACGACCTGCGCGCCTGGGCCTACAACCACCGCGACGCCGGCGCGCTGCTGGAAAAGATCGGCACGCGGGAAGTCGTGCGCTATCTCGTGAGCGTGGACTTGCAGGAACTGATGTCCAGCGGGCGGTTCCAGGCGGCGGAGGAATTGCACCGGCGCATCCAGGCCCGCGCCGACGAGTTGAAGCTGGGCGTGCAGATTATGTTTCTCGGTCTCCAGGACGCGCATCCGCCCATCAAGGTCGCCGCCGCCTACGAACAGGTCGTCGGCGCGGAACAGAAGAAACGCGCCAACCTGCTCGACGCCCAGGCTCACCGTATCCGCACCAACGCGCTCGCAAGCGCCGTGGCCGTGCGCGTGAAGCGCGAGGCCGAATCCGACCGCCAGCGGGCGGAAGTCGGCGCGCTGGCGCGCGTGGCGTTGTTCACGAATCAGATGACGGCGTTCCGCGCCTCGCCGGAAGTTTATGCGCAGCGCGCCTACTTGCAGACGCTCGTCCGCGCCAGCGCCGGCGCGCGCAAATACATCCTCGCGACGACCAACTCGCAGGATGTCATCCAGATGAACCTCGAAGACAAGATCCGCGCCGACATCACGGACCTGCCGATGCCGGCGCTGAAGGCGAAATGAAGTTCAAAACTCAAAGTTCAAAGTTCAAGAAAAGCTTCAAGCTCGAAGCTTCAATGGCGTGCTGGCGATTTGAGTTTGCAGCTTTGAGCTTTGAGACTTTGATCTTTTGCCCCGCCTTTACCCGCAGCCTGAATTTCCTATGAAACAGAATCCCCTCACCTTCATCGTCGGCGCCGTGCTGCTCGTCATTTTCGTGCTGCTCCTGTTCGTGTTCCAGGTGCGCAAAAGCGAGGTGGCGGTCGTCACCACCTTTGGCAAACCGGTGCGCGACATAACTGAGCCGGGCGCCTACTGGAAGGCGCCCTGGCCCATCCAGAAGGTCCACAAGTTCGACCAGCGCATCCACAACTTCGAGGGCAAGTTCGAGCAGGTGCAGACCGCCGACCAGTTCACGCTGCTCATCATGGTTTATGTCGGCTGGAACATCAGTGACGCGAAAGTTTTCTCCCAGCGGTTCGGCGACTCGACCGCGAAGGCCGAGGAAAGCCTGGAGGGTCTCCTGCGCAACGCCTACAGCGGCGTGGTGGGCCGGCACCCGTTCCCGGATTTCGTCTCCACCGATGAGAAGCAGCTCAAGCTCGCCGAGATCGAACAGGAGATGTTGCAGCGCGTACAGGCTGACTCCCGCGCCATCACCAACGGCCTGGACGTGAAATTTCTCGGCATCAAAAAACTCGGCCTGCCGGAAAGCGTCACGGAACTGGTTTTTCAGCGCATGAAGTCCGAGCGCGAAGTGAAGGTGAGCGAAATCCAGTTCGAGGGCGAACGCCAGGCCCGCGACCTCCGCTCCGCCGCCGACGCCGAAAGCGCCCGCTTGATCTCCGACGCCGACGCCCAGGCCACGCGCATCCGCGGCCTCGGCGACAGCGAAGCCGCCAAGTCCTTCGAGGTGTTCAAGCAGGACCCGGAACTCGCGCGCTTCATCCTGGAACTGGGCGCGCTCGAAGCCTTCACGAAGGAACGGACCACGCTGATCCTCGACACGCAAACCTCCCCGCTGGGATTGTTACGAGGCCCGACGGTGGCACCCGCCCGCAACGCCAAACCATGAGCGACTCGCACGACCATCCGCATCCCGCGCCCATCGCACCGCCACCCGAGGTCACGGACGACGCCGGCTCGCAGGCGCTGTCCGACGCGCTGCGCAGCAGCTTCGCCATCGTCAAGGTCATCATGGTCGGGCTGGTGGTGGTTTTTCTCGGCTCCGGTTTCTTCACCGTGGGCACGCAGGAAAAGGCGATCATCCTGCGCTTCGGCAAACCGGTGGGTGAGGACGAAAAAGCCTTGCTCGGCCCCGGCCCGCACTGGGCCTTGCCCTACCCGATTGATGAAGTCGTCCGCCTCCCCGTCGGCCAGGTGCAGACGGTCAATTCCACCATCGGCTGGTATCTGACCACGGCGGGGCTGGAAGCCGCCAAGACCGAGCCGCCCCCCGGCCCGTCGCTCAACCCGGCCACCGACGGCTACGTGCTCACCGGCGACGGCAACATCGTCCATGTGCGCGGCACGCTGCGCTACCGCGTGAGCGAGCCGGGATTGCGCTACGTGTTTGATTTCGCCAGCGCGTCGAACCTGGTGCAAAACGCCTTCAACCACGCCCTGCTCTACGCCGCCGCGCGCGGCACGGTGGACATCACGCGCGACACGACCGCGTATCGCGAACAGGCGGAGGCGCGGCTGGCCGACCTGATCGCGCAGCAGCAACTGGGCATCAAGGTGGAACTGATGGACGTGCAAGTGATCCCACCGCGCCAGTTGACGGCCGACTTCGCCCGCGTGCTGGAAGCGGAAGTGCGCCGCGCCACCGCGCTCAACGACGCCCGGAAATATGCCAACGAGACCGTGAGCAAAGGCCGCAGCGAGGCGGTCGCCCGCACCAACACCGCCGCCGCCGAACGCGCGCGCACCGTGGAGTTCGTCTCCGCCGAGGCGAACCGTTTCAACGACCTGCTGCCGGAGTACCGGAAGGACAAGCAACTCTTCACCAGCCTGCGCTACGCCGAGGCCTTGCAACGCATCTTCACCAACGTGCAGGAGAAGATCATTTTGCAGGAGCGCGCCGATGGCAAACCGCGCGAGCTGCGGCTACAGTTGAACCGTGAACCGCCGAAGCCGAAGACCATCGGCCCGGAGCCGGCGCATCAAGATAAGCATTGAGCCGATGAACGAAGCGCAACCAATCCGGCATCTCACGCACGAATCAGCCGCCCCTGGCGTGCATTCCTCATTCGTCATCCGACATTCCTAATTTCCATGCAAGTCACCTCCCTCCTCAGCCGCGACGAACCGAAGCACGACCACGATCACATCGGTCGTAAAGAATCGTGCTCGCTTTGCGGCCATGAACACGAGCACACGCCCATCCGCCTGACCCAGACGCTCATCGGCCTGATCTTCGTCATCAACGCCTTCATCGTGGACTGGCTCTTCGAGCAGGGCGCGGTGGTCGCCAGCTACAGCGCGATGGTCGGCGCGATTCTGCTGGGCTATCCCATCGTCTGGACCGCCTTCAAAGACCTCAAGCGCGGCATCCTCAGCATCAACGAACTCGTCGGCATCGCCGTGCTCGCGTCGTTCGCCTCGGGCGACTACAAGACCGCCGGCGTGGTCGCCTTCTTCATGTTGCTCGGCGAGATCATCGAAACCCGCACCGCAGAGGGCGCGCGCGCGTCCATTGAGTCGCTCATCAAACTCACGCCCACCAAGGCCCGGCGCCTCACCAAGACCGGCGAGGAGGAAGTCGCCGCCAAAGACCTCGCCATCGGCGATGTCATCCGCATCCGCCCCGGCGACAACGTCGCGGCGGACGGCGTGATTGTCACCGGCCAGGGATCCTTCAACCAGGCCAACATCACCGGCGAATCGCTGCCCGTGGACAAGAAACCCGGCGACGACGTGTTCGCCGGAACAATCAACCTGACCGGTGTTCTCGAAATCAAAGTCACCCGCGCCGGCCACGACACCACGCTGGGCCGCGTGCGCGAACTCATCCTTGCCGCCGAAAAGACCAAGCTGCCGATCATGCGCCTCATTGACCAGTACATGGTCTATTACACGCCGCTGGTGCTGGTGCTCGCCGCGCTGGTGTGGGCGTTCACGCGCGACCTCAACCGCGTCATCTCCGTCATCGTCGTCTCCTGCCCGTGCGCGTTCATCCTCGCCACCCCCACCGCGATGGTCGCCGCGCTCTCCGCCGCCGCACGCCTCGGCATCTTGATCAAGAACGTCAGCGACATCGAACTGGCCGCGCGCATCAACGCCTTCATCTTCGACAAGACCGGCACGCTCACGACTGGCAAACTCGCCGTCAGCCGGCTCGCGCCCGTCGGCGACACGCAACCCGCCGAACTCCTGCGCCTCGCCGCATCCGCCGAAAAATACAGCAACCACCCGACGGCGAAGGCGCTCGCCCAACTAGCGGAGGAAGCCGGGGTGCCGCTCACCGAGCCGAAGAATTTCTCCGAGTCCGCCGGACGTGGCATCAAGGCCGAAGTCGGCGCCGACACGATTCTGGTGGGCCGCGCCGCGTGGTTGCAGGACAACCGCGTGACCGAAGACGTGATGGCCGTGGTGGACTTGAAAGAGACGGAAGGCTTCAGCCTCATCTTCGTCGCGCGCAACGGGAAATTCATCGGCTGGCTCGGCTTGCAGGACCAGACCCGCCCCGAGGCCCGCGAGTCATTGGCGGAACTCAAACACGTCGGCGTCCGCCGCATCGCGATGGTTTCCGGCGACCGCACCGCCGTCGCCCAGCGCGTGGCAAAAGAAATCGGCTGCGAAGAAGTCGTGGGCGAATGCCTGCCGCAGAACAAAGTCGAGTTCGTCCGCGCGACGAAGAAGAAGGGCTACCGCGTCGCGGTCGTCGGCGACGGCGTGAACGACGCGCCCGCACTGGCCGCCGGGGACATTGGCATCGCGATGGGCGCCGCCAGCAGCGAAGTGGCGATCCACAGCGCGACGATTGCGCTGATGAACAACGACCTTCGCCGCCTGCCGTTCCTGGTGAAGCTCTCGCGCAGCACGCGCGCGGTCATCAATCAGAACTTCCTGTTTGGCGTCGCCTTCATCATCGGTGGCCTGGCGCTGGCGGCATTTGGGAAGATCAATCCCATCGTCGCCGCCATCATGCACAACGCCGGCTCGCTGATTGTGATCTTCAACAGCGCGCGGTTGGTGCGGCAAGGCGAGGAGTTGGAGCATTTCCAGCCGGAATCGCTCGCGCCAACGGATCAAGGACATTCGTCGCAAGTCGCGCCGCAGTTGGCACCCAGGCCAGCATAGTGAGTTGCTCTTGAACCAAGACACTGGTAGCCTCCGAATATGAGTGCAACAGAGATCATCAGCCAAATCGAGAGCATGCCTCGCGAAGAACAGCGAAAAGTGTTTGTCTATCTTCAGACGCGCGAGATCGGGACGAAAGTTTCCGAGAGCGAAGGCGGCCAGGTGAGCGAGGAGTTCAAAGCCATCGCGAACGAGGTGTTCACGAAAAACACGGAACTCTTTCGCAAGCTGGCCCAATAATCGTGCCCGATCCCGTTTTCCTCAGCTTGGCGGAGGTGGAGTATTTGCACGCGGAGTCGCTGGCGCGCTGGGGTGGACTTGCGGGCGTCGGCGACCCTGGTTTGGTGGATTCGGCCCTGGCGTCGGCCATAAACTCCTGGCATTACGGCAGCGCGGACCTGTTCGATGTGGCGGCGACGTATGCCTTCCACCTCGCCGAGTCACAGGCGTTCACGGATGGCAACAAGCGAACCGGCGCTGCCGCCGCATTGGCGTTCCTGGCGAAGAACGGACTGCCTGTCTTGGTGGACAATGGAACGATTTACGAGGCGCTGGTCGCGGTCGCCAGCAAACAGATGAACAAGGCCGGCCTCGCTGGCGTGTTGCGCCGGATCTCGAGTTCGTAATCACCGCACACCGCACCTGCATGGAAACCTTGGTCACAGAATCCAATCCGCCATCCGCCATCCGCGATCCGCAATCAAACGAAGTGGTCATTGCCGTGCGCGGCCTCACCAAGGTCTTCAAGGATTTCTGGGGCCGGCCCAAGGCGCGGGCGGTGGACGGCGTGGATTTTGAAGTGCGGCGCGGCGAGGTGTTCGGCCTGCTGGGTCCGAACGGCTCCGGCAAGTCCACCACGGTGAAGATGCTGCTGGGGTTGCTCTACCCGACACGCGGACACATCGAGGTGTTCGGCAAATCGCCGCGTCACGTCGCCACCAAGGCGCGCATCGGCTACCTGCCGGAGGAATCGTATCTCTACCGATACCTCAACTCGCGCGAGACGCTCGACTTCTTCGGCAACCTGTTTCACCTCTCGGACACCCAGCGGCGGGAACGCGCGGAGCAATTGCTCGACATGGTCGGACTTACCCAGACGCGCACGCGCACCGTGGGCGAATTCTCAAAAGGGATGCAGCGCCGCATCGGGTTGGCGCAGGCGCTCATCAACGATCCCGACCTCGTCATCCTCGACGAACCGACGGCGGGCCTCGATCCCATCGGCTGCCGAGAGGTGAAAGACCTCATCCTCGCGCTGGCGCGACGCGGCAAGACCGTCATCCTCAGCAGCCATTTGCTCGCCGACGTGGAGGATGTTTGCGACCGCGTGGTAATTTATTACGGCGGGAAAATTCAGGCGATGGGACCGCTCAAGGATTTGCTGGCCAACCGCGACGCCGTGCGCATCACCACGCCGCCCTTGCCGCGCGAGACGATGCGGCGGGTGCTGGAACTGATTCGCCAGGATGTAGCGGAAGACAAAGTCCGCGTGGACAACCCAACGCAAAATCTGGAGAGCTACTTTCTCGACGTGGTGCAGAAGGCGAAGCAAGCCGCCGCCGAGACTTCCGGCGCGCAGTCCGGCGGGCGCGTCGCGGCGTATCTGCGCGGTGAAGCGGAGGCGAAACCTGCCAGCGAAAAAATTCTGGAGCGCCTCACCCTGCCCACACCTGCCGCCAAAGAATATCCGTCACCCACACCGGAGCCAGCGGAGAAAGTTGATCGGGCAAGACTGGAGTCGCTGGCCCGCCCGGCTGAACCCGGCACTCCGACCCCAACTCCCGCGCCCGCACCGGAAGCCGCCAGGCCAGCGGACCTGTCCAAGGCGAACGAGAAACTTTCTTCGCTGCTCGGCAAACCGAAGTGACGGCGGGCGCTTTGAGATTTGAAATTTCAAATTTGAAATCCTTTCGATGCAACGCCTCCTCGCCATCGCCACGCTGACCTGGAAGGCCGCGTTTCGCTTCCGGCTGTTCTGGGTGCTGGCGGTGCTGTTGCTCGGTTCGGTCGTGGCTCTGCCGCTCCTGCTCAAGGATGACGGCACCGCGCGCGGCTTCACGCAAATTCTCCTCACCTACACCTTGAGCACGATCACGACGCTGCTCGGTTTTTCCACGCTCTGGCTGGCGTGCGGCACGCTGGCGCGCGACATCGAGGAATGCCAGATGCAGATGATCGCGGTGAAACCCATCGCCCGGTGGCAAATCTGGCTGGGCAAATGGCTCGGCATCGTGGCGCTCAACGCCGCGCTGCTGGCCGTCGCGGGCACCAGTGTGTATGCGCTGTTGAACTGGCGGGCGCAGAAGCTCCCGCCCCGGCAGCGGGAAATTCTGCGCCACGAAATCTTCGTCGCGCGCGGCTCGCTCCGGGTGCCGCCACCCGACATCGAAGGCTCGCTGGAAAAGATTTTCCAGGAGCGCATCCAACAGACGCCCGTGCCGCCCGCAGAACAGCCCGCCTTGCGCAACAACCTGCGCGAACAACTCAAGGCCGGTTTTCAGATGGTGCCGCCCAACTACGCGCGCTCATGGGTTGTCGATCTCGGCACGCGAAAAAACTTCCTGCGCGACGAGCCGCTGTTCTTGCGCGTCAAGTTCCACGCCGCGCAGACCAACGCCAGCGGCACTTACGCCGGCATCTGGCAGGTGGGCGTGCCGGACAAGACGCAGCTGTGGCGCGACATCAAAAGCCAGGCCGCCGCCAGCTTTCATGAATTTGAAATCCCGCCCAACCTCTTCGACGAGGACGGCCGGCTCACCGTCCAGTTCATCAACCGCAATTCCACCGCGCTGCTGTTCCCCCTGGAGGACGGCTTCGAGGTGCTCTACCGCGAGGGCGGCTTCGGGCTGAACTTCACGCGCGGACTGGGCGTGATTCTTTGCTGGCTGGCGTTGCTGGCGGCGCTGGGACTGGCGGCGGCGAGTTTGCTGTCGTTTCCGGTCGCCGCGTTTTTTTCCGCGAGCCTGCTGATCGTGACGCTGTCGAGCGGCACATTGTCCACGGTCGTCTCCGAGGGCAGCGTGACAGGACTGGACCACGAAACGGGCGCGGGCGGGGGCACACTGATTGACGCGGTTTTGATTCCGTTCTTCAAGGCGCTGCTAAGCGTTGTAAATCTGGTGCAAAACTTCTCGCCGGTGGACGCTCTGAGCACGGGGCGCAGCATCACCTGGGGACAACTGGGACTGGCGGTCGCGCAAATCGTGCTGCTGCTCGGCGGCATCGTCGCCGCCATCGGCATCACGATCTTCACCCGGCGGGAACTGGCCACGGCGCAGGGAACGCAATGAACGCGCGGATGGAACAAAGAATTTCCAGCTATCAGGCGTTGCGGAGAGGAAGCTCCAAGGTGCGCCGTTGGTTTGAAGCTGGAAACTTCGGACTTGGGGGCCTCCCATTCGTATGAGCCGGAGTTTCTACAAACCCGCGCTGCTGCTCATCGCGCTCGTATTGCTGGGCGCCGTCGGACTGATCCAGAAAGACCTCAACCGCCGGCGCGCGGATCCCGCGATCGGCTTCACGCGCGTCGCGCCGCTGGAAAATGCGCCGCCCGTACTCGCCTTCACCACCGTCGCGCTCGGCGGTTTCCGCGGCCTCATTGCCAACGCGCTGTGGATTCGCGCCGGGGAGTTGCAGGACGAAGGGAAATATTTCGAGATGATGCAACTGGCCGATTGGATCACCAAGCTGGAGCCACACTTCGTCCAGGTCTGGAACGTGCAGGCGTGGAACATGGCCTACAATATTTCCATCAAGTTCAACGACCCCGCCGACCGCTGGCGCTGGGTGCGCGCCGGCATCGAACTGCTCCGCGACCAGGGGATTCGCTACAATCCCGGAGAGCCGCTGCTCTACCGCGAGTTGGCCTGGTTCTTTCATCACAAGATGGGGCAAAACCTCGACGACGGTCACCTCTTCTTCAAAACCGCCTGGGCGCACGAGATGCAAGCCGCGCTCGGCGGCGACCGGCCAAATTACGACGAGCTGCTCCGCCCGCAAACCGACGCCGCCCGCCAGCGCGTGGAAATGTTGCGCACCCGCTACAAACTCGACCCGGCCTTCATGAAGGCGGCGGACGATCTCTACGGCCCGCTGGAATGGCGCCTGCCGGAGACACACTCCATCTACTGGGCGACCGTGGGCCTGGCGAAAGTGAAGAACAAAGAACTCCTCGCGTTGCGTCGCGCCGTCTATCAATCACTCCACCTGGCGGTGCTCCGCGGGCGCATCGTGCTGCTGCCGACGAACGGTTTTGTAATCACCGGCCCTGACCTCGGCAAAGCCGCGCTCGCCAACGACGGGTACGAAAAGATGATCGCGGAGGAAAAGGAAAAGCCCGAAGCCATCAAGAACGCGCATCGGGGCTACTTGAAAGAACTGGTTTACCTGCTTTACACGCACAACCGCCGGATCGAAGCCGGACGTTACCTCCAACAGGTCCGCGAAAAATATCCCGACTCCATTCCCCCCGGCCAGTCACTCGACGAATACGCCCTCGCCCGCCTGTCCGGCAATCTCACCAGCCTGAACCGCGACAAAACCATCCTCATGGTCGAAGGCCTGGTCCGGCAATACTACACCAACCTCGCGCTCGACGAAGACGAGCGCGCGGAGGGACTGGACGCGATGGCGCGGCAGCTCTGGAGTTATTACACCGAACGCATCGGCAATCAGGGGCCGCGCCTGGGCCTGCCGGGCACGTTGCCAGAAATGAAAGAGGCCATCCTCCAGGAGTTGCTTGGCCCGCAAACGCCCTACGGCCCGATCACCCTCGGACGCCTCCTCACCAAACTCGGCCGCCCCGTCCCGACAAACAGTCCGCCCGCCAGCACAAAACCCTGAACACTCCTGTGCCGGGCACGGTGATTCGGTTTGCCAACGACCCGTTTCTCTGGCACTTAGAAAGCCGAGTGATGAAAAGTTTATCGTTCCTTTTTGGACTGGTCGTGCTGGGTGTTTGCTCCGGTTGCTGGGAAAAACCTGGCGGCAGCGGGGCGTATTCCGGCCCGTTATTCCGCCACCACTTTGCGGGGACTGCGGCCATCGCGCAACACACCAACTCCGCCAAACTCAAGAAAATCGCGGCACTGCCCTTGAGCGGACAATTCCGAGATCAGTTGCTCCAGCGGTTCGCCCAGACGCCGCACGCCCTCTGGCGGGCGCAACTGCCCGCCGCCACGACGGATTTGGCTCCGCTGTTCCGTCCGTTGTTGGATGACCTGGCTTCCGCTGAATCGTTTCTGGAAGTTCGCGGAACGACCGACCGGCCCGAGGCGGTGCTGGCGCTGCAACTGAACGACGCGCGCGCCCGCCTTTGGGAAACCAACCTGGCAAAGGTGATGACCGATTGGAAACTGGGAACCCCGACCGCCTTGACTGCAGGCAATTCCAAGGGTTGGGAATTGAAGCGGAAGGAGTCGCCGAATCTGCTCCAGTTCGTGCGCGCCGGTCAATGGGTGCTGGTGGGCGCGGGCCACGATCGCCTGACATTGTTGCCGGACATGCTTCAAAAAATCAGCCAGGGCGGCCGACCCGTGCCGGCGCTCGACAAGTCGTGGCTTGAAATCGAAGCTGACTGTCCCCGCTTGCACCGCTGGTTTCCATCTCTGGTGCCCTACCAACTGCCCCCCACTCACATGACGGTCGCCGGGCGAGATGGCTATCTGCTCACCAAGGCGAAGCTGATGTTCTCGGAAAACATTCCGTGGAAGTTCGAGCCGTGGCGGATCCCCACCAACATCATTCGCGACCCGTTGATCAGTTTCACCGCCGGCCAGGGCCTGGCACCGCTGCTGGGGAGGATGGCCGGCTTCACGGCTTTGGGAATCAGCCCGGTGCCCAACCAATTTTATGTTTGGGGCCAGACGCACAATTACCTGCAAACCTTTCTGGCACTGCCCGTCGGCAACGCCACCAATTCACTTCGCCAGTTGATTCCCAAGCTGCAATCGTTTCTCGAAACTCATGTGGCCCGCCCCCAGGGAACGCTGGTTTGGGTCACCAATCGCTCCGAAATAATGTGGCGGGATCTCCCCTTCGTCATTCCGACGCTGCGGGCCGCCCGCGATGGCCGGAACGAGTATCTGGTGGCCAGCGTGTTTCCACCCACGCGCCTGACCAATGCGCCGCCGGCGGAACTGTTCGCCCAGTTCGCCAACCGCACCAACCTGCTGTATTACGATTGGGAGTTGAGCGCCGAACGTGTGCTTCAGGCGAACCAGTTCTACCATTTCTGGAACATCGCCGGGAACCGGCAGTTGCCTGGCACCAATGCGATGAGCCGAAAGTGGATCGCCGCCATCGCCCCGCTCCTCGACAACTCAGCCACCGAGATCTCGGTGACTTCGCCCAAGGAACTGACGCTCACGCGCAAGTCTGACCTCGGCTTCACCGGTTACGAGTTGGTGCTGTTGACTCACTGGTCGGAATCGAAGGGCTTTCCGCTCACGTTCGACCCGCCGCCGCTCATGCGCTCGGCGACCAATCGCCCGCCCGCCAACCGCCCAATCGGCAACTCTCCGACCGTCGGCACCACCACGACCAACCGCCCGACTCCGCCCAAAAAACCGTAAGCCCCATGCCTCTGAAGCTCGGCGTCAACATCGATCACGTCGCCACCCTTCGCGAGGCAAGGTATCGCGGTCGCAACCAAGGCGAGCCCGATCCCGTGGAGGCCGCCACCATCTGCGAAACTGTCGGCGCGCACGGCATCACCGTCCACTTGCGTGAAGATCGCCGGCACATCCAGGACCACGACGTGCGGCGGTTGCGCGAGACCATCGCCACCCGGTTGAATTTGGAAATGGCCAATGTGCCCGCGATCATCACCTTCGCGCTGAAGCTCAAGCCGGACATCGTCTGCGTCGTGCCCGAGCGGCGGCAGGAAGTAACCACCGAAGGCGGCCTCGACGCCGCCGGCCACACGCGCGCGCTGACGGCGACCCGGGAAAGGATGAACGCAGCGGGAATCGAAGTCAGTTTATTCATCGCGCCCGACCCCCGGCAGGTCGAGGCATCGGCGCGCATCGGTGCGCAGTTCATCGAACTGCACACCGGCGCGTACGCGGAAATGTTTTCCCGTCCGCGCGCCCGCGACGCGGAACTCAAGCGGCTGATCGCCGCGGCCCGCCAGGCGCGCGAACTGGGGTTGCGCGTGAACGCCGGCCACGGACTGAACGTCGAGAACCTTCAGCGCCTGCACGACGTTCCGCACCTCGAGGAATTGAACATCGGCCATAGCCTCATCAGCCGCGCGGTGACGACTGGCCTGGCCACCGCGGTCAAGGAGATGTTGCGGGCCATGCGAGGTTATCGCGGCTGAGTTTCCGCCCGATTGATTCCGGATTCGACTTCACCGAGTCGGCACGGAACCAGCAACCCGGATCATGATTCTAGGCACTGGCATTGACATCATCGAAGTCGCCCGCATCCGGGCGTCGCATGAGAAATTCGGCGACCGTTTCCTGAACCGGATTCTGCGGCCCGACGAAATCGCCTACTGCCTGAGCCACAAAAATCCCGCACCGTTCCTGGCGGCACGCTTCGCGGCCAAGGAAGCAATCTCCAAGGCCTTCGGCACCGGCATCGGCGCGCAGCTTGGCTGGCAGGACATGGAAGTGGGCCGCAAACCGAGCGGCGAACCTTTTGTCATCCTGCACGACCAGGGCCGGCAGCTTCTGGAGCAGCGCACCGCACGCGCGGTTCACCTCAGTCTCAGCCACACGGAAAACTACGCCGCCGCCGTGGCGGTTCTGGAGGGTTGACTCCGGGTGCCGGCGGGGCGGAGGTGAATGCTCCGCCAGCAGATTGTGAGTAATCTCCGCTTGTTGGCGCGGGCGAACGCGTTAAACTTCCGCTTCAACATGACTGACAGTTTCCATCTTGCCGACCCCGCTGCCGCCCGGCGTTACTTGAACAACTTCGCCTATGGTACGCGCCAGCGTGGGGAGCATTACTATCAGGACGGCACCGTCCAGGATTTGAGTGTGGGTGAAGATGGCACACGCGTCGCCGCCGAGGTGCAAGGCTCCCACCTTTATGTCACGTCGCTGGTTTACAATGGTGCCGTGTGGAAATCCAATTGCTCCTGTCCGATGGAGGCAGATTGCAAACACGCTTACGCGGTGATGAAAACGGCCCTCTCCAGGCAGGTCGTCTCCGCCGCAAAAGCCAAAGGCAAGATCACGCCCGCTACCAAGCCCGCCGCCGCTCAACCCACCGGCCCTCTGGCGGCGCAGCTAGCGAACGCCTGGCAACGAAAGCTGCAACCCGACGAGGCGCGGTTCGTAAAGAAGGTGCAGGAAGTTTATCGCCAGTGTCAGACGGGCCAGCACATCACCGGCTATCATCTGCAACAACTCGCGCCCAGCCTGCACGGCATCAGTTGGCAGTACCTGGACCTGTGGCCCAAGTTCCCCAAGGACGAGGTTGAGTTCTGGCTCTATGTCGCGCATGAGTTGCGCGAACGCAACGCGCCCATTCCCGACTTCATGGCACCCGTCACGGACTTCACCGCCATTGAGAAGATCAGGAGCGCCTGGAAACGCAAGCAGGCGATTGAAACGTGGCGAACGCAGCTTCATCACCTGAGCTTTCAACAACCCGCCGCCGCGCGCGGTGCCGTGGACTTTCGCATCATCATCGCCAAAACCGATCTGCGCTTCGAGTGGAAGCCGGCGGGAGACGGCGTGTTCCAACCGCTGAAACAGACGCAGCTCAAACGCTTCGCCGAAGATTTCACCCATGGCCACCTGGATGTCACGCCGGACGCCATGCCGCTCTGGCAGGCCTTCATGGGGCGCTGGGAGTTTTACCGCTATTTCAATTTCCGGATCGACTCGCAGGAAGTGGCGCGCGCGCTTAACCAGGTGTTGCGCCTGCCCGCGCTGCACGAGCGCATCTTGAACGGGGAAAGCCTGCCCTTCGCGCGGCCCGCCGAACCGCTGCGCTGGCAACTGCAACCGGCGGAGGCGGACACTGGCGACTACGTGCTCCGCCTGGCGCTGCCCGATGGCACCCCCCTGCCCCCGCCGCTGCTGACGTTGCGGGGGCACCCGACGCTCTATGTCACCGCCGACACCATCTTCACCGGCCCGCCGCTGGCGTTGTGGGAACACGTCCTCGAATCCACGAAGCCCAATTCCATTCCCGCCCCCGCACTGGAAAACCGCGCGGGCATGGAGTTCCTCCTCAAACTTGGCGTGGACCTCCCGCCCCGGATGGAAGCGCGCACGCGGCGCGCAACGATGAAGGTAAAGATTTTCTGCGAGATCAAACCCGTCTATCCCGGCAGTTCCAGCGAAGTCATCTTCATCCGCATCCAAGCGGAACCGGACGCCGGCGACATGCAGGAGATTTTCACCGCCGCCGGTTGGTCGCCGAAGGTCAGCGCGCCGGAACCGCCGCTTAAGAAGGCCGACGACGTGCTCTTTGTGTACGACCGCACCGCCATGGGCCTGTTTCCCTCGGCGCTCGATTCGCTCGACGCCAAGTGGGACAACTACGGCCAGTGCTGGCGCTTCCGCGCGACTAAAAAATTCCCGGAGAAATTCGTGCCCTGGGTGCAGTCGCTCCACAAAGACATCGAAGTGAATCTCGACCGCGAACTGGCCACGCTGCTGCGCGACCCGGTGGCGGCCTCCGTGAAACTCGACTGCGAAGCGGCGGGCGTGGATTGGTTCGACTTGAAAGTCGTGCTCAACGTCACCGACACCGAACTGACACAGGAGGAGTTAAAACTACTGCTCGACGCGCGCGGCGGCTACGTGCGCCTGGGCAAAAAGGGCTGGCGGCGCCTGACGTTCGATCTCTCCGACGAGGACGACGAACGCATGTCGCGCCTGGGACTCAACCCGCGCGATTTCTCCTCCGAACCACAGCGCCTTCACGCGCTGCAACTGGCCGACGACGCGGCGGCGCGGCTCCTGCCCGAGCAACAGGTCGAGGAAATCCGCCGCCGCGTCGGCGAGTTGAAGACGCGCGTCTCCCCGCCGGTACCCGACGCCATCAGCGCGCAGCTTCGACCGTATCAAATCGAGGGCTTCCACTTCCTCGCGTATCTCACCGAAAACCGTTTCGGTGGCATCCTCGCCGACGACATGGGCCTTGGCAAAACGGTGCAGACCCTGACGTGGCTGGCATGGTTGCGCGGGCGACCTGGCTTCCAAACCCAGACCAGCCTCGTCGTGTGCCCCAAATCCGTCACGGACAACTGGCGCGCGGAGGCGGAACGGTTTCTGCCCGGCCTGCGCGTCCGAATCTGGCGGGGCAGCGACACCAAGGCGATGACCGCCGCGCTGGCGGACACCGACTTGCTCGTCATCAACTACGCGCAACTCCGCACCCTGGGCGAATCTCTGGGAAACATCCCCTGGCAGGCGATCATTCTCGACGAAGGCCAGTACATCAAAAATCCGGAATCGCAGACGGCCCGGGTGGCGCGCTCGCTAAAAGCCGATTACCGGCTGGCGCTCTCCGGCACGCCCATCGAAAACCGCCTGCTGGACCTGTGGAGTCTGATGTCCTTCGCCATGCCTGGAGTGCTCGGCAACCGCACCCAGTTCGCCAAGCGGTTCGATCAAAGCGATGACCCGTTCGCCCGCCGCCGCCTCGCCGCGCGCGTCCGCCCCTTCCTGCTGCGCCGCACGAAAGGACAGGTCGCCACCGAACTGCCCGACCGCATCGAGGAGGATTTGCTTTGCGAAATGGAGGGCGAACAAAAGACGCTTTACCGCGCCGAGTTCAAGCGCGCCCAGCAGATGCTTCTGAAGATGAAAACGCAGAAGCAATTCGACAAGGAACGGTTCAACTTCCTCACCTCACTGCTGCGGCTGCGACAGATTTGCTGTCACCCGGCGCTCCTCACCGGGACGACCAAGACCGCCGAGAGCGCGAAGCTGGAAGCGCTCACGGATCTGCTGGAACCGCTCATCGAGGAGGGCCACAAGGTTCTCGTCTTCAGTCAGTTTGTCTCCATGCTCGAAATCCTCCGGGCAACGATGAAGGAAAAAGCCTGGCAGCACTTCTACCTTGCCGGCGACACCGAGAACCGGGGCGAACTCGTGAAGGAATTTCAAAGTGCGCCGGGCGCGGCGGTCTTCTTGATCTCGCTCAAGGCCGGCGGCTTCGGATTGAACCTTACCGCCGCCTCCTACGTCGTGCTCTTCGACCCGTGGTGGAATCCGGCGGTGGAGATGCAGGCCATTGACCGCACGCATCGGATTGGCCAGACCAGTAAAGTGATCGCCTACCGCCTGCTCATCAAAGAAAGCATTGAGGAAAAAATCCGCGCCCTCCAACGCACCAAATCCGCCCTCGCCCACGATGTCCTTGGTGAAGAAAACTTCGGCAGCAGCCTGACCTTGCAAGATCTCCAATTCCTGTTCGCGGACGACCCCAAGTAGTACCGGTACCACCGACCGGAAGCCGGGTTGGAACGACCCGCCTTGCTCCATCCACCCCCCCCAGCGTCACGGGAGGCCGGGTTTGTGACCCGGCCTCCCTCAACCAAACCGCTTACGGCGGCGAGATGCGCTTGAGCCGGTAGAACCGATGGGCGTCGTTCGGCAGTATCGGGATCGTCACCCGGAAGCGATTGCCCAAGACTGTCAACGCTCCGTTCGCCGGCACCCACGAGATCGGCAGATTCAAGTTCCCGGTTTGTTCCAGCGCGTATGTTGCGCAGGTGACCGGCCAGCTGATCACCACACTGCCACCCTGCCGTTGAATGCGGAGTTCCGGCACGCTTTCCTCCACGGTTACCGCAAAGTTGCACCGGCCGATGTTCCCGCGCGCATCCGTCGCGATGCATGTCACCTGCGTAATCCCGATCGGGAAGAGCGTATCCGACGCCGGACTGCAGATGACAGTCGGATTTGGATCACAGTTGTCAGCAAAATGCGGCGTGTTGTAGGTCACCAGTGCGGCACAATCGCCGGCCTGCACGTCCACCGCGATGTCACCGCTGCACTCACAGCTCGTGACTTCGAGTACCGCGTAATCCACCACCGTGTCGTCCTGCACGTAGATGTCCAGATACCGCAAGCGCAAGAGCGCCGGGATCAAGTCTGTCGCCGGGCCAGTGCCATTCGGCAGACGTGCCAGGTCGAGCACAAACTCATGTTCAACTTCAGGATCCCATTGCCCCGGGAGCAACCCATTGACATCGTAGGTTCCCAGTCGGCTGGTCCAACGTTCCGGTTGCATGACCCCGCCTGCTCCGGCAAAGCCCAGAGTAATCGTGTCATTTTGTGTGAAGCCGCTGCAGGCCCGCAGTTTGATGCGGATCGTCGCGCTCGCAATGTTCTCCGGCAAGCCCGTCCATGTGTGGGCAAACCACGCGTCGAAACAGCCCTCGTCGAACCCGCGCAGGTCAACTCCCAGCAGGCGCTCCACCAGATCCGCGCTGGGCGAAGCCGGCTCGGCACCGATGAACATGTCGTCCGTCCCCGCCGCGTAGATCACCGGCGGCTCGGGGCAGGCGAAGGGCGGCGCGTCATCCACCACCGTCACGGTCGCGGTGCAGGTCACCGAGTTGCTGGCCGCATCCCTCACCGTCAGCGTGACAGTGGTCACCCCCAGGTTCACCAGTGCGCCCGGCAGCGGGAATTGAGTCACTGTTACGGCACCGCAACTGTCGCTCGCCATAACACTGCCCGTCAGATCCGGAAGCGCCACTTCGCAATTTGTGTTCGCGGACAGCATCCGATTCGGCGCGCAACTGCTAATGGTCGGCGCGGTTGTATCCACCACCGTAACAGTCGCCGTGCAAGTGCTGGAATTTGTCGCCGCATCCGTCGCCGTCAGCGTAACGACCGTGTCACCCAACCCAACCATGGTGCCGGCGGCCGGGCTTTGCGTCACGGTAACCAGGCTGCAATTATCGCTCGCTTCCGCTTGCGCCGTCAGGTCGGGGACCGCCACCAGACAGTTCGTCTCAGCGGACAAGGTCTGGTTGGTCGCACAAGTAGTGATGACCGGTGCGGAGGCGTCGTGGACGGTGACGGTGGCGGTGCAGGAGACGGTGTTGCTGCCGGCGTCCATCACGGTGATCGTCACGGCGGTGGCGCCCAGGCCCACCAGGGTCCCGGCCAGCGGATCCTGCGTGATGAGCAGCGGGCAGTTGTCGGTGGCCACCACCTGGGTGGTCAGGTCGGGCACGGCGGCCTGGCAGTTGGTGCCGGCGGCCACGGTCACGTTGGTCGCGCACTCAACAATCACCGGCGGGGTCTGGTCCATCACCACCACGGCCACGGCGCAGGTGCTCGCGTTGTTGGCCGCATCGGTGGCGATGAGGCGCACGAGGGTCTGGCCCAGGCCCGCCAGGGTGCCGGGGGCCGGGGTCTGGGTCAGGCCGGGCAGCGCCGTGCAGTTGTCGGTCACGGTCACGCCGGTGGTGAAGTCGGGGATCATCGCCTGGCAGTTGAGGTCCGCGCTGAGGGTCAGCGCCGCGGGGCAGCCGGCGATGGCCGGCGCGGTCGTGTCGGCCACGGTGACGCGGTTGGTGCAGGTGATCACGTTGTCGTTGGCGTCGGTGACGGTGAAGACGACCAGCGTGTTGCCCAGGCCGAGCAGCGTGCCGGGGAGCGGGTTCTGGCTCACGGCGTAGGTGCTGCAGTCGGTGACGTGCACCAGTGCGCGCAGGTCGGGCAGCGCGGCCTGGCAGGCGGCGTCGCCGGTGATGGTGAGGTCCGCCGGGCAACTGGTGATCACCGGCGGGGTGATGTCCAGCACGACCACGGTGGCGGTGCAGGTGGCGCTCAGGCCCATGGTGTCGGTGGCGATGAGTTGGATGAGGTTCATGCCCAGGGGCAGCATCGCGCCGGGGGCGGGTTGCTGGGTGATGCTGGCGATGGT
>JANNEF010000418.1:0-14089 GCA_031378375.1 Verrucomicrobiota bacterium | reverse complement strand
AAGCGGTGTTGCAGGCCGAACTGCAACGCTTCTGGCGAGACGCCCGCCGCGTGCACTCCCTCGTCTTCGATTGGCTGCTGCTTCAAGCAAACACTTCTTCCAGAGCCGTTATACTACTCTATTAACGTAGTTGGTATAAGGGAAGTACCAGGATTTTCCTTGGAATATTCAGGACATTCCCCGGTGGATTGAGGAAATTTAAGGGAATGGCCGGACGCCTCCCAAACGGGCCGTGACGCCTCCTCGGAGTGGTGCCAAGTGTCCTCGACTGGACGCCAGCCTTCCGAGGAATGACCGGATGCGGCCAGGGAGGGATGCCACCATTCCCCGGAGGGACGTGATGGTTCCCGCAAATGGCGCAACCACTCCCTTACGGAATGCCACGGCACCGGCGGAGAATGGGATTGTTTCGGAGGGGCAAGAAATGGCCCTTCGAAGGGAGCGGAACTTTCAACGGGGGAACAAAGCCTGTGCCGGGTGGCCGCTATCGAGTCAACCCGCCATTTCGCCGAAATGCCACGTTGACTCCGCCGCGCCTGACGGTATTGTATCGTCGTTCACAAATCATGTCACAAGGATCGTGTATTGAAGTTGTGGTTGTTAATGATGCAATCAGAAGTACCTGGAACCAATAAAACGCCCCTCGCTTCCGTTTCCGCCGCCGTGAAAAAAGCGGTTAACCACGCCACCGCCCGAACCGAAATACAATTGTGGCTGCGATAACATCCGGCACTGAAATACGCATGAAACCTGCAATCTCTGATCTCCTGGAAAGCACTCCCATGAATGCGACCCGCTCACCGCTCCCACATGCCGGCACATTGTTACTGGCGCTCTTGTTGATGAGTGTCACCCAGCCGAAACTCCACGCCGCACCACCGGCGAATGACACCTGCGCCGGCGCGTTGGTGCTGCCCGCTACCGGGCCGTTCCCTCATCTGACCAGCGTGGTGAGTGGCATCGTGGACGCGACGGCGGCGGGTGACCCGCCATTTCCATCACGATGTCTGGCATTAAACGGAGAGACCAATCTGTCGCGCAGCGTGTGGTTCCGCTTCACTCCGGCCACTACGGCGGTGTATGATCTGTCCGTTAGTGCGGACACCGCCACAACCCTCACCGACACCTTGCTGGGCGTTTACTCTTCGCCGGGCGGCTGCGCCGGCCCGTTCGCGCTGGTGGATTGCAACGATGACGAGGGCGGGCGGCGCTCGCGCCTCAAAGTCCAACTCGCCGGCGGAATAGATTATTTCATCGTGGTCTGGGCCTATGCGTTTTCCCCGACCAACCTCAACGCCGCCGTCCAACTGCGCCTGGACAAGCCGGCCACGCCCGCCAATGACACCTGCGCCGGAGCGGTGGTAGTGCCATCCAACGGACCGTTCCCACACAGCACGCTGGTCATCAGCAACATCATCAACGCCACGGTGACCAGCGACCCACCGTTCCCGGAAGATTGCGTGTTCACAGAACCGACGAATCTCACACGCAGTGTCTGGTTCCAGTTCACTCCCGGCGCGTCGGGTTTCTACACGTTTGATGTCACCACCAACACGGCGACCACTGTGCAGGACACGGTCATGGCGATTTACGAGACGGCCAACGGTTGCAGCGGACCTCTCACTCTTCTGGAATGCAATGATGATGCTGGCGGAGAAAACCGCTCCGCACTCGCCGCGTCGTTGTCGTCGGGAACAACGTATTACGTCGTGGTGTGGGCGTTCTATTTCCCGGAGGAGGAAATCTCCTACGATGTGGCCACGGCACTTCAATTACGTGTCGAGCGTCCCGTGCCGCCGCCCAACGACAACTGCGTTACCGCAGATATCATCCCCTCCAACGGACCGTTTCCGCACCTGACGACAGTGCGCGACAACATTTTGGCGACAGAAACCGGCGACCCGCCGTCGCCGTCGTGCGTGCCGGACGGGGATGGTATTCGCAGCGTCTGGTACAAGTTCAAACCAGGTCGGACCTCCTTGTACGTGATTTCGACCTGTGAGAACGACACCCGCACCACGGTGGAGGACACCGTGATGGCGATTTACAGTTCGCCGAGCAACAATTGCGGCCCGTTTACCGAGGTGGCATGTGGCGACGATGACTGTTCGAGCCGCGCATCAATCTCATCCGTGCTCGACTCCAATCTGACGTACTTCATCGTGGTTTGGGAATTCGACCTGGGACAGATCGTCGTTACGACGACATCGGTGCAACTGAAGGTGTCCGACGCGCAGCCCAGGATCACAAGTTATGCGACTCAGCCGGATGGCAGCTTGCAACTCTACTTCACCGGCGCGGCCAACCAGCCTTACGTCGTGCTCGGCAGCACCAACCTGTTGAACTGGACTGCCCTCGAGACACCGCCCTCGTATTTCGGCAACGGCCTTTACCAATTTACGGATACCAACGCCATCAGCCACTCCCGGCGCTATTACCAGATTCGCGTGCCGTAGTCTGGCTCCGACACGGTGCCCGTTCAGCGGCGCGGACGGAGCAACACGACTTTTTTTTCCGTGCCTTGGACTTCGACACTGTGCGTTTCCACGCCCAGGTCATCCTTGAGTGCGGTGTGAACGATGCGCCGGTCAAAGGCGTTGAGTGGTTCCAATTCGACGATGTCGCCCCAGCGGCGAACTTTTTCGGCGGCTTCCTTCACTTTTTTTACGAGTGCATCGCGGGCTTGCGTGCGATAGCCACCGATATCCACCGTGACCTTGGGACAGGTGGGATCTTGTTGAAAGACCATCCGGTTGAGCAGGTATTGCAGATCGGCCAGGGTCTGGCCCTGGCGGCCAATGAGACGTCCGGAATCTTCCGTCTTCACATCAAGCAACAAGCCGTCTTCCAAGCGATGTTCTTCGACTGTGGACGGAAAGCCCAGGTGGTTCAGGAGTTGTTCGAGCGTGGCTTTGGGTTGGGCGGGCATAATTGGAAATCTTGACTCGCGATGTCATTTCTTCTTCTTCAAACCGCCCGTGGTGGCGGGGGCTGCGGGCGCCGGCCCGGCCGGATCATCCTTGGCCTTGGTCAGTTTCATCTGCGCGATGGTGAGCAGGTTTTGCACAGTCCAGTAAAGCGTCAAGCCCGCCGAGAAGTTGTACAGAATGAACAGAAACATCAGCGGCATGTACTTCATGATCTTCTGTTGCATCGGGTCCATGCCGGGCGCCGCCGGCGTGAGCCGCGCCTGCCAGAGCATCGTCGCGCCCATGAGCAACGGCAGCGGATTGAACGGAAAGTTCAAGCCGGGGATCATGAATAGCGTGTCGGGCTTCGACAAATCGCACGCCCATAGAAACTGCGCCCCGCGCAGTTCGATGGCGCTTTGAATCATCCGGTAAAATCCGAAGAACACCGGAATCTGCAGCAGCATCGGTAGGCAGCCGCCCAACGGACTGACCTTGTGCTCCTTCATGAACTCCATGAGCTTGCGGTTCATCTTCGTCGGGTCGTCCTTGAATTTTTCCTGGAGCGCCTTCATCTGCGGCTGCAACGCCGACATCCGCTTCATGGACCTCGTGCTCGCCTGCGTCAGCGGCCAGAACAGCAGCTTGATGATGATCGTGATGGCGATGATGGCCAGGCCGTAAGACAGGCCCAGCCCGTGCAAACCATTCATCGAAATCAGCAGGGCTTGTGCAAACCACCCAAAGAATCCGCTGTAGTCCATCAACAGTTCCATGTTGTTTCTGAACTCGGCGGCCAGTCGCGTCAACGTGCGGTATTCCTTCGGTCCGGCGTAAATCTGAAACTGCCGCTCGACCGACTGACCCGGTGCCAGCGTCAACCCCGGATACACCAGTCCCGTTTGGATGCCGGACGGCTTCGGGTTGGTCTTGGGGTTGGCCGCCATTTGCTCGCGGCTGGGCGCCGGCAGGCTCACTTCGACGGCCACTACTTGTGACGGCAAAGAATTTGTCGCCGGCATCACCGCCAGGGCGAAGAACTGGTTATGTACGGCCGCCCAGATCACGTTGTTCTGCCCCGCGAGGAATTGAGTGCGCGGGGTGCCGGGAATACAGCCAAGCGTGCGATTGGCGAACCACGCCACGTCCGTGTGCTCTGCCGACTTGCCGTCGTACCAAAAAGTCCCCAGTAACAATCCGTCATCCTCCGGACTCATCGGGGTCGCCGTCCCGGCAATCCACTCCTGTGGCGGCAGCGTGAGCGGTTGCGCGGAACGGTTTTCGAGTCGCACCGTGGCCGCCATCAAATAATTCGTGCCGAGCCGGAAGTCTTTCACCAGGAAAAGACCGTTGGTCAAAAGTTTTTCCGCACGCACGCCCTCCGCCGTTCGCGCGAGTTTGAAAACCCCGTCGCCTTGCACGGCTTCGCCGCCCACGATCGCCAGCACTGACAACGGCGCGGCCACGTTCAGGGTCGCCAGCCGGTTGCTCTCCGATTTGTTGGCGCCGAAGCAGCCGACCGCCTCCGGGTACTTCGTCAACTCCACCAGTTTCACTCCGCCGCCATGCGACGTGAACGTGTAACGCGCCTCCGCATTCTCCACGACCAGCAACTCCTCCGGCGTGCCCGGGGCGGTCAACGGATTCTTCGCGGGCGGTGGAGTCGGAAAATTCGTCGTCGCCGACAGGCTGGCCGGCGTCGCGTTGGCCTTCGCTTCGATTGAATTCGTCGCCGTCGCCACGGTGTTGGTGCGTGGCGGCAGTTTCTTCGGCGGATAAATCTGGTCCACCAGTTTTGGCCACAGGAGAAACAGGCCGAAGCAGGCGGCCAGGATAATGATAGTCTTACGTTCCATCGCCGTTAGGTTTGAAAAATTTTATCCGAAACTAGAAATCACGATGCGGCACCGGGTCCGCGCCGCAGCCACCCCACGGATGACACCGGCAGACACGCCGGGCCGCCAGCGCGCCACCGCGCACCGCGCCGTGTTCCCGCACGGCCTCCAGGGCATACGCCGAACAGACCGGCGTGAACCGGCAGCCGAACCCCATGGGCACAAACAGCGCCGTCAACACGGGGGACACCAGCCCGCGATAAACCCGCACGGCAAAGATCAAAAAATGTTGGGCGAAACTCACTCAGTCCGTCTCAAGCTGGCGACCCCGAAGGTTCCGCCGTCCGCAGTAATCCCGCCTGGCGCAACACCGTCAAATAGTCCGTCTCCACTTCGCGAAAAGTTTTTCCGACAATGGACAGCCGCGCAACCAGCACCAGATCCAGCGGCTCACGCAAAGCGTGTTGATTCAATCGAAAGCTCTCCCGCAACAACCGCCGGGCCCGGCTGCGCGCCACCGCGTTGCCCAGCTTGCGACTGGTGATCACGCCCAACCGCACCGGCGCACCCGCTGGCAAAACCAGCCAGTTGGCAATCAGGCAGCCGCGCACTGAACGCCGGCCTGCCATTTTGGTCCGCGTAAAGTCGCGGCCCTGCTTGATGCGGCGGGCGCGGGGAAAACGAAGCGAGGCGGATGGCGCGACGGCCATGCGGCAACCCCTTAAACCGGGGTCAACCGCTTGCGTCCGACGCGGCGGCGGTTGGCGAGCGTGGCGCGACCGCTCTTGGTCGAATTGCGATTCAAGAAGCCGTGCTGCCGTTTGCGGCGAATTTTCGACGGTTGATATTGACGTTTCATTTCAGTTGTTCAGTTCAAAACTCGCGCGGGCCGGCGGCCATTCATGGACTGCTGCGCCACGCCCAACGTGGCTCGCCCCGGTTTCACGGAAGGGCAAAGCTTAACGACGACGCGGAGCATGTCAAGCCGCCGAATCACGACGCCGGGATGCCGCCCCGGCCTTCCTCCCGCTGACCCAGCTCGAAGTAATACAACGCCACCACCACCAGCGAGTGCCGGATCTTGCCGCTGGCCACCAGTGCCGGAATCTCCGCCACGGGCACCAGTCGCGTGATGATGTCCTCGCCCTGATCAAACTCGACCGGATGCCGGAGTGCGCAATTCCGGACGAGGACGGTGTGGCAGGTGTTGTTCATGATGGCGGGGTTCGGAAAAATCTCGCCGAGCAACCGCGCCTCCTCGCCTTGGTAGCCGGTCTCCTCGCGCAACTCGCGGACACCCGTCGCCAACGGCGAAGCGCCATCCTCCGGGTCCATCACTCCGCCGGGGATTTCCAGTTCCACCGTGTTCGAGCCGTGACGAAATTGCTCGATCATCACCAGGCGTTGATCCGGCGTCACCGCGATGACGTTCACCCAGTTCACGCATTCCAGCACGTAAAAATCGTGCGGCTGGCCGGTGCGGGGGGAAAGTTTCCGGTCTTCGCGGACGCGGAACACCCGGAAGTCGCCGCGCGGTTGCGAACTGATTTGTTGCCAGGGCTGAATCATTTTCGTTCAGGTTAAAACGGGGCGAACGCTGCCACTGACGTTTCAATTGGGCAATCGCAAAGCGATCCGGTGTCGCCAAGCCGGCCACAATCCCTTCGTCGCGCGAAAACAACGGCGGGCGTCTGTCCGCTCGGATCAGATGCACCGCAACCACAGGCGCTTTGCCCGCCACGGCGAGGTCAAAAATTGAAGCCCAATTCCTTTTTCGCGGCGGCCCAATCCGTGCCCGGCTTCCCGGCGTTCTTCTTCCTGGCTCGGGCCAGGTCACGGCGGTCTTCCAAGTCCTCCAAGGTATCGCGAAGCTGGCGGAGGATAGCTTTGGCCTGGGCCACTTGCCGGTTCAAGGGGGGACGGCTGGCCGCCTGATTTTTGCTTTTAACGATGCCAATACTCATAGGTAAATATCTTTTCTCGGCCCGATGGTGTAAACCACGATGCGTCGGCCCGCGAGTTCAAACAAGACACGGTACTCACCGAGGGTATGATGAAAAGTGGTTGAGGCGAACGGGAATTCAAGACTGCGCGCGGAGCGCCGCAATCCTTGCGGCGCATCGGCTGGACGGTTCGCGCCGCAAGGATTGCGCGCTCCGGCCTCACCCACTTTTAATCACACCCAGCCACCATTTTCTTCCTCTCGAGAGCGAGGCTTCCCGGAGGTGAATTTCATCTATTGCGTCGGTGCGCAGAGTGGTCTCGTTCCGGTTGGGGGCTGAAGGCTTTGACCGCAAGGATGTCTGCTCCCGCACCGAAGTGGAATGGTCGGAGTGGAAAAGCAAAGCGCCACGCGCGGAAGCATCAGGGGTTGCCGCAATTCAAACGGGGAGACGCGAGCGATTGAAGCGGGCATCCCGGAAGATTTTGCTTTCAGCGGCCAGGTTGAATGGTTTTCGAAAAACCCTTCAAGGTTTCCAAAAAATTGCTGATTGTTTGGGGAAAAGTTTGCCAGGTTTGACGGCTGGCGAGGCAGGTTTTGACCGGTTGCAGAATGGGGCCGCTTCGATCAGGCAGGGTTTCGAGTCGGGATAATCTGGGGAAAATGGAACGTTTTCAGCCTGGGTGCGCGCCTTTTTCCCAACACGCGCGCACCTTTTGTTTCCGCACCGGGTCGTGGCATACCCGTTGCTTTTCATGGAACTGCATGAAAAAAATTCGTCGCGTTAAATTGCAAGTGGATGACCTGAGTGAGTCGGAGTTGCTCACTTACGGGCGCAACGTGGAGACCAAACTCAATGAGGGCACCACCTTCGATCCGCTCGACTCCAAGATCGCCTTGTTGGGCACGCAACTGGGGGTGCTCGGCACGCGCATCGCGAAGGTGGCCCAGCAGGAAACGGCCTTGGAACAGGCCAACGCGCAGTTGGACAATCAGCGCGCGGAAGTCATCAACATCCTCAATTCGCTGGGCGCCGGCGTGGAACACATCGCCGAGGGCGACACCACCATCGTGCTCGCCAGCGGGTTTGACATCCAGGCGGAGCGTGCGCCCGTCGGGCCGTTGAGCGCGCCGCAAAATCTGCGGGCCACGATGGCAGACGTCGAGGGCACCGTGAATGCGCGCTGGAACGGCGTGCACGGGGCGCGGACGTACGTCGTGGAATGCGCGCCGGAAACCGGCGGCGAATGGAAGCAGGCGGGTATCACCACCAAGGTGAGTCTGGCGCTGACCGGTTTGCAAAGCGGCCGGAAATATCGCGTGCGCGTGTGCGCCATCGGCGCGGCCGGCCAGGGTCCGTGGAGTGATGAAGCGGTGAAGATGGCGGCGTAGGGGGGCGTTTATCGGTTCAACCCCTTCACGGTGGTCGCTTGCGCGAAGCCAGGGACGGCACAAATTGGGTGCCGCATTTTCCGTCGCCAGGCTACGGCCAGCCCTTTTCACGCGCGGCCCAGCCCTGCTTCATCAGGCCCAGCAGATGCGCCAGCGCGGCCTCGTCCGTTTCACCCTTTTGCACGGCCAGTTGGCGCGCACGCTTGATCAACTGCGCGGCCATCTCGCCGGACTTTTCCGGCGGACAGCCCAACGCGACCATCCGGGCGGCGAGGTCGGCATTATTCATACTGGTGTATCCATCGGAGCGCAGGCTACACCCTGCCCTGCGGCAACACGACAGGAATTTCCCGGCGGCGGATTGGACGGCGCGGGCGGGCTGTGGAATATTGCGGCGTTCTCAATCAACGGCCCGCCCGGGAGCGGCGGCCGACTCGAATTGGTTGCAGAAAAGCGCGTTATCGCCACCACCGCAGGCATCGTCTCCTTGCCTCCCACTGCCAACCCGGGCCGGAGCAACTCGGTGGTGGCGACCAGCGCCTCTTCGCGCCGCACGGCTGCCTGGCGTTTCAACCGCGCGCGCTTGGTGTCACCGTCATGCTGGACGCACCAGCCGGCGCGCCGGTTACAGGCATTTCGGCGGCAAATCACGTCACCGGGAGTTTTGCGTTTGCCTTGCCCGGGAGGGCTTTCCTATAGTCACTTATGCAAGTTGTAATATTATGCGGCGGCAAGGGCACGCGCCTGCGCGAAGAAACCGAGTACCGGCCCAAACCGATGTTGCCCATCGGGGATTTTCCCATCCTCTGCCACATCATGAAGACCTACGCCCATCACGGGCACAACGAGTTTGTGTTGTGTTTGGGTTACAAGGGGCAGGTCATCAAGGATTACTTTTTGAATTACCGTCACGTCGTCAATGATTTCACCCTGAAGCTCGGCCAGCCGGGGAAGGTCACGTTTCACAATTCCTCGAACGAGGAGAATTGGACCGTCACGCTCGCCAACACCGGCGAGGAGGCGATGACCGGGGCGCGCGTCAAACGCGTCGAGCCATACCTCACCGGCGACACGTTCATGCTCACCTACGGCGACGGCGTGGGCGACGTGAACATCGCGGAGTTGCTGGAGTTTCACCGGCGCCACGGCAAGCTGGCGACGCTCACCGGCGTGTCACCGCCGGGACGGTTTGGCGAACTTTCGATGCAGGACAACCGCGTGATCGAGTTTAACGAAAAGCCGCAGACAACGGGCGGGTTGATCAACGGCGGGTTCTTCGTCTGCCAGCGCGAAGTGTTGCGCTACTTGAATGACGACCCCGGCTTGATTCTCGAACAGGCGCCGCTGCGCAAGCTGGCGGCCGACGGGCAGTTGATGTGTTTTCCGCACAAAGGATTCTGGCAGCCGATGGACACGTTTCGCGAGTTCGAGATGCTCAATGAAATGTGGCGGAAAAACCAGGCGCCCTGGAAGGTGTGGTGATGTTCGCCGACGCCTTTCGCAACCAGACGGTGTGGCTTTCCGGTCACACCGGCTTCAAGGGCGCGTGGCTCGCGCACTGGCTGCTGGATCTGGGCGCGAAGGTTCACGGCTTCGCGCTGCCGCCGCCGACTGCGCCCGCGCTGTTCGATCAACTCGGCCTGTCCAAACGCCTGCGCCACGAAATCGGCGACTTGCGCGACGCGACGGTGGTGAAACGATCCGTGGAAGCCGCGCAACCGGACTTCGTCTTTCATCTCGCGGCGCAAGCCATCGTGCGCACGTCTTACGAACAACCGGTCGAGACTTACGCCACGAACGTCCTGGGCACGGCCCATGTGCTGGAAGCGTTGCGCGGCTTGAAACAACCGTGCGCCGCCGTGTTCATCACGACGGATAAATGTTACGAGAACCGCGAGTGGCTCCACGGCTATCGCGAGGAGGATCCGTTGGGCGGCTACGATCCTTACAGTTCCAGCAAGGCGGCGGCGGAAATCGCCATCGGTTCCTGGCGTCGCTCGTTCTTCGCGCAACATCCGGTGCGCATTGCCAGCGCACGCGCGGGCAACGTCATCGGCGGTGGCGATTGGGCGAAGGATCGCATCGTGCCCGACTGCATCCGCGCGCTTCAGGAGCAGCAGGCCATTCCCGTGCGCAACAAGACCGCCACACGTCCTTGGCAGCATGTGCTCGAACCGCTAAGTGGATACCTGTGGCTGGGTGCCTTGCTGGCGAATCCCCGTTTGGCGAAGCACGATTCGCAGCTTCTCGCCTCCGCGTTCAATTTCGGCCCGACGCACGAATCGAATCGTACCGTTGCCGAGCTTGTCACCGAAGTGCTCAAGCATTGGCCTGGTCGCTGGGAGGACAAGAGCGATCCCAAGGCCGTGCATGAAGCCAAGTTGCTTCAACTCGCCACCGACAAGGCCCACGCGCTGCTCGGCTGGTCGCCCGCGTGGAATTTCCAGACGACGATTGAACAGACGGTGAAATGGTATCGGGCCGGGGAGAGCAAGTCCGATTCGCTGGCCGTCCAGAGAGTCACGTCGGCGCAGATCGCCGCGTACAGTGAGGCGGGAAAACATTTGGGCATTCCCTGGGCGGTCACTTGATTTGTCACAATGAGCACCGCTGCTGAAATCAAAGCTCAAATCCTGCGCCTCACTCGCGAGTACTCCGCGCTCACCCACCAGGCCAACCGGCCCGGCTACGAACCGCACGAACGTCCTGCATTCGCCGCCGGCCAGACCACCGTTCCCTACGCCGGGCGTGTGTTTACTGAGGATGAAGTGGAAGCCGCGGTCAGCTCCACGCTCGATTTCTGGCTCACGCTGGGGCCGGAAGGCGATGCCTTCGAGACCGAACTTGCCGACTTCCTCAAGGTCAAGAAATCGCTCCTCGTCAACTCGGGTTCCTCCGCCAACCTCGTCGCGTTCTCGGCGCTCACGAGCCCGAAGCTCGCCGAGCGTCAAATTAAACCTGGCGATGAAATCATCACCGTCGCCGCAGGTTTTCCCACCACCGTCGCGCCCATCTTGCAGAACGGTGCCGTGCCCGTCTTCATTGACAACGACCCGCTGACACTCAACGGGCGAGTGGAGCAGTTGGAGGAAGCTTTCGTTCCCGGCAAGACCAAGGCCGTGATGATGGCGCACACGCTCGGCAATCCATTCAACCTTTCCGCCGTCACCGAATTCTGCCGCCGCCACGAACTCTGGCTCATCGAGGACAACTGCGACGCGCTCGGCTGCACTTACGACGGACAGTTCACCGGCACGTTCGGGGATCTTTCCACGCAGTCCTTCTACCCGCCGCACCATCTCACGATGGGCGAAGGCGGCGCGGTGAACATCGTGCGCAACATGCGGCTGAAGGTGCTGGCGGAAAGCTTCCGTGACTGGGGCCGCGACTGCTGGTGCGCCAGCGGCAAGGACAACACCTGCAACAAACGCTTCGGGTGGCAACTGGGCGAGCTGCCCGAAGGCTACGACCACAAGTACATTTACTCGCACCTCGGCTACAACTTGAAGCCGCTCGACCCGCAGGCCGCCATCGGCCGGCAGCAGCTCAAGAAGCTTCCGCAGTTCGTTCAAGCCCGCGTGGACAACTGGAACACACTTCGCGCCGGGCTGGCGGACCTGGAAGAGTTCTTCGAGTTCCATCTGCCCACCCACGCCACCGGCTGGGCCCCGCAGGGGTTCACCTGGGACAACTCTGGTCACCGCACGCTTTGCTCGTGGTTCGGTTTCATGATGCTGGTGAAACCGACCGCGCCGTTCAGCCGGCGCGATTTCGCGCTCGCGCTCGACGCCGCAAAGATTGGCAACCGGATGTTGTTCGGTGGAAATCTTCTTCGCCAGCCCGCGTTCGTCACGCTGCGTCAGCAACGCCCCGGCGCCTTCCGCGTCGTGGGAAATCTCGCCGGTGCCGACCGCATCATGAACGAGTCGATCTTCATCGGCACGTATCCCGGCCTGACTCCGGAAATGTTGGGCTACATGATCGAAACGATTCGGAAGTTTGCGAAGAAGGGTTGAAACTCGCCTCGCCGTGAGCCTCGGCGCCGGCCTCCATCGCCAGCAAAACATTGGCCTGCTTGGTCCCCTCCTCTCCGGGTAACTCAGCCCCCCACGCTTGCAATCGGGTGCGGTCGGCCACACGAACATGTGGCGGAGGAACCGGCGGTGGTCGGCGTGACGGCAGGCGCGGCTTTCGCGGCCACGTCGGGATCGTAATTGAGGTTGGGCCCCAGCCAGCGTTCCGTCACTCGCAGGTCCGTCTGCTTGCGAAGATGATAGTCGAGCACCTGATCGCGTCCGAGTTTGCCCACGGCAAAATATTTTGCTTCCGGATGCGCGAAGTAGAAGCCGCTAACACTGCTGCCGGGCCACATCGCCGCACTTTCAGTGAGTTGAATGCCGGCATTGACCTCCACTTGGAGCAAGTCCCACAATAAAAACTTCTCCGTGTGGTCCGGGCAGGCCGGGTAACCGGGTGCAGGGCGAATGCCGCGATACCTTTCCTCGATCAAATCTTCGACGGTAAGCTTTTCGGTTTTGCCATAGCCCCAGTCGGCGCGGGCGCGGCGGTGCAGACACTCGGCGAAAGCTTCGGCCAGCCGGTCGGCCAGCGCTTCGGCCATGATGGCGTTGTAGTCGTCGTGGTCGGCCTTGAATTTCTCAACCACTGCCTTCAGCCCGTGGCCAGAAGTGACGGCGAAAGCGCCAAGATGATCGTGAAGCGGGAAGCGGGAAGCGTGTGCAGGCGTGACCTTCGGCGCGATAAAATCTGCGAGGCAATAACTGGGCTGACCGTCGGGCTTTTCGATCTGCTGGCGGAGAAAATGGATCGTCGTCAGCACCTTGGTGCGGGTTTCGTCGGTGTAGAGTTCCACGTCGTCACCGACGGAGTTGGCCGGGAAGAAGCCATAGACGCCCCGGGCGGTGATAAGTTTCTCGCGGACGATTTTGTCGAGCAATGCCTGCGCGTCGGTGAACAGCTTGCGGGCTTCCTCGCCATGGCGCTCGTGCTGAAGAATTGCCGGATAACGTCCACGCAATTCCCAAGTGTGGAAGAACGGCGACCAGTCAATGAAAGGAACTATGTCCACGAGTGGGAACTCGTTCAACGCACGCGGCCCGGTGAAGTCCGGCTGGGGCACGTCAGCCTTCGTCCAGTCGAACTTCGGCGCATGCCGTCGCGCTTCCTCGATAGAGAGTAGTTTGACCGTCTGCCCCGCGTGCTGGGTGCGCAGGCGCTCATACTCAACACGAACCGTTTCCACGAACGCGGGCTTGTTCTCGGCGCTGATCAGGCTCCCTACGATTGGAACCGCGCGGCTGGCGTCGAGGACGTGGACCACCGGCTGCGTGTAACCAGGCGCAATCTTCACCGCCGTGTGTGCCTTGCTGGTCGTGGCACCGCCGATGAGCAACGGAATCTTGAAACCCTGGCGCTCCATCTCGCGAGCAACGTGAACCATTTCGTCGAGCGAGGGCGTGATGAGGCCGCTGAGGCCGATGACGTCCACATTGTGTTCGCGGGCGGCCTGGAGAATCTTTTCGCACGACACCATGACGCCAAGATCGATGATTTCGTAATTGTTACAGCCGAGCACGACGCCAACGATGTTCTTGCCGATGTCATGCACGTCGCCCTTGACGGTGGCCATCAGGATTTTGCCGGCGTTCCGATGCACGCCGCCAGCGGCCTTCTTCTCCGCTTCCATGAAGGGCAGCAGGTAGGCGACGGCTTTTTTCATCACGCGGGCGGATTTGACGACCTGCGGCAGAAACATCTTGCCAGAGCCGAACAAGTCGCCGACGACATCCATCCCCGCCATGAGTGGACCTTCGATAACGAGGAGCGGGCGGGCGTATTTCTGCCGCGCTTCCTCGATGTCGGCGTCAATGAAATCCACGATGCCCTTCACCAGCGCGTGACTGAGGCGCGCCTCGACGGTGCCCTTGCGCCATTCATCCTCGACCACGTCGGCCTTGTCCTTCTTCTTCACCGACTCGGCGAACTTGATC
>JANNEF010000417.1:0-34219 GCA_031378375.1 Verrucomicrobiota bacterium | reverse complement strand
GGCGAGGACGTAGTCGGCGCGGAGGTCGGGATGGAGGTCGCGGCGGAAGGTGTCGGCGTGCTCGGGGCCGAAGTCGGCCTCGATGCCGCGCAGGGCGAGGTTCATCACGGCGAGGCGGCGGGTGGTGGCGTTGCTCTCCTGTCCGTAGATGCTGATGTCGCCCAGCTTGCCGCCGTGGGATTCGACGAACTTTTCCGACTGCACGAACATGCCGCCGGAGCCGCAAGCGGGATCGTAGATGCGGCCTTTGTAGGGGGCGAGCATCTCGACGAGGCAGCGCACGACGCAGGACGGGGTGTAGAACTGGCCGCCGTTCTTGCCCTCGGCGCTGGCGAAGCGGGTGAGGAAGTATTCGTAAACGCGGCCGAGGAGATCGACGGAGCGGTGGGTCTTCTCGCCCTCGCTGGCGGCGGTGAGTTCGATGGTGGCGATGACGTCGATGAGTTCACCGAGGCGCTGTTTGTCGAGGCCGGGGCGGGCATAGTCCTTGGGGAGGACGCCCTTGAGGCGCGGGTTGTCGCGCTCGATGGCGACCATGGCGTCGTCCACGGTCTTGCCGATGGTGGGCTGCTTGGCGCTGGCTTGGAGGTGGGACCAGCGGGCATCGGCGGGCACCCAGAAGACGTTCTCGGCTTTGTATTCGTCGGGGTCTTCGGCGTTGGCCCCGGCGTAGTCGCCCTGACCCGCGAGGAGCTTGGCGCGGTGTTCCTCGAAGGTGTCGGAGATATATTTGAGGAAGATGAGGCCGAGGACGACGTGCTTGTATTCCGCCGCGTCCATGTTGTTGCGCAGCTTGTCGGCGGTAAGCCAGAGCTTCGCCTCGAAGCCGATGGTGGCGGTGGAGGACTCTTTTGTGCCGTTGGATTTAGTGCGGGCCATGGTGTTTCTTCAAGGCCGATGATACGGACGGGCGTTTTGAGGGCAACGCGAAAGCGTCGGCCACCGGGAGGCGACTCTCAACTGGGGAACTTGCCACTTACACGAACCGGGTAGCCGGATCGACTCTGCCGCAACGGGCCGGTTTTGATCCGTCCGGTGACGCTTTGAGCGGCGACGTTTGGAAGCTTGAGGCGATTCATCCGTGTGCATCCGGGAAATCCGTGGTCAACTGCATTCCCGCTGCGGCGGACGAGGCTGACCGCGCTCCGGGGCGAGAGAGGCCCTCACCCGCCTTTGGCACCCTCTCCCATCCGTGTCCATCCGAGCCATCCGTGGTTAAAAATCGGGGTTTTAATGTCGTCTCCTTGGCGGTGGTTGGCAGGCGGTTCAGCAAGTTTCCCAGTGCATGGTTCTTCTTCTCAGGCTATGCGGCACTGTATGCCGATTTGGCGGCGTTTGGAAAGGGGAAAGTCAGTACAGTTTCAGCCGGAGTTTTCAACCGGCGGCGGGGTGAACGCAGCGGATGGAAAAAGCGAGGGCAGGAATCAGCCCCGTCCTGAAGAGGCTTTGAACGCTCCGAACAACTCTGCTCTTCATAGCAGTCCTCCGAATCTGTTGAAACAATCTTTTGGGATTCATAGTGCAAGCGTTTCAACAGGTGCGTGTTTGGCCAGCGTGAAAAATAGGTTCACTGCGAGCGGTGATTGCGCTAAACTGAGGGCATGAAAAGTGGTGAAACTGCCAGTGTGCTGGATCGGTTGTTGGACCCCATCACGCGTTGCCTGACGGCGGAGAGCGCGCGCGCCTTGGTGGAGTTGCGCATCGGAAAATGAAGCTGTCCAATGCAGACAAGGCAATCGTCGAGCGCGAAAAGATTGTGGATTACTTGCTCAACGCGGCGCATCCCGACAACGGGGGCAAGGCCGACTTCTTTCTGGCGCTGGGCTTCAGCCGGGATGATTGGTCCGCACTGGCGGGGGCGCTCCGCCGACTGGCCGAGGCGACGGAGGCTATCAAAAGCATGGAATCCCCACACGGGCAGAAGTATATTCTGGACGGTTGCCTGGAAACGCCCGGTGGCAAGGCGCCTTTGGTGCGCACGATTTGGATTGTTGACCGTGGACAGGCGGCGCCGCGTTTGGTGACGGCCTATCCGCACGAAGACTGAAAGCGAGCTATGATTAAAGAGCACGAACGAGTGGTCCTGACGGCCCCGATCCCCGCCGAGGGTCTGGAGGCCGGTGACGTGGGAACGGTGGTGCATGTTTACCGGGACGGACTTGCCTACGAAGTCGAGTTCACGACGCTGGCAGGGAAGACCGCCGCCGTGGTGACGCTGGAGACGACACAGGTGCGCCGGGTCGGCCAACGTGAAATCACGCACGCCCGCGAACTCACACCGGCCTGAACACAACACGTGGGTGGGGTTGGTGGAGTTGGAGATAGACGCGCGGGTCGGCCGCCTCTACGCCCTGACTCTCCGACGAAATCCGTGGTTCAAATCAGTTGAGAGTAAGATTAGATGACGAGTAGGAGTCGGAACGGAAAGCGCCTCACCCTTGGTCCAGATGCCCTTCCCTCACCCGGCCTGCGGCCACCCTCTCCCAGACCCACTCCCTTGCCCTCATCCGGCTGCGGCACCTTCTCCCGTCCGACGGGAGAAGGGAACCGATGGGCGAGGGGCATCTCCCCAGCGCGGAGAGGGAAATCCGATATCCGTGTGCATCCGGGAAATCCGTGGTTCAAGATCGGGATTTTCATGTCGTCTCCTTGGCGGTGGTTTGGCAGGCGGTTCAGCAAGCTTCCCAGTGCATGGTTCTTCTTCTCAGGCTATGAGGCACAGTATGCCGATTTGGCGGCGTTTGGAAAGGGGAAAGTTGACGGAGGGCGCAAAGCCGGTAAAGTTCAGGCATGATTACGGTTGAAGCGACGGATGCGGGAATGCGCGTGACGATTCCGAGGGATGAGGTACCGCCGGAACGGGTGAGTTCCTTTGTGGATTGGCTGCGCTTGGAAGCCGTCGCGCGCCAAAGCCACTTGAGCGAAGGAGACGCAGATCGCCTGGCGGAAGAAATCAAAGCGGATTGGTGGACGAAGAACAAAGACCGGTTCATTCCGCCGGCTGAGTGATGAATGCCCGTTGCGTCGTGGTGGACGCGAACATCGCCTTCAAAGCGCTGGCGGCGGGACGCGGTGATTTGCGGGACCGCTTGGGGCCGGACGCGAGGGTGGAGTTTTTCTCGCCGCGTTTCCTGTTCGTGGAGTTGTTCAAGCACAGGGAGCGGCTGGCACGAGCGGCGAAAGTGACCGAAGACGAATTGCTGAACGCGCTGCATACGTTGGTGAGCCGCCTGGAGTTTGTGAACGAGGCGAACATTCCGCTGAACACCTGGATGGAGGCCTACCGGCTGTGCAAAGCAGTGGACGAGAAGGACACTCCGTATGTGGCGCTCACGTTGCATCTGGATGGCCGGTTATGGACGCATGACGAAGAGTTGAAAACGGCGCTCCGGGCGCAGGGCTTTGCTCGCTTTTTTGAGTCCTGACGTCGCGGCGTCCGGTAGCTGCGCCAATCGTCGTGTTGCCCGTGGTGCGCCACGGCAAATAGCCGCGCGCACTCACGTCTATCCGGCTGTTGGTCGAAACAACGACTTCATTGGAAACAGTCAAATCGAGTTTGTGAGTTTGGGAGGCGGGTCGGAATGGGTGAGGACCGCGCCGTTGGTGAGGAGCAGGGAGGCTTTCGCAAGTTCCGAGTTTCAAGTTTCAAGTTTCAAGTTGGACATCGTGGCGCCATCAATCACGAGGTCCTGCCCGTCGTACGAAAGTCCGCCTCGGAAATGGTCAGGTTGCTGGTA
Organism: Verrucomicrobiota bacterium; assembly: GCA_031378375.1. Lineage (GTDB taxonomy): Bacteria > Verrucomicrobiota > Verrucomicrobiia > Limisphaerales > JANNEF01 > JANNEF01. Next base: position 30,482 of record JANNEF010000417.1, on the reverse strand, counting down.
TTGGTGGCGGCGGGGGGTGGTTCGCGAAATATAACGTGTCTCAATTCTGGACAATGTCTCGTGCGATTGTGGAGCGGACCGGGTGTCGGCGTCGTTGAAATATTAACGAATTGAAGCGTGGCGGCAGACCGAACCACGGCGAGCGCACGCGGTCACGCGACGTGATTCGGAACATGTTCAGCATAAATCAAATACAGAAAACCGAGGTGGGGCGATCAGTCGGTTCGCGGGGCAGCGACGGCGCGGTGCGGCGGTTCGGCGGCGTTATCCGAGCCTTCGCCAGCGTTGTCAAAGGCATCGGCGGTCTTGTCGGAAGCTTCTCCAGCGTTGTCGGAGGCGTCGGCGACGAAGTCCCGGTCTTCGGCGGCGATGGTTTGGGTTTCGGCAACGTTCTTCCAAACTCCGACGAGGTTGTCCGAAGTTTTGGCGGTGAAATTGGGGCGAGGGGCGGCGGCGGCTTTCGGGCAAACGGCGGCAGCCGCGGCGGAATACGTGAATGTCACCTTGATGAAGACGGAGCGGCGGTATCTGCGGGATGTTTATTGAGGCGTGGTTCACTTGCCACCGGTGGACACCAACGGACGAAGTTCTTCCACGGTTTTTGGCCCAATGCCTTTCACGCGAGCCAAATCGCTGGCGGTGCGGTAGGGTCGGCCCGAAATAATGCGTTGCGCAAGCGCGGGGCCGATGCCGGGCAACTTCTCCAGGTCGGATGCGCTTGCGGTGTTGACGTTGATGGCGCCGCGCCGCGCCTTCGCGCCGGGCTGCGACCGTGCCACCGCTTTTTTCCACCCGCCCAGACGCTGGGCTTTGGCCTCGGTCTCCAGTTCATGGAGCCTGGCCGTTGATTTCATTCCGGCCGCCGCATCGGGCCAGTTGGCCGGTTTTCCGTACACGCGCACCAAGCCCCGGCGCGCGAGTTCTTCGCCGAGGTTCATTCCGTTGGCCAGAATAATCCCGTAGAAGCGGACGAGCTTGCTGGCACCGCGCGCGTTTTCCCAAACGGTGACGACGGTGAAGCGGCCCTTCAGAAACACTTCTGAAAACCGCTTCGACTCCTGACCAAGTTCGAGCAGGACGCTTTCGGAGATGCCAAAGTGGGCTGCCTGCTCGCGGATGCGCTCAGGATAAGCGGTGTCCGTCTCCGGTGCGTCCACGCCGTATAACCGGAAGATGTATTCGCGTCCGCCGTACTTCACATGGAAGCTGTCGCCGTCGTGCGCGGCTGTGTTGATAAGGCTGCAGCCTTCCAGCACGTCCCACTTGGCAGGAGCGCCGGGGCGTGCGCCGGACAGGGATAGCTGCGCGGGCAGCGGCGCGGCGGCGACGCAAAATCCCAGCGCGGTGACTGCAAGGCGGATTAGGCGAAGCCAGACATTGGCATTCACAACTTCAAACGCCCCGCCACCTCCTGCGCCAGCACCTCATACGCGGACGCGCCCGCGCTGTATTTGTCGTAGTAGATGATCGGCTGGCCGTGGCTCGGCGCTTCCGCCAGGCGCGTGGTGCGCGGGATGACGGACTCGAAGACGCTCGCGCCAAAATGTTCGCGCACTTCGCCGACCACCTGCTGCGAGAGTTTCGTGCGCCCGTCGAACATCGTCATCACCACACCGAGCAGTTCCAGTCCGGGGTTGACGCCGGTGTCGCGCAACTGGCCGAGCACGCGGTGGATCATCGAGACGCCTTCGAGCGCGTAATACTCGCATTGCAGCGGCACGAGCAGGCTCTCGACGGCGGCGAACGCGTTCAACGTCAGGACGCCCAGTGACGGCGGGCAGTCAATCACGATCAGATCGAAGCGGCCGCTGTCCACCACCGGCGCGAGCGCCAGCTTCACGCGGCCGAGGTGGTTGTCCAGACGCGCCAGTTCGATGTCCGCGCCGCACAGGTCCACTTCGCTGGGCACGATGTCGAGGCGCTCCCAGGCGGTGCGCTGGATTTTTTCGAGCAGCGGGCCTTCGCCGAGGAGCGCGCGGTAGGCGCTGGCGCCCTCGGTTTTTTCCAGGCCCAGCCCGCTGGTGGCGTTGGCCTGCGGGTCGAGGTCGAAGAGGAGCACGCGCTTGCCCGTGGCGGCAAGGCAGGCGGCGAGGTTGACGGCGGTGGTGGTCTTGCCCACACCACCTTTTTGATTGGCTACTGCGATGACCCGGGTTGGCACGGCGGGGATTAAAGAAGAGCGCGCCGCCGAGCGCAAGGTTTCAAGTTTCACGTCGCCGGACACGGCGGACCGGGGGGAGTTTGATCCCGGTCAATTCCGCGTCAGGTTTCGCTGGATTTTCTCCAGCCGCCGGCGCACCCTACGCGCATGAAATTGATTATCATGCCGCACAGCGTGACGCTGACCAAAGCGATTGAAGACCACATCGTCACGCGCGTTGAAAAGTTGGAGCACCTCGACCGTTTCGCCATGGACGTGCGCGTCATCCTGGAACACGATACCAGCAAGGCCAGCGACCGGCAGTTCAAATGTTCCATGCGTCTGGCCATGCGCGGCCCCGATCTCTACGCCGAGGATTACGAAGCCGATCTCTACGCGGCGATTGATCTGGTCACCAAGAAAATCGAGCAGCAGATCCGCAAGCGTCACAGCAAGCACAAGGCGCTCAAACACACCGAAGCCTCGCGCACGAAGCGGAAACGGCAGGACGCGGACCTTTAACGCCGTCGGCGGTTGAACCGCAGCAGTTCGAGGAGTGCGCGCGATCTGGATCGCTCCACTCGCCCCGCCGCCCGTCATGATTCTTCGCGCCCGCCTGGTTCTGCCCGTCGTTCGCCCGCCGGTTGACGACGGCGCGGTCGTCATCGCCGGGAGCCGCCTCGTGTCCGTCGGTCGCTGGGCTGACCTGACAGCGGCAGAGCGCGCGGACGCGGTGGATCTGGGCGACCACATTCTTCTCCCCGGCCTCATCAACGCGCACTGCCATCTCGATTACACCGGGATGGCGGGGAAAATTTCGCCGCCGAAGAACTTCGCCGACTGGATCAAAGCCATCGTCGCGCTCAAGGCCGAATGGAGCTACGCCGACTTCGCACAATCCTGGCTGCACGGCGCGAAGATGCTCCTGCGCTCAGGCGTTACGACCGTCGCCGACATCGAGGCGGTACCGGAACTGTTGCCCGAAATGTGGGCGGCCACGCCGCTGCGGGTGATCTCCTTCCGCGAGCTCATCAACATCCGTCCCCAGCCGACGGCGGATGAAATTGTGGGCGCGGCGGCGCGCGAGTGGGCCGCGCTGCCGGACGCCGCCACGCGCGCGGGTCTCTCGCCGCACGCGCCGTACTCGACGTCGCGCGAACTGCTGGAACTGGCCGCCCGCGCCGCGCGCCAACACGGCTGGCGGCTCACCACGCACGTCTCCGAATCCGAGTCGGAGTTCGAGATGTTTCTGTATCGCCACGGCGCGCTCTACGACTGGCTGAAAAGCCAGCGCGACATGTCCGACTGCGGCCTCGGCTCGCCCGTGCGCCACCTCGAACGCTGCGGCTACCTCGGCGAAAACCTGCTGGCCGCGCATGTGAATTACCTCTGGCGCGACGACGCGGCCACGCTGGGCGGGAACCGCGTGAGCGTCGTGCATTGCCCCCGCAGCCATGCGTATTTTCGCCACCTGCATTTCCCGCGCGAAGCACTGGCGGCGGCGGGCGTGAACCTCTGCCTGGGCACGGACAGCCTCGCCAGTGTTCGCACCACGCGGGGCGAACCGGTCGAGTTGAACCTCTTCGCCGAAATGAAAGCCTTCGCCACAAAGTACCCCGACGTGGCACCCGCCACGATTCTCCAAATGGCGACGATGAACGGCGCGCAAGCCCTGGGCCGGCGCGGCGAACTGGGCGAACTGTCCCCGAATGCCCTGGCCGATCTGATCTCCATTCCGTTCACCGGCAAGGCGTCTGACGCGCACGACGCCGTGGTGCATCACGCCGGCGACGTAGCGGCGTCCATGATTGACGGCCAGTGGGCCATCGCGCCGAGCACATGAGCGCGCCCGCCGCACACGAGCGCGTCGTCCTCATCACCGGCGCCGCCGGCGGATTGGGCCGGGGCCTCGTCAGCGAGTTCGTCGCACAGGGCTGGCGCGTCGTCGCCGCGCATCATCGCAACCCGCCGCCGTCCGAAGCGGAACGCGTGTGGACCGTTCCGCTCGACGTCACGCAGCCCGCACAGGCCGCCGAAGCAGTGGCGCAAACCCTCGCCCGCTGGGGCCGTCTCGACGTACTGATCAACAATGCCGGAGTCACCGCCGACCAGCTTGTCGAGCGGATGAGCGACGAAGATTGGGACAAGGTTCTCGCCGTGAATTTGAAAGGCGCGTTCCTCTGCTCGCAAGCCGTGTTGCGCCCGATGATCAAACAGCGCGACGGCCACATCATCAACCTCACCTCGTTCAGTGGCCTTTGTGGCGCGCGCGGACAGGCCAACTACGCCGCCGCCAAGGCCGGATTGTTCGGCCTCACCCAATCGCTCGCCCGCGAAGTCGGCTCGCGCAACCTCCGCGTCAACGCCGTGCTGCCCGGCGTGCTGCCGACGCCGATGACCGCGCGACTCACCGAATCGCAACTCGCCGCATTCGCCGCCGCCAACGCGCTGGGCCGTCTCAACTCCGTGGCCGAAGTTGCGCGCTTCATCGTCTTCCTGGCCGGAACGCAAAACATCTCCGGCCAGGTTTTCCAACTCGACAGCCGCGTCGCGCCGTGGACGTGAAACGCGCCTGCGATTCAGTGTTCAAAGTTCTCCGCCATTTGTTAGCTTCAGCCGCGTGGTGAATGATGAGTTTGAAAACGAGTTGAACGCGCGTCTCGCGGGCATCCGCGCGGATGGCCTGTATCGCGAGTTGCGCCGCGTGGATTCGCCGCAGTCGCCACATCTTCGAGTCTGCCTGGAAAGTGGCGCTGGCGCCCTCGCCAGCGAAAGTCCTGCGGGCGCCCCGCCCGCAGCAGGCACGGCGGGCGAGGCGCCCGCCGGACAAAGGCAGGCGTTGGCGCCAACCCCACTGCCTGTTTCCAAACCGGCGATTACTGGCACAAGCGGCTCGCTGCTGAATTTTTCCTCCAACGATTATCTCGGCCTGGCCAACGAACCCGCGCTCAAGGATGCGGCGAAGCAGGCGCTCGACGATTTCGGCGCCGGCAGCGGCGCCTCGCGGCTCATCTGCGGTTCGCTGGCGCCGCATCACCAGTTGGAGGAAGCGCTCGCCGGCTTCAAGGGCACGGAAGCCGCGCTCAGTTTTTCCTCCGGCTACGCTGCGGCTCTCGGTGTCATCGGCGCGTTGCTGGATAAGGACGATGTCATCGTCATTGATAAACTCGTTCACGCCTCCATCGTGGACGCCGCCCGCCTCTGCGGCGCGAAACTGCGCGTCTTCGCCCATAATGACCCCGACGACCTGGCAAAAATCCTGAAGTGGGCCGACACGCGGTTGGCCAACTCGAAACTCGAAACCAGAAACTCCAAACCGCGAGTCTTGATCGTCACCGAAAGCGTCTTCTCGATGGACGGCGACCTCGCCCCGCTGCGCGAGATCGTCGAGTTGAAGGACCAGCACGGCGCGTGGCTGATGCTCGACGAGGCCCACGCCACCGGGCTTTTTGGCGAACACCGGCGCGGGCTGGCCGAAGCGTATGAACTGGCTGACCGCGTTGAGATCCAGATGGGCACGCTCGGCAAGGCGCTCGGCGCGGCGGGCGGCTACATCTGCGGTTCGCGGGCGCTGATTGAACTGCTTATCAACCGCGCCCGCAGTTTTATTTTCTCCACCGCGCCGCCGCCGGCGACCGCCGCCGCCGCCGCCGCCGGTGTGCGCTTCGTGCAATCAGCCGAGGGCGAAACACGGCGGCGGCAACTCTGGGCGCGCGTGGACCAGGTGAAGAACGGACTCATTGGCGGCCCGTGGACGCTGGCACCGGTGCGCAGCGCCATCCTTCCGCTGATTCTTGGCGAGGAAGAGAAAGCGATGCGGCTGGCGGCGGAACTGCGCGCACGCGGCGTCTTCATCCCCGCCATTCGCTATCCGACGGTGGCGCGCGGCGAAGCTCGACTGCGCCTCACGGTCACCGCCGCCCACACCGCCGCCGATGTCACCCAGTTGCTCGCCGCGCTGAACCACCGCTCCTGACCGTGCATCGCCTCGCCCAACTCGACCGCCGTTACGTCTGGCACCCGTTCACGCAGATGCGCGACTGGCTCCGGCGCGAGCCGATTGTCATCACACGGGGCAAGGGCGCGGTCTTGCGGGACGCGCGCGGCCGGCGTTACCTCGACGCGAACGCTTCGATCTGGACGAACCTTCACGGCCACAACCATCCGAAGATCAACGCCGCCATCCAGCGCCAGTTGAAAAAGATCGCCCACTCGTCGGCCCTGGGCTTTGCCAACGAGCCGGCGTCGTTGCTGGCGGAACAACTCGTGATGGCCGCGAACCCATTGCGCATGGCGGGCGGCCAGTTGGCCAAAGTTTTTTTCTCCGACGACGGCTCAACCGCGATGGAGGTCGCGATCAAGCTGGCCTATGAATTTGCCCGGCGGACACGGGGTTTGAAACGACCTCGGTTTCTTTCGCTCGCGGGTGCTTATCACGGCGACACCATCGGCGCGGTGAGCGCCGGCCACGTTGACCTGTTCCACAAAGCTTACGCCGGACTGCTGTTCAAAACCGACACGGTGATGGCGCCTTACTGCTACCGCTGCCCGTTCAACCGTGCGAAGCCGGAACGCGCCGACGCCCGCGACTACCGCCAGTGCAACTGGGAATGCGTGGGCAAGGTGGAACAGAAGTTCGCCGCGCAAAAGAAGCGGGGCAATCCGTACGCCGCGCTGGTCGTCGAGCCGTTGATGCAGGGTGCGGCGGGGATGATTCCGCAACCGCGCGGCTGGCTGCGCCGCGTGGCGGAGATCGCGCGCGGCCATGGCGCACAGTTGATCGCGGATGAGGTGATGACGGGGTTTGGGCGGACTGGCTTGGTTCCGCAGACGGCAGAACTGGCAGGTGGGAAAGTGAGCTGGCGGGAAAAAGGGACGCTCTCACCCGCTCACTTTCCCACTTTCCCATCTGCCAGCCTTTTCGCTTCTCACCACGAAGGCGTGCAGCCGGACTTCCTCGCGCTGGCCAAGGGACTCACCGGCGGCTACCTGCCGATGGCGGCAACACTCACGACCCAAGCCGTGTTCGAGGCCTTTCTCGGCGACTACTCGGAATTCAAAACGTTTTTCCACGGCCACAGCTTCACCGCGAACCAGCTCGGCGCGGCGGCGGCGCTGGCCAGCCTGGACTTGCTGCAAAGCCCGGCGTCCATCCGCGCGCGTGAGGTGTTGGAGCAGGCGCTTCGTGAGGAACTGGCGACGCTCTGGCCTTCGCCGAACGTCGGCGACGTGCGCCAGGCCGGCCTGGTCACCGGCGTGGAACTCGTCCGGGACTGGCGCACCCGGGCACCGTTCGATTTGCGTGAGCGCGCGGGCATCCGCGTCTGCGAGGCGATGGCGCGGCGCGGCGTGCTGACCAGGCCGATCGGCAACGTCGTGGTGCTGATCCCGCCCTACTGCACCACGCAGGCGCAAGTCCGGCGCATCGTCGCGACGTTGCGCTCGGCCATCGCGGAAACTTTTTAAGCCCCGCACTTCGCGGCTGGTGCCAAGGAGGGAAACCTAAACCGGTGCATCCACCAAAGGTTCACCATCGTTAAACCAGTGACATGCGCGAAGAAATGCCTTTCCGTCCAACTGCTCCCGACGAACATACTTTTTCCTCGCCGCTAACGACATTCCGTTTCCTGCCGATACACCTAGTAAGCTCCTCCCGGGAGAGGAACAGCGTGGGTGATGGAATCACGACGATGCACCCCACGCCGTTTGATCGGGAAACGAAAGTTCTCATGACGAAGCATATTGATTCGCGGACCAGGAAACGAAGACTGCCGGTGCAATGGTCGGAGGACGCGGGTTTCAAGCTGGCTCCCGCCGAGCCGCAGGCCGATGAACCGGGCAAGGGCGCGCGCGTGAAGTTGATCATGCATTACCACGCCCGCCGCGCGGCCCAACGCCTCCGTCTCATCACCGAGCGCTAACGCGCCCGCCGGCGCGGTTTCAGGTGCGGGCGAAAATTCGCGCGCGTGCATTCCTTCACGGTTGCCCCATTGCTTCCGCGCTTTCTACGTGTCTAATCCGCCGGTCCGTGGCAAAGTCCGGCCATGAGCCTCGCCGCCGAACTGGTTTCCTCCGCCAACGAGAATATTTTTCAGCTTCAAACCAAGGCACGCGGCCCCGCCGGCCGTCTGCCGCTGACGGAAGAAATGCTCCGCGACCGCCCCAGCGGCGACATTTTCGGGTTGAGCCAGGACGCCGGCATGGGCTGGGAACCGTCTGAAGTCGGGCGCAAACAATTCCTCATCCTCAGCACCCAAGGCGGCCTGCGCGCGCCGGACGGCAAACCCATCGCGCTCGGCTACCACACCGGCCACTGGGAAATCGGCCTGCTCGTGCAGGCGGCGGCGGTGGAGCTGCGGCGACTCGGCGCGCTGCCGTTCTCGGCCTGCTGTTCGGACCCGTGCGATGGCCGCACGCAAGGCACCACCGGCATGTTCGACAGCCTCCCGTTTCGCAACGACGCGGCGCAAATCTTCCGCCGGCTCATCCGCTCGCTGCCGCGCCGCGTGGGCGTGCTCGGCATCGCGACGTGCGACAAGGGACTCCCGGCAATGATGATGGCGCTGGCTGGATCAAAGAACCTGCCGGGCGTGCTCGTGCCCGGCGGCGTGACGCTCCCGCCGGAGAACGGCGAGGACGCCGGCGCGATCCAAACCATCGGCGCGCGTTTTTCTCACGGCTTGATCTCGTTGCAGGAAGCCGCCGACCTCGGCTGCCGCGCGTGCGCTTCGCCGGGCGGCGGCTGCCAGTTCCTCGGCACGGCGGCAACGTCGCAGGTGGTTGGCGAGGCGCTGGGCATGTCGTTGCCCCATTCCGCGCTCGCGCCGTCCGGGCAGCCGGTCTGGACGGACATGGCGGTGCGCTCGACTCGCGCGGTTTGCGAGCTGGAACGGCGCGGCCTGGCGATGAAGGACATCCTCACGCCCGCGAGCATTCGCAACGCGATAGCCATCCACGCGGCCTTCGGCGGTTCGACGAATCTGCTGCTCCACATTCCCGCCATCGCACACGCGGCGGGGCTGTCGCGTCCGACCGTGGAGGACTGGATCGCCATCAACCGCCGCGTGCCGCGCCTCGTGGACGTGCTGCCCAACGGGCCGACGCATCATCCGACGGTGCGGGTCTTCCTCGCGGGCGGCGTGCCGGAAGTCATGTTGCACCTGCGGCGGCTGGGCGCACTCGACACAAGCGTCCTCACCGCCACGGGGGAAACGCTCGAAGATAATTTGAACTGGTGGGAAACTTCCGCGCGCCGGCAGCGCTTCCGCGAAATCCTCCAACAGCAGGACGGCGTGGACCCCGACGACGTCATCATGTCGCCCGAACGGGCGGCGGCGCGCGGCTTGACCAACACCATCACGTTCCCGCGCGGCAATCTCGCGCCCGAAGGCAGCGTCATCAAAAGCACGGCGATTGATCCGTCCGTCGTGGACGCCGACGGCGTGTATCGCAAGGAAGGCCCGGCGCGTGTGTTCGTTCATGAGAGCGATGCCATCGCGGCGATCAAGAAAGGGTACATCGCCGCCGGTGACGTGCTGGTGCTCGCGGGCTGCGGCCCGCTGGGCACGGGCATGGAGGAGACGTATCAACTGACCTCCGCGTTGAAGCACCTCCCGTTCGGCAAGCACGTCGCGCTCGTCACGGACGCACGCTTCTCCGGCGTCTCGACCGGCGCGTGCATCGGCCATGTCGGCCCGGAGGCGCTGGCGGGCGGGCCGCTCGGCAAACTGCGCGACGGTGATTGGATTCGTATCGTGATTGATCGGACGAAGCTGGAGGGCACGCTGGACTTGGTGGGCGAAGGCGGCGCGACGGGAAAAAGGTTCTCCGTGCAGGAAGGCGCCCAAGTGCTGGCCCGCCGCCCTTCGCGCGAAGACCTCGCGCCCGCCGCGCAATTGCCAGACGACACGCGCCTGTGGGCCGCGCTGCAACTGGCCGGCGGCGGCACCTGGGGCGGGTGCGTCTATGATGTCGAAGCGGTGCTCGCGCAACTGGAGGCCGGGCGGGCGGCGATGGGGAAGTAGCGCCGGGCAGGAGAAGATGAACCTCCATTTTTCTTCGCTGCTCCTGGTCATTCTGCTCTGCCCGAGCTGCGGCAAACCGCCCGAAACGCCCCCGGCTGTTTCCGCCGCCTCCGAGCGCGCCGTATCTCCGCAGTGGTTCGAAGACATCACCGCGCGTTCCGGCCTGGCTTTCGTTCATGAAACGGGCACGAACTTCTTCATGCCCGAACACATCGGCTCCGGCGCGGCGCTGCTCGATTACGACAACGACGGGCGGCTGGACATTTACCTTCTCCAAAACGCCGGACCAAACTCCCGCTCGCGGAACCAACTCTTTCATCAGGAACCCGCCGGCCATTTCAAGGACGCGAGCGCCGGCTCCGGTCTCGACGTGGCCGGCTGGGGCATGGGCGTCGCGGCGGGCGACGTGAACAACGACGGCTGGACTGACGTGCTCGTTACTGAATACGGCGGCGCGCGGCTCTTTCAAAACAGCGGCAACGGCACCTTCACCGACATCACGAAATCCGCCGGGATTGACAACCCCCGCTGGGGCGTGTCCGCCGCGTTCTTCGACTACGACCGCGATGGCTGGCTCGACCTCGTCATCGCCAACTACGTGGACTACGACCCGACGCACAAATGCTACGACGCTCGCGGCTCGTTGGAGTATTGCGGACCGCACGGTTTTGCCGGAACGGTCAGCCGGCTCTTTCGCAATCGTGGTCGCCGCACGGATGAGCCGTCCACGCCCCGGGCGGGAGAAGCCGACGCGGTGAGGGAGCCGACACGAACCCTCTTTGAAGACGTCACCATCCCGTCCGGCCTCGCGCGCCGCCCCGGTCCCGCGCTTGGCGTCGTGTGCGCGGACTTCGACGGTGATCACTGGCCCGACATTTTTCTCGCGGACGACGCGCGGCCCAATCGCCTCTTCATTAACCGCCGCGACGGCACCTTCGGCGAAGAGGCGGCGCAACGCGGACTCGCGTTCAACGCGATGGGCCAGCCCGCCGCAAACATGGGCGTGGCGCTCGGCGACGTGGACGGCAACGGGTTGTTGGACCTGTTTGTCACGCATCTCTCGGAAGAGTTCCACGCGCTCTGGACACAGAACCCTCGCGGCGTCTTCCAGGATCGGGTCGTCGCCGCCGGCCTGGCCAACGCGTCGTGGCGTGGCACCGGGTTTGGCGCGCTGTTCGCCGACTTCAACAACGACGGCGCGCTGGATCTCGCGCTCGTCAATGGCCGCATCCATCGCGGCGACACGCCCGCGCCGCCGCCTGCTGACGTGCCGAACTTCTGGCGGCCGTACGCGCAACGCCATCAACTCTTCTCTGGTGACGGCCACGGCAAGTTCACCGATCTCTCGCCGGAGCAACCGGCCCTCTGCACGCAACCCTCCGTCGGGCGCGGGCTGGCCACCGGCGATCTGGACAACGACGGCGCGACCGACCTGCTCGTGACGAGCATCGCCTCGCCCGCCCGCCTCCTTCGCAATGTCGCGCCGCAACGCGGCCATTGGCTGACGGTGCGGGCGATTGATCCTGGCGCGGGCGGACGCGATGCGTATGGCGCGGAGTTGGTCGTGCAGGCCGGCGCACGACGCTGGTGGCGGCTGGTGAACCCCGCCTACAGTTTCTTGTGCAGCCACGACCCGCGCGCCCACTTCGGACTGGGTGCGACGGAAAAGTTCGACTCCATTGAGGTGCTCTGGCCCGACGGCACTCGGGAAGCATTTCCCGGCGGCGCGGCGGATCGGCTGCTGGTGTTGCGCAAAGGCGAGGGGCGGGCATCACCGTTATGAAGCAGAAACCCACCGCTCGCCCTCGCCGCTGGTTATTGGCGTCTTTGATTGCCGTCGCGCTGGCGGTTGGTGTCGCCATGTTGGTCTGGCGAGACGCCGCGTCACCCAAGCCGCCCGAAATTGCAACCACGGGACTCGACCGTGCCATCGCAGCGTTGTTGCAGGAAAACGTGTCGGCGGTGAAGAAATCCCCGCGTTCGGGCGAAGCGTGGGGCCGACTGGGGCTGGTGTTGCGCAACTATGACTTCCACGCGGAGGCCCGGTTCTGCCTCGATCAGGCGGAACGGTTCAGTCCCCGTGAGGCGCGGTGGGCTTACTTCCACGGCTTGGTGTGGTTGCCAGAACAGGCGGAGGCCGGGCTGGCGAAGCTGCGGCGCGCGGCGGAACTGGCGGGCGAGTCCACCGACGTGCCACGTTTGAAACTGGCCGAAACGCTGACGGAACGGGGCGCGCTGGACGAGGCAGAACTTCATCTCAAAGAACTGCTGCGCCGCCGCGTGGATCATCCGATGGCGCTGCTCGGCTCGGCGAAGGCGGCGTTCGCGCGTGGGCGATTGGATGAAGTCACGACGCATCTGCGCGGTTGCCTGGCCGATCAACACACGGCGCGCGCCGCGTATCTGCTGCTCGGCGCCGCGCAGCAGAAACTTGGCAACGCCCCGGCCGCGCAAGGCGCCGCGCGCATCGCCTCCACGCTGTCGCCCGACGCGGACTGGCCGGACGCGTACGCCAACGAGGCCGCGCGACTGCGCGCGGGCCGCCAGGCGTGGGTGGACGAGGCGCAACATCTGTTGCGCGCCGGCCGGGTGGAGGCCGCGCTACCGCTGGTGACACGCGTGGTGACGGATTACCCGGAAGCGGCCGACGGATGGCTGTTGCTGGGACGGGCGCGGCTGTTGCAAAAAAAATTCGCGGCGGCGGAGGAAGCGTTGCGCCGCTGCCTGGATCGCGCGCCCGAATCGGTGGACGCGCTCATGCAGCTCGGCCTGGTGCTCGCGCGCGGCCAGCGGCACACGGAGGCGGCGGAATACTTTCAACGGGCGGCGGCGCGCAAACCGGATTATGCCGAGGCGCATTTGAATCTGGGCCTGGCGCAACTGCGCGCGGGCCGCGAAACGGAGGCACTGGCGGCGTTACGCGAAGCCGTGCGCGTGAAGCCGGAGTTTGTCGAGCCGTACCTGCCCCTGGCGGATTTGCTCGCGCGCACGAGCCGCGCACCGGAGGCGGTGAAGCTCCTGCAGCAGGCGCTGGAGTTGAATCCAGCGGAGCCGCGGGTGAAGAAACGGCTGGAGCAGTTGGGGAAACCTTCACCGTAATCGGGCGATTCGCAGCCTCCGCAATTTCTCCGTGCGCCGCGCCGCGAACTCGCCTTACCCTTTTGATCAATGCACTCGCTGGCACCGCCGCTTCAACAGGTTGACCGCACGTTCGTCCGCCACCGGGGACGGAAGCCCTCCTACTTCGGCGGGTGCGATTACTTCCGCCTGTCGAGCCATCCGGTGGTGACGCAGGCGTTGCGCGAGGGGTTGGAGAAGTTCGGACTGAACGTCGCCGCGTCGCGCATGACCACCGGCAATCATCCGCTCTACGAACTGCTGGAGGAAAAGCTCGCCGGTTTCTTCGGCGTCGAGAGCGCGGTGGTCCTGTCCAGCGGCTATCTGACGAACCTCGCCGCCGCGCAGGCGCTGGCCGGAGATTTTTCGCACGCGCTAGTGGACGAGCGGGCACACGCCAGCCTGGTTGACGCGGCGAAGTTTTTGAATTGCCCCGTCGTCGCCTTCAAGCATCGGGACGCCGACGCCCTGGCGCGCGCTCTCCGCCGCTGTGGTCGGGGATCGAAGCCTCTGGTGCTCACCGACGGCGTTTTCGCGCACGACGGCGCGGTCGCGCCACTCAAGGATTACCTGCGGGCACTGCCGTCCGGTGGCGCGCTGCTGGTGGATGACGCGCACGGCGCGGGCACACTCGGCGCATCCGGACGCGGCACGGCGGAATGGCTCGGGGTCGCGGATCGCCGTATCATCCGGACGGTGACGTTCAGCAAGGCCTTCGGCGTTTATGGCGGCGCGGTGCTGGGCACGCGCGGCTTGCGGAACAAAGTCCTGGCGCACAGCCACGCGTTTACCGGCAACACGCCGCTGCCGCTGCCGCTGGTGTGCGGAGTGATGGAGTCGCTGAACCTCCTTCGCTCGGATAAGGGTTTGCGCCGACGCCTGGAGGTGAACACGCAGTTCGTCAAGGACGCCGCGCGCCGCGCCGGCCTGCCCGTGCCGGCGAACCCCTGCCCCATCGTGTCACTGGTGCCACGCAACACGCGCGCGGCTGCCCGGCTGCGCAAACGGCTGCTGGCGCGGGAGGTTTATCCGAGTTTCATCCGCTATCCCGGCGGCCCGGAGAGCGGATATTTTCGCTTCGCCATCTCGAGCGAACACACTCGGGAGCAACTCGATCAGTTGGCGGCCGCGCTGATGGAGGCATGAACTGGCGCTACAGCGGGTGCCGGCGCGTCACTCGTCTTCCGGCTCGATGATTTCCACTTCCGGCTTGCCGTTCAACAATTCGATGGCCTTGTCCAGTTGCGGGTCGCGTTCCGCCAGCCAGTCGGCGGGGGAGAGCGGCACTTGCACGTCCGGCTGCTCGCCGTTGTTTTCCTGCGTCGTGCCGTCGAGCCGGTAGAAGCCGATGTGCGGCATCCGCGCGCTGGTGCCGTCCACGAGCTTGAAGTTGTCCGTCCAGATCACATAGCCGGGCGTGGGCATGCCGACCAGTTTCGCCAGGCCACGGGCGCGCATGGCGTAGGGAAAAATCTCTCCGTTCGAGTAACTGTGCTCGTTCATCACCACCAGAGCCTTCTTGTCCCACGCGCGGTGGGGCGATGGCTCGCGCTCGGCGTCGCGCGAGCGGTTGTAGCCATGCGGCTTGCGCTCCAGCCAGTCAATGAGCGTGTCGGCGATGTTGCCGCCGGTGTTGAAACGCACGTCAATGATCAGCGCGTCCTTGCCGGCGATGTACTCGTAGGCTTCGCGCTCGAACTGGGTCTGGTTGTTCAACCCCATCGCGGAGATGTGCAGGTAACCGGCCTTGCCACCACTCGTTTTCTCGACGTGTTTGCGGAGGCGGTCGGTGCGGTTCTTGTAGTTCAAGTCCGTCCACTCCTCCTGGGCAAGCACCTTGTAGCGGACAGTGCGGGCGCCCGTCTTGTCGGCATTGGTGTTCACAAGGAACTCGAACTCGCGGTCCTGCTTGTCGTTGATGAACTGGTAGAGCTTCTCGTCCAGATTCACGTCCTGGCCGTTAATGGCCAGCACGTATTCGCCCTCCTTGATTTCCGTCTTGCGATACCAGCCCGGCGCGCTCGCCGGCACCTTGCCGACGCGGATGCCCGGCCCGGCGTGGCGGTAGTCGAAACTGAAACCCAAGTGCGGCGTGACCAGCGACGACGATCCGCCGCCCGCCGCCGTAACTTCGGAGTGCGAACATTCCAGTTCGCCGACCATCATGTGCAGCAGCGTGGCGAACTCGTCGTTCGTTTCCACCGCGTCGAGCAACGGTTCGTAGCGTTTGCGAATCGCCGCCCAGTCGCGCCCGTGGAAGTTGCCGTCGTAAAAACCGCGATGGTACGCGTTCCAGAACTGCGCGAACGCCGCCTGCCGCTCCGCCCGCACGTCCCGCTCCCACTCGACGGTAAAGGCGACCTTGTCGGTGCTCTTGCTGTCCACGTTCATCGTGTAAAGCTCGCCGCTCTGAATGTAGAAAGCCTTCTTGCCATCCTTGCTCAGGCGCAACTGCGATTTCCCGCCGCCGGTCGTCAGGCGCTTGGTGTCCTTGCCGTCGTAGGACACGGAGAAGATGTCGCTCTCCGAGATGAAAATGATCGCGCCATCGGGCGTCACGGTCAGATCGCTCTGCGGCGACTGCGAGGAAACCTTGCGAATGCGCCGCGAAATGTCCTCCCACTCGATCTTCACCGTGACGCCGTTGGTCGGTTTCTCGAATTTGAAGTCCGTGTCCGCTGTGCGCACGGATTCCGTCGTCAGCGGCAGCGCGTAAAGACCGGAGCCGTCGCGGTCGCTCTGGAAGAACAGATACTTCCCGTCCGGCGACCACGCGGGGAGGCTGTGATTGGCGGAAAGGCGCGTGACGTTCACCGGCTCGCCGCCGGCCGCGGGCACGAGCCAGATGTTCCAGGCGCGGCTGCCGTCGCGGTGCGTGTAGGCGATCCACTTGAAGTCCGGCGACCACGCGAATTCCCCGCCGCCCACGCCGCGCCACTGCGGGCCGGGCACTTTGACCACGCGGAGCGGCTCGCCGGCCTCGCCCTTGTTTAGCGGCATCACATGCAGGCCGCCCTCCTTGCCCGTGACCCAAAAGCCCAGTTCCTTCCCGTCGGGCCGCATCCGCGCGCCGCTCACATCCTCGTTGCGATTCCACAGCGACATGACCTTGAGTGTCGCCACGTCCAGCTCGTAGAGCCGCGTGTTCCGGTCTCGGTCGGAGGTGAAGTAAAGCTTCTTTCCGTCGCGCGACCACGAGAAGTCCTCGTCGTTGCCCACCCAGTCGGTGAGCCGCCGCGCGAACTCCGCGCCGCGCCCGGCCACGCCCTTGGGCTTGTCAATGAGCACGGACCAAATCTCCCCGCGCAACCCGAACGCAAAGGTCTTGCCATCGGGCGACGGCTCCGCCTCGATGATGGTGCCGGTGAGTTTCTCGCGCCGTTTGGTGGTCTGTTTCTCGTCGCCCGCCACGAAGAGTTTGATCTTCTCCGGCTTCGCTTTCCCATCACGCAGCAGCCAGAGGTCGGCGCCATACTCGAACGCGATGTCGCCGGACTTGCCCGCGACGGACGGGGCGCGCACGGAACCGCCGGTGAACGTCGTGAGCGCCTTGCCCTTGCCTTCGAGATCAAACGTCCACAAGTTTGGCGTGCGCTTCGGGTTGTCCACGATGCGCGGGATCGCGCGGTCGAGCGTGCTCACGGACGGCGTCTCTTCGCCGACTGTGACCGTCACGACGTGCTTGCCGTCCGGCAGCCAGCGCGTCCAGAGGTGTTGCGCGCCGTTGGTCGTCAGCGGATGCGCCGCCCGGCTCGCAGTGTCGAGCAACCAGATTTGCGCGGCGGCGGAGCCGTGATAACGCGGGCGCGTCCAGTGGAACCCGTATCGCCCGTACACGACCATCTTCCCGTCCGGCGAATAATTCGGATAGGTCAACTGCGCGAAATCCTCGCACAACACGTCGCTGCGGAGCGACTTCACGTCGAGTGCGTAAAGGGCGTAGTTGGGCGTGTCACGCCGGGAGCCGAACAGCAGCGACTTGCCGTCGGGACTCCAACCCTGCGGGAGGTCGCTGCCGGAATGCCAGGTCAGTTGCCGCGCCGCACCGCCCTCGCTGGGCACGGCGAAAATGTCCCAGTTGCCGGTGCGTTTGCTGGCGAAGGCGAGCCACTTGCCGTCCGGCGAAAAGAGCGGGTAGGCGTCCGTCTCGACGTGCTGCGTGACCGGCGTGGCGCGACCACCCTTGCTGGGCGCAATCCAGATGTCGCCGCGATAAACGAAGGCGAGCTGTTTGCCGTCGGCACTGAGCGCGGGCATCCGCGCGCCGACAACGGGCTGATTGGTCGGCGCGACGAGTTGGGCGGCAAGTTGGAGTGGCGCGGCGGCGAGGGCCAGCAGCGGCGCGAGGATTGATGCGGCGAAAGTTTTCATTGCGGCGTTGGCAGTTACTTAAACTCAAACCGGCGTGAAGGGAAGGTCGCAATTTGGCGCGGAGCCCGTGACCTCAAACAGCACTTCAGGTTTGCCGAGCGACGCAACACCACGACACTCTCGCCCCGGCCAAAAATGCGCGCTACGCCGCCACTTCCTGCGGGCCTTTGCCGCCGTTCACCAGGAACAGCACCGCCATGCGCACGGCCAGGCCGTTGGTGACTTGATCCAGTACTAGGGAACGGTCGCAGTCGGCCACCTCGCTGTTGATCTCGACGCCGCGATTGATCGGGCCGGGGTGCATGATGAGCGCGTCGGGCTTGATCTTCGCAAAGCGCGCCTTGGTGAGGCCGAACAGGTTCGTGTATTCGCCCAGGCTGGGAAACATCGTCTGGCGCTGCCGCTCGTGCTGGATGCGCAGGAGGTTGATCACGTCGGCGTTGGCGATGGCGTCGTCCACGTCGTAAGTGACGCGACAGCCCATCTGCTCGAAGACGCGCGGGACAAGCGTGGACGGCCCGCAGAGCGTGACGTGCGCGCCGAGCTTGGTGAGCGCCCAGATGTTCGAGCGGGCGACGCGGCTGTAGAGGATGTCACCAAGAATGGTCACGTTCAGTCCGGCGACGCGGCCCTTGTGCTCTCGGATGGTGAAGGTGTCGAGCAGCGCCTGCGTGGGATGCTCGTGCGCCCCGTCGCCGGCATTGACGACGCTGCCGCGCAGGAAGCGGGAGAGAAAATGCGGCGCCCCGGCGGCGCTGTGGCGGATGATGATGATGTCGGCGTTGAGGGCTTCGAGGTTGCGCGCGGTGTCCTTGAGGGTCTCGCCTTTCTTGAACGAGGAGGCTTCGGCGGTGAAGTTGATGACGTCGGCGGTGAGGCGCAGCGCGGCCAGCTCGAAGCTGATGCGGGTGCGGGTGCTCGGTTCGATGAAAAGGTTGACGACGGTTTTGCCGCGCAGGGCCGGGACTTTCTTGATGGCGCGCTCGCCGACGGCTTTGAAGGCGCGCGCGGTTTCGTGGACGACGGCGATTTCATCCGACGTGAGCGATTCGATGTCGAGGAGATGTTGGCGTTGCCAGGTCATGGGGAAGATCAAAAATCAAAGCTCAAGAGAAGCAGAAAGCTCGAAACTCCGAATGGCGTGACACACGTTTGGTGCAAGCGGAGCGCGGCGTTCACGCCGCTTCACCGCTCGAATGGCAGGCGGGCCGGGTATTTTCTGCGCCGCACCACCAGGAATGTTGAAGCGGGCTAAAGCCCGCGCTCCGTCACGCCATTGCGCGAGCCTCAACAAACGAGCGCAAACTCGAATGCGGGAAAGCGGAATTTTCAGATTGAAGTTTGAAGCTGCTCTTGAGCGTTGAACTTTGAGCTTTGAGCTTCGTCGCCTTGAAGCAGTCATTGTCGTGCAAGTATTCACGCCCGCTTCAGGTAAACCACATCCTCCCCGCCATCCTCCTTCAACTGCACATCAATAAGTTCGTTGATCCCGGTGGGAATATTCTTGCCGATGAAGTCGGGCTTGAGCGGCAATTCGCGGTGACCGCGGTCAATCAGCACAGCCAGTTGCACCCGGCGTGGGCGGCCAAAATCGTTGAGCGCGTCGAGCGCCGCACGGATGGTGCGCCCACTGAACAGCACGTCGTCCACGAGCACGACCGTCTTGCCGGTGATGTCGAAGGGGATGACGGTGGGATGCACCTTGGGGGCGGCGTGCCGGTCGAGGTCGTCGCGGTGCATGCTCACATCCACGCGTCCGGTGGGTGTCGCATGGCCCCAGATGGTGTTCAACAGGCCGCCGAGCCGCTCGGCGAGATGAATGCCCCCGCGCTGCACGCCCACGAGCACGACCGTCTGACTCTGGTCGTTGCGCTCGGCGATTTCGTGCGCGATGCGCGTGAGGACGCGGTGGATGGCCGAGGCATCAAGGATGAGCGTCTGTTCAGGCATAAAAAAAATCGAACCGCCCCCGGCGCGGGAGTGGTTCGATCTTTGTAGAGTGGTATTTTTTCATGCTTCCTTGGCGGTCTCGCGGGACGGCCTTAAAGGACGCGGAGTTGTTCCGGGCGTCAGTTCAATTCTGTGAGTTGCCGTTCTGGCGCGCTTCCCGCCACTTGGAGCGGTGTTTGATGATCCAATCAGTCAGGGCGCGCTCGAACCCGATGTCGTGGCCCTGCTTCTCCGATTCGATCCACTTGTGCTTCAAGATTTCTTCGCGCTCGGCCTGAAACTCCCGATACAGCGACGAGATCTTGACCAAATTGTTGCCATCAGAGGCGTCTGAAATGTTGGCTGGCATAGCTTTCACGGAACTTCTGAGTTGCGGCAATGTAACAATGAGCCTCGCCGTTGACAACTTGAATCTCGACGGGCCGCAACATTTCCAGCTTGCAACGCGGTTATCCAAGCCTATGCCTCAGCGCCTCAGCAATATGAACAAATGCCAGACTGGCCGGCGTTTCAGGCGCCGACACCACCACCGGCTCGCCTTTGTCACCGGCGATTCGGATTTCCGTGAAGATGGGAACTTCGCCTAGAAATTGCAGCCCCTGCCGTTGCGCCTCCGCGCGTCCGCCGCCGTGACCGAAAATTTCCACCCGCTCGCCGGCGGGCGTGGTGAAGTAACTCATGTTTTCGATGATGCCCAGGATCGGCACGTTCACCTTGTCGAACATCGCGATGCCCTTGCGCACGACGCCCAGCGACGCCTCCTGCGGCGTGGTCACGATCACGCCACCGTCCAGCGGCACGGTTTGACACAGGGAAAGCTGCGCGTCGCCGGTGCCGGGCGGCAAATCAATCAACAGGTAGTCCAGTTCGCCCCAGTCCACCGAGTGGAAGAACTGCTGGATGGTTTTCATGATCATCGGCCCGCGCCAGATGACCGGCTGATCGCCGTCAACCAGGAAACCCATGCTCATCAGTTTCACGCCGTGGTTTTCCGGCGGCACCATTTTCTCCTCGGCGCTGATCGTGGGACGCTGGCGCACGCCCATCATCAACGGGATGCTCGGCCCGTAGATGTCGCAGTCCAGCAGGCCGACGCGCGCGCCCAGGTGTTTCAACGCACAGGCCAGATTGACGGAGCAGGTGGACTTGCCGACGCCGCCCTTGCCGCTGGCCACGGCGACGAGCCGCCCGATGCCAGGCACTTTGTTTGGTTTCAACAAGGGACTCGCCGCGCCGGCAGCGGCCTGCGGGCCGGTGGGCAGTTTGACTTCGACGTGCGCGAGCTTGACGCCCGGCAGCGCCTTGATCGCGCGTTCGCAATCGGCTTTGAGTTGCTGGGCGAGTTCGGCGTTTCCCGAAGTCAGTTGCAACGTGACGCTCACGGCGTCGTTGTTCGCGGCCACGTTCTTGACGAGGCCGAAGGATACGATGTCGCGCGAGTAGCCGGGATATTTTACGGCCTTCAGCGCGTTGGTGACGGTGTCTTGAGTTAACATCAGTGGCGGAACACTACCGGCAAAGGCGGCGGGAACTCAACGCGAGGTTTTTCCGCCACGCGCAGGGGCGGTATCGTCGCGTCGTGGACGGATCACCGAATCAGTCATGCCGCGCTCGAACTCGTCCCACATGGGCGACATGCCACGCAGTTTCGTCACCAGACCGGGAAGCGCTTCGAGGACGTAGTCAATGTCCGCCTCCGTGTTGTCCTGGCCCAGCGAGAGGATGACGTTGCCCTGCGCCAGCGTGTGTTCGAGGCCGATGGCCGTCAGCACTGGTGAAACCTTCAACGCCTTGCTCACGCACGCCGCGCCGCTGGCCATCGCGATGCCGTGCATGTCGGCCATCAACGCCAAGCCCTCGCCTTCGACGAACTCGAAGCTCACGTTCAAGTTGGTGCTGAGGCGGCGCGGTCCCAGTGAAGGGCCGTTGAGTTGCACGTAAGGAATCTTCGCGTTCAGCCCGGCCCAGAGTCGCGATTGGAGGCTGGCGGTGCGCGTGGAGCGTTGGGGAATTTCGCGCGCCGCGATTTCCGCCGCCACGCCGGCGCCAACGATAGCCGGCACGTTCTCCGTGCCCGCGCGCCGTCCGCCCTCCTGCACGCCGCCGTGCAGAATGCCTGTGAGCCGCGCTCGCTTGTGGCGATACAGAACACCCACGCCCTTCGGTCCGTAAAACCGGTGCGGCGCCAGTGACAACAAACCCGCCCCCAACGCCCGCGCGTCAATAGGCAGCCAGCCGCCGCTGGCCGTCGCATCCACGAAGAACGTGATGCCGCGCTCGCCCGCGATTTCGCCGATCTCCCGAATTGGTTCGACGACGCCGATGTCGTGGTTGACGTGATGGACGCAAATCAGAATCGTCTGCTCCGTGATGGCCGCGCGCACCGCCGCCGGATCAATCCATCCTTGCGCGTCCACCTTGACGCGCGTGCAGGTGAAACCCTGTTTCTCCAGAAACTCAATGGAGTTGAGCACCGACGGATGTTCGATGGCGCTGGCGACGATGTGATTGCCCTTGCGCTGGCTGGCATACGCGGCGCCCTTCACCGCGAGGTTCACCGCCTCGGTGCCGCCGGAAGTGAAGAGAATGTCCTCCGGCGATTCGGCGTTGATGAGCGCCGCCACCTGTTCACGCGCCTGCGCCAGCGCGTCCCGCGCCCGCAGTCCGTGCCGGTGCAGCGACGAAGGACTGCCGAAAGCCTCCGTGAAGAAAGGCCGCATCGCGTCGAACACTTCCGGCCGGACCGGCGTGCTCGCCTGATGATCGAGGTAAACGTGGCGCATGAGTTTGTGGTGCGTGAATCACCGTCCGTGATCGCGGTGGTTTCAGGCGTTGCCCGCCGACGGATTCTTCTTTAAGTAGTCCTTGAGCGCCGCCTTCACGGCTTCCTCGGCCAGCACCGGGCAGTGCATCTTCTCCGGGGGCAAACCACCCAGCGCGGCGATGACTTCCTGATTTGAGAACCGTGACGCCTCGTCGAGCGTCCGGCCCTGGATAAGTTCAGTCGTTACGCTGGAAACGGCGATGGCGGTGCCGCAGCCGAATGCCTTGAAGCGCGCTTCGGCAATGCGACCGTCGCGCACTCTGATGCTGATCTTCAGCACGTCGCCGATGGCCGCCGCGCCCACTTCGCCCACGCCGTCGGCGTCCTTCACCACGCCCACGTTGCGCGGGTTGAGGAAATGATCCATCACGCGATCTGAATAGCTGGCGCTCATGCTTGGTTCGGCTTTGAACTGCGTGGAAGAATACCGGCTTGCGTCCGGCAATGCAATTCCTGCCACGCTTCACCGGAACGGGACGCGCCGGTTGTCCTCACGCGATCTTTTGTTTGAACCGCAGCGCGCACAGCGCGAATAGCGCCGCGCCCATCACCGCCAGAATCGCCAGGTGAAACCAAAACTCCGCCAAGCCCGCGCCCCGCAATACAATTGCCCGCATCAGTTCGATGAAGTACGTCGTCGGCAGACACGCGCCGACGGCCCAGAAAATCCAGGGCATCGTCTCGCGCGGGAAGATGAACCCGGAAAAAAACACGGACGGCATGATGAAGATCATGCTCATCTGCAGCGCCTGAATCTGGTTCTGGGCTTTTGTCGAAATCAGCAGGCCCAGACTCAGGAGCGTAAAAACGTACAGCAACGTCGCGGTGAATAGCCCCGTCAGGCTGCCGACTATCGGCACGTCGAACAGCCAGCGCATGATGGCGAACAACCCTGCCGCCATCGCCATCCCGATGCACAGATACGGCGTGAGCTTGCCAAGCATCAGCCCCCAGCGCGACAGCGGGCTGACCAGCAGTTGCTCCAACGTGCCGCGTTCCCGCTCGCGCACGAGCGACATGGCGGTGGCGAAGGTCGTGGCGATTTGCAGCACCACGCCGATCACGCCCGGCACGAAAAAGTTCGGGCTGCGCATCGCCGGGTTGTAGAGCACCTGCGGACGGATTTCGATGGGGATGTCCTTGCGCCCGGTCTGCCCCAGCAGCAACGCGAGCGATTGCTTCAAGGTCACGCCCATGGCCGTGTTCAAGGCCTGCAACG
The DNA here is from genome assembly GCA_031378375.1 of Verrucomicrobiota bacterium. Classification (GTDB taxonomy): domain Bacteria; phylum Verrucomicrobiota; class Verrucomicrobiia; order Limisphaerales; family JANNEF01; genus JANNEF01. The sequence goes on along the minus strand of JANNEF010000417.1, from coordinate 6,837 downwards.
CCGGTGTCGAACTGGAGCCGTCAATCAACACCTGCACCTGCGCGTTGCGCCCGGCGTGCAGTTCGCGCGTGAAGCCCGGCGGAATTTGCACGCCCACCAGTGCCCTGCCCTGGCGCATCCAGGCCGCCACCTCACTGACGCTCTGCGCCTGGCCAACCACGCGGAACGTCTCCGTGTTCACCAGGCTCTCGACCAGTTGCCGGCTCTCCACCGTGCGGTCCTCGTCCAGCACCACGGTGGCCATGTGCTTCACGTCGTTGTCCAGCGCGTAGCCGAAGGCAATCATCTCGATGAGCGGCGGGAACAGCATGAAGAACAGCGTGAGCGGATCACGCAGCACCACGATGAATTCCTTGTAGAGAATGGCGGTGAAACCGCGAAAGGGAGTTTTCATGCGCTCCTCCTCTTCATCATAATCTTCATCTTACTCTCCGGGACCAAAGGATTAAGAGTAAGAGGAAGATTACGAGTAAGAAACCCCACGAAGGACATTTGTTCCGACCGGCGCAAGTTCATTGCGTCTCTCCATTGCGATTGTTCGTCAACGCCACAAACACATCCTCCAACGACGGTCCGATGGGATGAATCTCAGCTCGCGGGATGCCGACCTTCGCCAGCGCGTCGCGGAGGAATTGCTCCGGCATCGTCTGCTCGACCAGCAGATGCATGGATTGGCCGAACACCGTCGCCGTCCGCACGCCGGGCAGGTGGCGGACGGTTTGCAACCCGGTGGTCACATGCTCGCACGTCACGTCGAGACGCTTCGTGCCGGGCGGATTCACGGCGGGCATCGCCTTCAAATCCTCCGGCACGCCACACACCATCAGCTTGGACATGTGAATGTAGCCGACGTGCGAGCAACGCTCCGCTTCGTCCATGTAATGTGTGGTGACGAACAGCGTGATGCCCTGGCTGGAAAACTCGAACAACAAATCCCACAACTCGCGCCGCGCCACCGGATCAATGCCCGCCGTCGGCTCGTCGAGGAACAGCACGCTGGGCTTGTGGACGAGCGAACACGCCATCGCCAGCCGCTGCCGCCAGCCGCCGGACAACAACCCCGCCCGCCGTTCCAGATACGGCTCCAGATGCGTCAGCGCGATCAACTCCTCGCGCCGCTGCGCCAGCGCCGCGCCGCGCAACCCGTAAAGCCGACTGTAAAACGTCAGGTTCTCATACGTCGTCAATTCGTCATACAACGAAAACTTCTGCGACATGTAGCCGATGAGCGGCTTGATCTCCGCCATCTGCCGCGCCACGTCGAAGCCCGCGATGCGCCCCTGCCCGCCGCTCGGCTCCAGCAACCCGCACAACATGCGGATGACCGTGGACTTCCCCGACCCGTTCGGTCCGAGGAAACCGAAGATCGAACCTTTGCCGATGGAGAACGAAACGTGATCCACCGCCGTGAACTGGCCGAAGCGCTTGGTCAACCCTTCACATTGAATCATGGTTTCCGAGGGCATGGCGCGGATCAACTTGCGAGCGGCAGAGGAGGCGGAGTTTGGAAAAGCTTCATTAATTTGCCGGGCAGGCCCGAGCTTGCGAAAAGCGGCTTGGACGCGCGGTTCAATTCGTCACGCTTGGGAAGACCACATCCGCCGCCATCCCGGCGCGCAACGAGTCGTCTTTGTTCGGCAGCCACACCTTCACGCCAAAGACTTGCCGGATGCGCTCCGCAACTGTCTGCGTGTTGCGGGGCGTGAACTCGGCGGCACGATTGATTTGTTCGACCTCGCCGTCGAATTCTTTGTCGGGGAAACCATCCACATGCACCTTGACCCGTTGCTTGAGTTGGATGCGAGCCAGCCAAGGTTCCGGCACATAGACGCGCACCCAGAGGTGGTCCGCCAACAGTAGCGTGGCCACCTCGCGATTCGGCGCGAGTACATCACCAACCTTCACGCCCAACACCTCCAGCACGCAGTTGGTCGGCGCGGCAATCCGCAGCTCGCGCAATTGCGCGTCGAGTTCGGCGAGCTTGGCGCGGGCCTGCGCGAGGCGCTCCGGGCGCGTGCCGGCCAGCAGCAAGTCGTGGCGGCTCTTCGCGGCGGCAACGCTTTTCTCCAGCGCGGCGGCGCGGCTCACGGCGCGATCACGTTCGGTGTCAGAGATGGTTTTCTGGGCAAAGAGATCACGCGTGCGCTTCTCGTCGGCACGAGCGAATTCCAGTTCGGCCACAATCGCTTCCCAGTCGTTTTTCACAGCGGTGATTTCCTGCGGGCGCGGACCAGACTCCCACTCCGCGAGCGTCGCGGCAGCCTGTTCGCGCATGGCGGGCAACTCAGCGGCATTGAGTTCGGCGATGACCTGGCCATTGGTCAAGGCGTCGCCTTCACGAGCGAAGATTTGTGCCACGCGACCGCCGTAGCGCGAAGCGACGTGAACTTCATCGGTTTCAATCGTGCCGGAAACACTGGGCGGAGACGGATTTTTCTGACAACCGCTTGCGAAGAGGCCGAGAGCCAGGCCCGCAATGACTAAATGATTCTTCACTGCCGTGACCATAGCCAGCGGAGCGGGGCGGGCGCAATAGGGCTTTGAACAAGCCGGTTGTGAGCGGACGGGGTCGCCGTGCCGCACGGCTTGCGGACGGGCGCGATAGATCCGTTTGAATGCCCGCACGCCGCCGACGCGTCAGATTATGGCAACGGGCCGGATGCCCGCCTGCGAACCCGGTCGCACCAAGCTGGCCGGAACACCGCAAAAGCGGCCTTGACGGAGCGTTCTTGAAAATGGAATGTCCTAAAAACGCCGGAAAGCGTTGCTGGCAGCGTGGACGCCGACGGTAGCACTTAAAAACTTTATGCTGACAATTCTGGGAAATCAGTCGCGTTTTTGTGACGGCATCTCGCGTCGCAACTTTCTGAAAATTGGCGCGCTCGGCCTCGGCGGACTTTCGCTGCCGCAGCTTCTCCATGCCGAAGCTCAGTCGGGCATTCGCAAATCGCACAAGGCCGTCATCATGATTTTCCTGCCGGGCGGGCCGTCCCACCAGGACATGTTCGATCTGAAGATGGACGCGCCCTCCGAGATTCGTGGCGAGTTCAAACCCATTTCCACCAAGGTTCCCGGCATTCAAATCTGCGAGCACCTGCCCAAGCTCGCCGCGCGCATGGACAAGATGGCGATCCTCCGCTCGATCGTCGGCGCCAACGGGGATCACTACGCCGTGCAATGCCTCACGGGCCGCGACTCGCGCAACCCGCCGCCAGGCGGCTGGCCGTGCATCGGCTCAGTGCTGTCCAAACTCGAAGGATCCGTGAACAAGGCCATCCCGCCGTTCGTCGGCCTGTCGCCCAAGATGGGGCACACGCCGTGGGCGGACGCGGGAGCGGCGGGTTTCCTCGGCGTGTCGCACGCGCCGTTCAAACCGTCGGGCGCGGGCAAGGATGATCTGGTGTTGAACGGCGTCACGCTCGACCGGCTGGCCGATCGCCGTGCGCTGCTGGCGGGCTTCGACAATTTCCGGCGTGACGTGGATGGCAGCGGATTGATGGAAGGGCTGGACACGTTCAACCAGCAAGCCTTCGGCATGTTGACCTCCAGCCAGTTGCTCGAAGCGCTCGACATCGAAAAGGAAAACGCGAAAGTGCGCGACAGCTACGGCAAGGGCGACCCGAAGAACCGCGACGACGGCGGCCCGAAGTTGATGGAGCATTTTCTCATCGCGCGGCGGCTCGTCGAGGCGGGCGCGCGGTGCGTGACGCTCGCGTTCAGCCGCTGGGATCATCACGGCGACAACTTCGGCGCGTTGCGCCAGGATTTGCCGCTGCTTGATCAGGGCGTGAGCGCGCTGGTGGATGACATTTATCAGCGCGGCATGGAGAAGGACGTGTCGGTGGTGGTGTGGGGCGAATTTGGCCGCACGCCGATCATCAACAAGGACGGCGGGCGCGACCACTGGCCGCGCGTGTCGTGCGGGCTGGTCTTCGGCGGCGGGATGAAGGTCGGCCAGGTCATCGGCTCAACCGACCGGCTCGGCGGCGAAGCGGTGGATCGTCCGGTCGCGTTCGGCGAAGTCTTCGCCACGCTCTATCACAACCTCGGCATTGACGTGGCAAAGGTGACGATCAACGACCTCTCCGGCCGCCCGCAATTCCTCGTGGATGGTTACGCGCCGATGAAGGAACTGGTGTGAAACGCCGCAACGGAAACAGCGAAGCCGTTTCGGCCAGGCTCGCAGCCACCGCCACGCCGCCCAACCCGACTTCGTTCGACGCGCCGCTCACATGGAAGGATCTCTGTCTCGATCCCCGTTTCCAAAATCTTCCGTACAAGATCGAATTGAACGGACGCGGCCAGATCATCATGAGTCCAACACGCAACTTCCACGGATTCTTTGCGTTCAAGATCGGTGAACTTCTGAAGAAGCATCTTCCCGATGGCGAAATCATCATGGAGTGCGCCGTGAAAACCGCCGACGGCACCAAGGAAGCCGACGCGGCCTGGGTGTCGCGCGAACGCTGGCGCATCATCCGCGACGAATACGACTCGTCCATCGCGCCGGAAATCTGCGCCGAAGTCATGTCCCGGTCCAACACCCGCGAGGAGATGCTCCACAAGAAGGACCTCTACCTGAAGGCCGGCGCTCGCGAATACTGGCTGTGCGATCAGGACGGCAAACTTGAGTTCTTTGACGCCACGGGCGCGCTGAAGAAGTCGCGCATGTGCCCCAAGTTCCCCGCCGCCATCAAGAAATAGGCGACCGCCCATGCTCACCATTCCTGGCCACTCATCCCGTTTCTGCGACGGCCTGTCGCGCCGGAATTTCCTGAAGGTCGGCGCGCTGGGCCTCGGCGGGCTGGCGTTGCCGCAACTTCTGGAAGCCGAGGCGCAAGCCGGCATCCGCAAATCACACAAGGCGGTCATCATGATTTACCTGCCCGGCGGCCCGCCGCACCAGGACATGTTCGACATCAAGGAAGACGCGCCTTCCGAGATCCGCGGCGAGTTCAAATCCATCCCGACGAAAGTGCCCGGCATCCGCATCTGCGAACATCTCCCGCGCATGGCCGCGATGATGGACAAACTCGCGCCCATCCGCTCCATCGTCGGCGCGGAGGACAATCACTACGACTACCAGTGCATGACCGGGCGCTTGAAGCGCACCGAACCGCCCGGCGGCTGGCCGTCCATCGGCGCCGTCGTCTCCAAGCTGCAAGGCGCGACCGATCCCGCCGTGCCGCCGTTCGTCGGCCTCGAACCGAGGATGCAGCACAAGCCCTACAACTTTGCCGGTCCCGGATTTCTCGGCATCTCGCACAACTCCTTCCGCCCCGCCGGCGAGGGCAAGGCCGACATGACGCTCAACGGCGTCACGCTCGACCGCCTCGCGGATCGCCGCGCGCTGCTCGCCGGCTTCGACAAATTCCGCCGCGACGTGGACGCCAGCGGCTTGATGGACGGCCTCGATGCCTTCAACCAGCAGGCCTTCGGCATGTTGACCTCCAGCCGCCTGCTCGCCGCGCTGGACTTGAAGGATGAAGACCCGCGCGTCATCGAACGCTACGGCAAGGGCGACCCCAAGCCCCGCGGCGACGCCGCGCCGATGATGATGGAGCAATTTCTCATCGCGCGCCGGCTTGTCGAAGCGGGGGCGCGGTTCGTCACCGTTGCATTTGGCTTCTGGGATTATCACGGCAACAATCACAAAACGGCGCGCGCCGAATTGCCACTGCTCGATCAAGGCGTCACCGCACTCGTCGAGGATTTACACCGGCGTGGACTGGATCGGGACGTGAGTGTGGTGGTCTGGGGTGAATTTGGCCGGTCGCCCGTCATCAACAAGGACGGCGGGCGCGATCACTGGCCGAAAGTTTCCTGCGCGCTGCTAGCCGGCGGAGGGATGAAGACCGGCCAGATCATCGGCGCGACGGATCGCCTGGGCGGCGAGCCGAGCGAACGCCCGGTTCATTTTCAGGAGGTTCTCGCCACGCTTTACCACAACCTCGGCATTGACGTGAACAAGGCCACGGTCGCCGACCTGTCGGGCAGACCACAGTTCCTCGTGGACGGTTATCAGCCCATGCCGGAGTTGGTGGGTTAATCGGGCGCGATCAGTTGGCCGCCAGCCGGCGGGCGATGAACTCGCGGATTAGTTGGATCCTGCACCCCCCATCAGTTGGATCGCCCGAGCGCGATCCGCCGGGACGAGTGGCTCAACCCCGTACCAAATCATCAGCGGCAGGTTTTGGTCGCGGGCGTCGGACTCGTGTTTGACCAGTTCCCTGGCGATGCCCCACCGCTCGGCCAGCGGGAGCCGTTGCAACGCGGAGGCCAGCGCCAGCCGCACCAGCGGCGACTCATCGTCCCGAGCCATCTGCTCGAACTTCCGCGTGCGCGCGGGGGATAGCCGGCCGCCTTCGCAGAGCAATTGCACGGCCCACCAGCGGAGTTGTTCCGGCCGTGCGCTGAGAAATTTGTCCAGTGCCGGTTCCACCGGTCCGCCCGTCGCGTACAAGGCCCACAGCGCGCGGAGCTTCATCGGCGTGTCGGAGCTTTTGTTCAGGAGATCAAACAGTGCGTCGTGCGTCTTCGGGTTCAGGTTCCCTCCCGCGGCACGCTCCTGCAAAATTCGCCGCGCGTGACGGACGAACCATTCGTTGCGATGGCCCTGGAGCTTCACCAGTTCGGAGTCGCTCAACTTCGTAAGGTTCAAATTCTTCACCGCCTTTGTCTTGCCGTGGGTGATCTTGTAATACCAACTACGTTAATAGAGTAGTATAACGGCTCTGGAAGAAGTGTTTGCTTGAAGCAGCAGCCAATCGAAGACGAGGGAGTGCACGCGGCGGGCGTCTCGCCAGAAGCGTTGCAGTTCGGCCTGCAACACCGCTT
>JANNEF010000414.1:0-25580 GCA_031378375.1 Verrucomicrobiota bacterium | reverse complement strand
TGGCGCAGGGACTCGACCGAGGTTGAGGTGGCGGCAGTGAGTTGCGCTCGCTTCACGAGGAGTGGATCCATCCGACGTGGTCTTGCCATGCCGAGACTCTGCCATGTTTCGTCTCATCTTGAAAGCGAATTAGAATAAGTGCATACGCGCCATCACCGCTCGTGATGCCGCCGTCCACGGGCGACGAGATGGTGCTGATGGATTTGGCCGCACCCACGGGCACGAAGTTCACCACCAACGTTCGGTCGCCCTGCACGTTAAAGGTGTAGCTGGGCGAGGTGCTGACCGACACGCCGCTCTCGGTCCAGTTCGAGAAGACGTAGCCAGCAGCTGGCGTGGCCACGAGGGTCGCGTTCGCCGAGCTTGCATACATTCCGCCGCCGAAGATCGTGCCGCTGTTTGCCGGTGCCACGCTGGCGCTGACAGTGTAGGAAACCAGCGGCTCCACACCCAGGGCGAACGCCGAGAGATTGGTTGTGGTGACCGAAATGGTGTGCAGCACGGTGTCCACCGTGGACGCCAGGCTCTGCCACACGCCGTCACTGAACTCGTAAAGCACGAGCATGGTTTCATCAAAGCCGGCCGGCAGCACGGTCGGGTCGTAGGCGAATTTCAAGTTCACGTTGCCCGCAAATACGCCGCTGAACTGCACCTTCCAAACCTGAGCTGGCCCGCCCGGCGTGAGAAACGAGAACGGCGTGAACTCGCCCTCGTCCACGCGGATGGCTAGCTCGATGGCGTCGTCCTTCGAGTATTCGCCGAAACAGGAGCCGCTGCTCGACACATCCTCGAACTCGTAATCCAAACCGCCCGGCGCGCTCGATCCCCCGTTGCATCCGCCGGTCACCGTTGTGCCCGTGGTGACGCGTGTGCCCGTGCGGATGCTGAGCAGCACGTCGTGGCTCACAGATTGTCCCGGCGCGAGATTGCCGAGATTCCATCGTTGTGCGCCCGACACCCAGCGGTTGGTCGGAGCGAAGTTGTCCCTGCCGAGGCGCGTGCTGTAAGGCGGCGTCAGCCAGTTGTTCTCGATGGAGAGATGCACGCCGTCCGAGGGCTTGCCACTGAAGTGATCATCCACTCCGTTGCCCTCGATGCCGAAATGCCCGATCTCCAGCGCGCTCGGCGCCGTCATCGCGTGAAAGCCGATGAAGTCCTCCAGCCCTGCGCTGGAACTGCCTGGCGCAACCGCGAAAGCATCCACGCCAGCAAGCGTGGTGTCGTGGCGAAATCCGCTGAGTGCGCCGGTGTAGCTGCGGTTGTCGTAAGCCCCGTGCTCGGCATTCAGGCCGTGCAGGAACTGGAAGAACTGCACGTTGGTGACCGTTCCGCTGGAGATGTTCCGAATCGTCGCGGTCTGCTTGAGCACGTAGCGGCTGCTGTTCAAATACGAACCCGACGCGCCCGCCGATGCGGCCATCGTGCCCATCGGCGTGCCGACCACCGTGTCGAGCATCTCGACCCGCAGCGTGATTTCGAGGTGGCTGTTGGTGAGCTTGGATTCTGCAATGGGCAGATTGTCCGCGCTCAAGCCCGTCTGCGTGAGCGGCGTCTTGACGGCAAAGGTCGAGAGCGTCGGCCAGTCCGGGAACAGGAACTGTGGGTCGATGAAGCGTGGTGCGAGCGCGGGACCGCCCGCCGGTTGATAGCCAATGGCCGCACCCCACTCGCCGGAGAGATACTCGCGTCCCTCGAAGCCCGGCGTGTTGTCGAGGAGGAAGTCGGAGTAGCCGAAGTCGGTGAGCGTGATGTTCCAATGTGGGTTGGCCAGCGTCAGTCCTTGGGCGTTCGCGGGCAGGCGCGCCAGGCCAAATATGGCGAGGCTCAACGCGAAGCCGAGCCAGCGCAGAAGCTGACGAGGATGCAATGAGTGTCGATGGGTTTTCCTAAGTGTGTTTTGGTAGATGTTGAATTTTCTCATTTCACCTGGCGTAGCCGAAAGAATTCGCTGGCTTGCGCGGTTGGGACCGCTGCTTCGTAGAATAACGGCGTCCCGGAGACGGAGTTCGTGGTGGCAGTCCATGACGATGGCGTGCCGAGGAGCGGGGTGTGCTCCAAGACGGCATCAGCCGAGGAGCGTGGCCATGTGATGCTGGAGCCGGCCGACTGCTTCAGGATGCCAAGCCGGAGGGGATCTTCGATGACAATGTTCCCGCTCGCAGTGGCGGTGGCGGTTCCAACGCGCACGGTCAGCGCCCAACCAAATGTTCCGGGCGCGGTGTAGCTGTGCGTGGCGTAACGATTCGTGTTGAGCGTCGAGCCGTCGCCGAAGTTCCACTCGTAGCGGACCTCCGCCGTCGTGTTGCTCGGCGAGGCCATGGCGGAGAATGAAGCCGGCCAGCCGGCCGGATAGTCCAGAGGCACCAGCCCATTGACCGCGATCGAGTAGGGGCCTTCCGCCACCGCCACGGTGCCGGTGGCCAGCGCGGAGTTCTTCATTCCATCCCACGCCGCGAAGGTGAAGGTGTCCGTGCCCACGAACCCGGGATCGGGAAAATACGTGGCCACGGCATTGCTCAATCCGACCGAGCCGTGCGCGGGCTGCGAGATGAGGCGGGCCGTTGCGTTGACGCCGCTGACCGGCAGCGTAAACGCCACGGCGTGACCGCTGGTCGTGTTGGTCGCGAGGTCGCTGACACCGGGCGCGACGCTTGTGTTCAGGCTCTCGCTGCGCGGACCGTTGTGACAGTTGTAGCAACCAACCATCGCGCCCTGGAACAGGTTCAAGCTCACGCTCCCGCCGTTGAGACTGGCCGTGAGAGTGCGCGGGCCGAGCGTACGAGAGAGCACGCTGCCGCGAAAGTCCGCGCCATGACAGGCGGCGCATTTCAAATGATCCGTGTCGCTGTGAATGGCGTCGTGATGAAAGCTGACCCAGCCTTGCCCGACCGGGTGCATGCCGTGCGGGCCGCCGACGGCCGTGGTGGCATTGTTCGGCATCGAGACGTGACACGCGGTGCATTCCGCCGTCACACCGGCGTGGCCCTGGATTTTCACGTTGCGAATGTTGTCGTTGCGATGCGTGGCCGGGAACTCGGCATGGGTCGAGCCGTGGCAGGCCGAGCATTGCAGTCCGCCGTGCCCAGCTGAGAAGCGATACAGCGAGAGGCCGGGCGCAGGCGTGTTCGGTTGCGTCGCGAAAGTCTGGTTGGTCGCCACACGCATGGTGCCGTTCGTTTCAAAAACAGACGCGTAACGGATCTGCCCGTTGTTGCTGGTGGCCGTGCCGCTGTGGCAGCTCTGGCAGTTCGGTTCCATGAACCAGCCCACGCGATTCTGCGATCCCACCTGGCTCATGCCGCCGTGACAGCTCTGGCATTGCATGGACATGGTGCCGTCGCGCGCGATGGCGCTGCCCATCGCACCGCGCAAACACTTCGTCGCGGAGCCAGGATGACAGCGGTAGCACGCCGCGCGATGCGCGGAGTTGTTGAGCGTGATGTGAAGTTCCGGGTCCATCACCGTGGCGTGCTTCGCGTGAATGGAAGCGGTGAGCGGAGGAATGTTGCTGTAGCTGCCGGTGCCGAGCGCTTCGGAAGCATGACAGGTGGCGCAGAGAACGGGCTTCGAGTCCGCCACCACTCCGCGATAGAGGCCCTGCGGATTGAACCCGCGCGCGGCCAGCGCCGCCTGATACAGCCCGGCGTGATTCGAGAACTGATGTTCGTCGTGCAGGCGCAGAATGTTCAGCCGGAAGTCGCGCTCCGGATTCACGCTCCACACCCATCCCGCGCCGGGACGCGCGGCGGCCTGCGTGCCGGAAGCGTGGCAGACGCGGCAGTCCATCTCATCGGAAACCGGCAGCACGATGTCGTTCGAGGCGATGAGCGAGCCGCTGCCGTTGCGCGCCACGAGGCGCATGAGCGGATAAGGATTCTTCTGCCCGGCGTCATCGAAGGGCGTGATGGGAATGCCTTCGGCTCGGAACCAGTTCACCTTCATTGCCACGCCGGGCGCGGGACGGTTCGTGGATTCAAACAACATGCCGACGGGAAGATTGTTCGTGCCCGGCATCGGCCAGCCTGCCAGCCCACCTTCGGGCGGCAGGACGGCTCCGTATAGCGCGGTGGCGAACTGGTAGTAGTTCCCTTTGCCCATCGCCGTGGAATTGAACGACCCATCGGGATCGGCCACGGCCTGATAGCTGACCGAGTAGCCGACGCCATTCGTGACAAGTTTCCCCGCGACGATGAGCTGCGCCTCGATAGTGTTGTAGGGCGGCAGGATGCTGAACACCGAGTAGTCGCTGTCCATGCAGTGCATGCCGAGGTTGTTCCAGCCGAGTAGTTGGTAATTCGCGGCGGTGAGGGTGAGCGGTGGCGCGAGAGCCGCAATCCAGAAGAGTTGAACGAGTTTTGTTTTCATGGCGCATCCGGTTGTTTTGGAATTCATGGGCGGATCAGCCGGAAGTAGCGGTTGCCCGTGAGCGGCGAAACGGTCACGTGTTTGTTCGTGCCGACAACAGTCGCCGCGTTGGTCACCGGCACCCAGTTGGTGCTGGCAAGGTCGCTGTTCTGTTGCAGGACCAGGCCGGTTTCATTCGTCGGCCAGGTGAAGGCCAGCGTGCCCGGTTGCGGTTGCGAGAAGGAGAGCGGCGGCGGCAGCGACACAAAATTCGCCACCAGGGCGCGATTCACGATGTTGGTGAACTGATAGCTGGCGGAACTGCTCACCGCCTTGCCGTTCTCCGTCCACTTGGAGAAGGCGAATCCAGGCGTCGGCGTGGCGGTGACTGTCGCCACCGTTCCGTTGGTGTGGAAGCCGCCGCCGGTCGTGGCGCCGCTCTCGGCGGGCGACGCGAGTGCCTCCACGGTGCAGTGCGGGGGCATAACCTGGCCCGCTGCAGCAATGGCGAAAGTGTAGGTCTTGGTCTGCACGCGGTTGTTCGTGGCCGTGACGCGCAGGCCGAAGGTGAAGATGCCGCTCTGGGTCGGCGTGCCAGAAATCTCGCCGATCGCAGCACTGAAGATCATTCCCGCCGGCAACGCGCCCGTGGTGGTGACGCTGAACGGGACCGCCGCGATGACGACGGTGCGGGTGGCGTAGAGCGTGTTGATCCTTCCGTCGGGCAGATGCTCGACCAATCCGACCGGCAGCTCGTTGTCGAAGGCCGACATCTGCGCGCCGAGATAGTCGCCGACCACGACCACGTCCGCATAGTCGCCGACGCCGTGGATGCCATCCGGTCCCACGTTGTCGGTGTCAGCCTCGCCGGTCTCGGGGTCGAACGGACCGACGTATTTGTAGAACTCGTAGCGGCGGGTGATGATCTCATCGCCGTTGTCCAAATCTTCCGGGGCGCCGACCAATTCGCCGTTGCGTCCGCCATCGGGCTGGTTGAACTCGGTTTGCAAGAGTTGCCATTCGACCTCGACTTCGTCCGGCTCGCCATTGCGCCAGTTCCTGTCGTCGTCATCGTCGGGGTCGTCAGAGACGAGGTCGCGTAGCTTCACCTCGTTGTTGTTGTGGCTCGTGGTGATGATTTCCTTCACCCACGAGGCCGGGCCGAACTCGAAGACCGGCGGCGCGGGCGGCGGCTTGATGGCCGCCTGGACCTGGGCGGGTGCCGCACCGACCGGCGCGTAATAGGTGAAGGTCGGTGTAGCCACATTCACCATCGGGCCGCGCACCAATGCGCCTGCGCCGTTATCCACCAGCCAGAAGTAGCAGATGTTCGTGGGCGTGCCGCGATAGCCGACGCCGAAGTGTTCGCCGCCAAAGTTCAGCGCAGGATTCGTGAAGCGATGCCCATCCGTCGGCGCGATCGGGCCGGAAGGAATGGCCGTGTAGGCGCTCCAGACGCCGTTGGTCTTTACGCTCTCGTAGCGGACGCGCACCCTCGGATGCAGCGGATTCGAGTTGTCCTCGGTGATCCGCGGCGTGCCGTAGTGGTTCCAATTGTAGGTGTAGGTGATGTCGCGGCTGTGGATGTCCTCGATCTCAATCTCGAAGCCGTGACACTCCGTGCCAGTGTCATTGACGGTGTCAAAGTTGTTGATGGTGCCGTAGGCGACGCTGGCTCGGGCCGTCACGCTGCCCAGCGGCAGGACGCAGCATGCGAGCACAACGCCTTGCAGCCGGCGCAGGGTGCGTGAGGAAACGAATGGGAACATTTTGGTTTTCATAATCTCTGTCGGTTCTCGGTCTGTTAATATTTCTGAGCGCTAAATGGATTTCTGTTCGGGAATAGGTTGAACGAGTGGAAGCCCAGCGACGCGTTCGCCATCCGGCGGGCGAGGCGGGGAATCCAGAGGCCCATGGCAACACGCGCGGGATCAGCGCGACCACAGGCCGAAGCAAATCAAATAAGAAGGACGGTCGAGCGGAGACTGAGGAGCAGTCCACCTGGATCCGGCGGAGGACGTGTATGAGCCGCAGGCACCAAGGTCAGCGGTGCCGGGCACGACCAGAGATCGCACGGAGAAATGAGTTCCGCAGCCGGCGCGTCAGGAGGTGAGGCGATGGCCGGTGCAGATGTCTGCTGAGAAACGGCGCTGGCGGAAAACTGAATGACATGGTCCGCCTGCCCTTCTGCGGGACGTTGTGCGATCAGGGTGAGCGCCCGCGCGGCGAGGCCGTGGTGGTGCAGCGGTGAATTGACGCAATCGTGATGCAGCACCACCTGAATGCCGCCAGTCGTTTGCCGAACTGCAACATGATGGCTTCGATCCGCCATCGCCAAAAGTGTCGTCACCGACGGCAACAGCGGCGTGCCGGTGAGCAAGTAGAGTAACGCCAGCCAACTCCCGCCGACCCGACGCAAGGTCGGCAAGTAGCGCAGAAGTGTTGACGTGTCGCGTTTCATTCCGAGCTAATCATAAACCATCGGCTGCGAAACCCCGCCTGGAGACACGAACAATCTTTCAACATTTCTTGTCGCGCACAGTGAATAAAATGTCCGGCGTCCTGGCGTGCCGTGAACATCCTCCTCCCGCTCTGCCAACGGACCCCGTGCCCTGAAGTGGAACCTCATCGTCAAAACTCTTTGAACAAACTTGCCACGTCGCCGCTTCTCCCCGAAACTCCGCGCCAGCCTGACGCGCCCGGAGACCGCCGCCGCGCGCCAGAGCCGCGCATGATTCGCTCATTTGCCTTTACGACGCAGGGCCGCCTGCACACCAAGAACATTGAAATGTTTCTGATGCCAACCTTGTTGGCGGACACGAACTTGTTCCTCTGGGTTGACCTCGAAAAGCCCACGCCGGAGGAGGCCAAATTCATCCTCGAGGACATCTTCCATTTCCATCCGCTGTCCATCGAGGACTGCGTCACCGTCAGCCCCTCGCCCAAGGTCGAGGAATACACGCCCAAGGAGGACGACCGCTTCTCGCCCTACCTGTTCATGGTGATTCACGCGGTGGACTACAGCCGCAAGGACGGCGTGTTCGCCACGAGCGAGCTGAACTTCTTTCTCGGCAAGAACTTTCTCGTCACCTACCACGACGTGCCGATGCGCAGCGTGCAGTCCACCGAGGAACGCTGCTTGAAAGGCACCGGCCACGTCGCCCGCGCGCCGGATCGTGTCGCGCACACGCTGCTCGACGGCATCGTGGAGAACTACAAGCCGGCGCTGGAGGAATTGTCGCTGGAGATTTCGGAACTGGAAAACCAGGCGGTGGAGCACCCCACCAAGGCCACGCTCAACAAGATCATCGGAATCAAAAAAGAGGTGCTGCACCTGCGCCAGATCATCGGCCCGCAACGCGAGGTGCTGGCGCGGTTTGCCAACGGCGAGTTCAAGCTCATCCGCCCGCATCTGGTGCCGTATTACCGTAACGTGTACGACGGCCTTTTCCACATCCACGGCCTCGCGCAGAACTACACCGACTCGCTCACGGGCATCCTCCAGGTGTACCTGAACATGTCCTCCAACCACACCGGCGAAGTCGTGAAGCTCCTCACGATGATCACGCTCATCACCACGCCGCTGACGATGGTGGGCACCTGGTATGGGATGAACTTTCCCAGGATGCCCGAGATCCAGATGGAATATGGCTACGAACTGGCGATGGGCATCACGGTCTTCTCCACGCTGGCGTTCTACTGGTGGTTCAAAAAGAAAAAATGGTTCTAGTGCAACGCACGATGCGCAGTGAACGGTGCGAGCCGCGTCGAACCCACGACGCGCCCGTTCCCGCTGCTCAACTGCTCCACCCCGCCTCCCCCTGACCGTGGCTGCCCCCAAATCCAGTTTCCTCGACAAGGTCCTCGGCCGCATCGGCCGGCTCGACGCGGAAGGCTTGCAGACCGTCGTGCAACGCCTGGCGCGCGAGCGCACCTTCCTCGAAACCCTCTTCAACACCATCGAAGACGGCGTGCTCGTCGTGGATGAAGGCGGGCGCATCCTTTACTCCAACCAGGCCGTGACCCGCCTGCTCGGATTATCGGAACCCATCGGCGAAGGCCAGCCCTTGAGCCGCTACCTCCCCGATCTGGACTGGCCCAAACTCGTCGCCCTCGACCGCGCCGGCGGCAAGAGCGTGACACGCCACGAGTTTGAAGTGAGCTATCCGCGCCCGCGCTTCCTCAACCTCTACGTCGCGCCGCTGGACGGCGACGCCATCGGCAGTTCCGGCCTCGCGCTCATCCTGCACGACGCCACCGAAGCGCGCGAAAAAACCTTCGCCGCGATTGAGAGCGAACGCATCCAGGCGCTCACCCTGCTGGCGGCCAGCGTCGCGCACGAGATTGGCAACCCGCTCAACGCCCTGAACATCCACCTTCAGCTCATGGAGCGCGAGTTGAAGAAACTCCGCATCGCCGCGGTGACTCCCTCCGATGGCCCCGGCACCGCCGCCCGCAAACGCCCCGCCCGCGTGCCCACCGCCGACCGCGAGGTGCTGGACATCACCGTGCGGCTGGAGCGCTACCTCGGCGTGGCCAAGGGCGAAATCACGCGCCTGGACTACATCATCACGCAATTCCTCCAGGCCATCCGGCCGTCCCCGCCGCAGCTCAAGCTCGCCTCATTGAACGAAGTGGTCAGCGACACCCTCGCCCTGTTGCGCCCTGAAATTGAAAATCGCGGCGTGACGTTGAAGGAAAAACTCGCGCGCCGCCTCCCGTCCGCGCCCCTGGACGTGGCGCAGATCAAACAGGCGCTCGTGAACCTCATCAAGAACGCCATTCAGGCAATGACCCGCGGCGGCGCGCTGACCGTGCAGACCGATCAAGGCGCCGACGGCGTGTGGGTGAGCATCGCCGACACCGGCGGCGGCATCCCGCAGGAACAAATCAACCGCATCTTCGAGCCGTTTTACACGACCAAGAAGAAGGGGACCGGGCTGGGCTTGATGATCGTCCAGCGCATCATCCGCGAGCACGGCGGGCGCATTGATCTGGAAAGCCACGTCGGCCAGGGAACCGTCTTTCGCATCTGGCTGCCGATGCACGAGCGCCCCGTCAGACTCCTCGAAGCCCACCACGACTGACGCCCCGCCGGGTCGTGCCCCGCCGGCGGGCGACGCGCATCCGCCAACCGTTAGTCGGCTGAGATTTCCGGCCCGTCGGCAAATAATTCCCGTTTAACGATGAAGTGAATCGCCTGCCGCGCGGTCGGCTTCGACTGACCTGGGCGGTACTTCAACTGAAGTGGATCGTGATTTGGCTGAAGTGGACCGTAAGTCGGCTGAAGTTGAGCGCAAGTTGACTGAAGTAGAGCGTATGTTGACTGAAGTAGAGTCCAAGTCAGTTGAAGTAGAGCGTAAGTCAGTCGAAATGGCGCGTAAGTCAGTCGAACCGTGGCACGGTTCAGTCGAAGTAGGGGGTGATTCAGTTGGCATGGATTGGGTAGCGTGGCACGGCTGGATTAGCCAGAACTCCGAAGTTGACCGCGCGAATGGAGCGCGGGTCTCCTGACCCGCAGCGGGTTGAACAGATCGGTGCCGCCCCAAAGTTCCCAGTGATCCCGTCGTTGCCACGGGCTGCAGCTCTGGAGAGCCGCGCGCCGCGCCATTCCGACTTCCGAGTTCGGGATTAGTTGCGTGGCTGACAAAACCGTTGACGCTTCCGGCGGTGCTGATTACAAGTCGCCTGCCAGATGAATGGGGCGGGGAACACCAACCAACCAGCACGGGGCGCAGTTTTTTATGATGGCAGCAGTTCACTCTTGGGCGACGGGGATCGCAGGCCGTTGGGCGCGGGCGCGGGCGGCCCGGCGTTTGCCATGGGCGGGTCAGGCGCGGTGAAACCGGGCTGGCGGTGGCGCTTCAAACCACAGGGGCAGGGGACCGTCCGGGAACGATGAGCCGATTCCGCCATCTAATTTTTTGCCTGGCGCTGGCGCTGGCCGCATTGGGCGGGGCGGGTTGCCAGACGTACACGCAGAAGAACACCGGCACGCCGCTGTGGAAATCCGGCAGCGTGCAGGCGGCGGCCACGGAGTTCACGCGCCAGGCGGACAAGGCGAAGGACAACAAGGACACGGTGATCTGGCGGCTGGAACAGGGCGCGGCGTTGCGGGCCGCCGGACAATTCCAGGCGAGTCTCGCCGCCTTCGAGCAGGCGGAGGACAAGATCAACCATTACGAAGCGCAGGCCAAAGTCAAAGTCGGGCGCGAGACCGGCGCGATCCTGACCACGCAGGCCAATCTGCCGTACGAGGGGCGCGATTACGACAAGGTGATGCTCAACGCCTACAAGGCGCTCAATTATCTCCAGCTCGGCGAGCCGGACAAGGCGCGCACGGAAATGATTCGCACGTATCAGCGCCAGCAGGACGCGGTGGCGGACAACCGGAAGCGCATCGAGAAGGAGGCGGAGGAAATCCGCCAGGAATCCCGAAACAATCCGAGCGCCCAGCGCAGTGCCGAGCTGGCCCGGCAGGATCCGGGGTTCAGCGCGAAGCTCACCGGCACTTACGGCTCGCTCGACACGCTCCGGGCGTACGCCGACTACGTGAACCCGTTCCCGGTTTACCTCGATGCGGTTTACTTCCTCAACTTCTCCACGGGCGGCTCGGATTTGGAGCGCGCCCGCAAATCGTTTGAGCGCACGCTGGGGTTCACCGGCGAGAACAAGTTCATCCGGCAGGACCTCGAAGCGGTCGCGAAGGCGTTGCGCGGCGAGCCGGTGCCGGCGGTCACGTATGTCGTTTTCGAGACGGGTTGTGCGCCGTGGCGCGACCAGATTCGCCTGGACATCCCGCTGTTCTTCATCGGCCAGGGCCATGTGCCCTACGCGGGCGCGGCGTTTCCCGCCCTGCGGATGGATGCCAACTATCTGCCGGGCCTGAAGGTCGCCGCCGGCGGCGTGACCGAGTCCACCACGCTCCTGGCCAGCATGGACAGTGTGGTCGGCCAGAGTTTCAAGAACGAACTGCCCGGCATCATCACCAAGACCCTCCTGTCCACGGCGATCAAGGCCGCCGCCTCGTATGGGGTCAACCAGGCCATGAACGATCAAGACGCGCTGGCCGGGCTGTTCTCCCGGCTCCTCACCACGGTCGCGCAGGTGGCGGTGAACATCGCGGACACGCGCACCTGGACGACGTTGCCCAAGGAGTTTCAATTCTGCCGCCTGCCCACGCCGGCGGATCAAAAGATTCAACTCACCGCGCCCGGTTCAGGTCAGCGCGCGGAAATCAAGGTCGAGCCGAATTCCGTCAACCTCATCTACGTCAAATCCATCAACGCGGTCAGCCCGCTGATCGTCAACCATGTCCGCCTGAAATGAACACACACCCATCCACCTGCATACTCCATCTCAGCCTGCTCGCCGTGGCCCTGCTGGCCCCGGCGTGCAGCACCGTCAACACCGTCGAACGCGCCCAACCCGTCGCCCAGCGCGACATGGTGGCCGACAAGCGCGTCCTCACCGATTCGAGCCTCAACCGCCGCGTGCGCATCCTCGGCGTGAACCAGAGCACCGGCCCCGGCGGCTTCCTCAAGGTGCAGGTGGAAGTGGCCAACACGACGCGCAGCGTGCAGACCTTCGCCTACCGCTTCGAGTGGTTCGATGAACAAGGCAACCTGGTGGAGACGCCCAACTCGGCCGCCATCAGCCGCCAGGTCGAAGGCAAGGAGAGCCTGTTCCTCATCGGCGT
This sequence comes from Verrucomicrobiota bacterium, assembly GCA_031378375.1. Classification (GTDB taxonomy): domain Bacteria; phylum Verrucomicrobiota; class Verrucomicrobiia; order Limisphaerales; family JANNEF01; genus JANNEF01. Next base: position 13,537 of record JANNEF010000414.1, on the reverse strand, counting down.
CGCGCCGAAGGAAACCGCCAGGGACTTCCGCCTGAAACTGATTGAAAACCTCCGCTGAGCGCCTAACCTCGCCGTCCTTGATCCGACCGAACAATGAATTTATGAAAAACGCGATTCTCTCCCTCCTCCTGGCCGCCTGCGCCCCGGCGCTGTTCACCGGCTGCGGTTCCAGCGGCGCGCAGCATGTGGACTCCGGCAGCAGCCGCACGCTGCTCGGCGTCGGCAAACTCAACATGCAGGATTGGAACATGGCCGCCGAGAAGATGATTACCTCGCTCATTGATGACCTCATCAACGCCGGCAAACTCCAGTCGGCCGACGGTCCGGGCAAGCCCGCCATCCTGGCCATCAGCCGCATCGTCAACAACACCGCCCAGCAGATTGATACGGACCTGCTCATCAAACAAATCCGCGTGGCGTTGAACAAGACCGGCAAGGTCGTCACCAGCACCACCATGGGCTTCGGCGGTCCCGAAGATCCGCTGGCCAAGGACGCGCAGCAGGAAAAGGAAATCGCCGGCAACCAGCGGACCAGCCGCCGCCCCGACTACACGCTTTCCGGCAAGATCATCGAAGACCGCGCCCGCGAGGGGAACGTGCGCGAATCCACCTATTCCTTCCAACTGTCGCTGTCCACGCCCGACGGGCTGGCCGTTTGGGAAGACCTCAAGAACATCACCAAGCAAGGCAAGCGGCCCAACGCCGGCTGGTAGCGGGTGCGCTCGATTCGTTGTTGGCGGGAAGGCGTTCACCGCAACGCGGCTGGAATGATTCATGCCGTGGTGCGAGCAAGGCCGGGCGGTTGGCTGGAGTCGTCCGCTCGACGACTCGATAAACCGCACCAGCAAGTGCTGGACAGCGCAAAGGGCCAGGCGCAAAGTGGAAGCGTGAACTCAGCGAATCGCATTTTTCACTGCAACCTGCTGAACGCCTGCTATAGGTCCGGCTTCTGAGGAGCGGGATTTCCCGTCATGAAAACGACGCGGCTCATCCAGTATTATTTGAACGTGCCGCGGGTCTGGCTGCAACTGACCTTGCACAACACCTGGGGCATCCTGAACGTGCTCGACATCATCTGGCTGCGACCGATGCCCGGCGGGATGATTGAGGAGGCGCATCCGTTCTGCACCGGACTCGACCCGGCCACCGGGCGCACGATTTGGAATTCCAACGTCCTCTTCCGCACTCCGCCGCGCGCCGCGTGGGCCGGGGGACATCGCGCCCCGGACGCGGATGAGGAACTGATCGACAAGGTCGGCGAGCACCTTTGTCAGCAGGTACGGATGGCCGCAGCCAGCCCGGAGCATCCGACGGGGCGGCCCGCGCCGATGCCGCCGGGCATTTTGTATCTGCACGGGGGCGTCCACTACAACGGCGGCTGGCTGCTCTTCAACGATTTCACGGAGGCCATCGAACATTTCAGCGACCCGAAGTTCGCCGCCGAGTTCCGCCGCTTCGTGCGCGAACAGGGACGCGAGCCGATCACTTTGTTTCGCGACCGCGATTATGACCGCGAGGAGTTCGCCCGCTTCGTCTGTTTCATGCGCACGACGTTTCCCTGGTTCTCCAACTCGAACGGGCCGAAGAAGTTCGTGCTCTGGGGAAATCCCGCGCCGTATGCCGCCGTGAACACGATCACGGGAAACTGGATTGGCGACTGTCGCGCGCTCAAGAGCGCCGAGGGACGGCGGACCGTCGCGCGGCCACCGATCCCGGCGGACCGCTATTTCCAAAATGGGCCGTTCGTCGGGGAGCGGAGCACGACCCTTTGGCCGGAGCATTTGCTGGCGCGGTTTACGGAACGGCGCATTGGCTGGCGCGGCGAGCGGGAGAATCTTTACTTCGTGGACAAACGGAAGTTGAAGCAAGGGCTGCGCTTCGGCCCTGAACCCATTCCCAGTCCGTGGCGTCGCCTCGGTCGGCGGCTGGGGTGGCTGTCGCGTTCCGCGCGCTAACGTTTGGGATCACTTGGCATCGCCAGCAGCGTGATGCTGGTGCACACCGCATCGGGCGGCCTGGCGCTGCGGACGGAGATTTGCATCAACGCCATTTTCTCACTGCCGGTGAAAAGCAACTCGCTGTTCTCCGGAGTGAGCGGACGCGATTCGATTCTCGGGAGCTTCACATTTTGCGGCAGAGTGTAGAGCACCTGCTGCGTCCAGCGCACCAGCACATCCGCTTCGGCTCCGGGTTTGAACTTCACATTGAGACGATAATTCTGGCCGGTCTCGAGCGCGATGATTTCGCCTTCCCAGCCGAGATCGGTGCGCTGCCAGCAATCCGGCGCATCGGGCCGGACCCACTTCAATTGGAAATCACCGTTGCGCACCAGATTGGCGGGAGCCGACGGCAGGCGGACGTTCAGGAAATTCGTGCGGCCAGCCTGGAGGATGATCGTGACGTTCGTCATGCCGCTGCCGGGACGAAAGATCGTGAGCGGATTCGTGCCCGGCGGAAGATTGCGCAACTCGAACCGGCCGGCACTGTCGGTCAACGTGGCGAGGTTGGTGCCGTGGAAGACAATTCTGGCCGGCACTTTCTCCAGCGCCGGGGCATTCGTGGAGAGGACCGCGCCCCGGAGCACGGCGGTCCTCGTCGAAACGACACCGAAGTTGGCCAGCCAGCCCAGCGTGTGCAGCAGATCCGCCGTCACGCGACTGGTCTCCTGCGCGCATTCGAGCACGACCGGCTCGACGGCGGAGCGATGGCCGATGACGACTTTGGTGACGAGACCTTTGCCGCGTGGCTTCGAGAATTCAATCAACTCATCCATGCGCTTGAGAAACCCGTCGAGCGCAGATGCATCGTTGGTGCCGAGCAACCGGGGGCGGTAGCCGGCGATCTGGATCTGCGCAGCCTTGACCCAGTTCTCCATGTTGATGTGGATCTGGCCGCGAATCTCGGCGGCATGCGGCGGCGAGCCGGTGTCCTCGACGAAGTGGAGCAGCGAGCCGATCCAACGCGCGGCGTTGGCTGGGCTCTCCGAGCGCAACGCCTGCAGCGCGCGAAGGAAATACGGGCGATAGGTCTTCTTCACCTCCGGGCAAATGTGATCGTAGTGGATCGTCGCTTGGGGAAAGAGCAGGTAATCGTCAGCGTAGAAATCCTGATCCTGCTCACGAAACGGCAGCCGCTTGAAATCCGCCAGCCAGCAGTAGTTCGTGAGCCGCTGAGTTTGCGCGCCGAGGTACAGGACAATCGGATCGTTCGTCGCCAGCACATCCAGCGCGGCCTGCGTGATGTTGGGATGCGGCCCCCACGCGCCAACGGAGATCGGCCAAAGGCCAATGCCCAGCATCACTGCGACCGCCTGACAAAATGTTTGCCTTCGCTGACGAGGAATCACCGCTGCATCGTGCAGCAACTGGGCAGACTTGGCAAAAGGAACCTCCGGCAACACTGGCGCGCGGAACTGCCGCGCTTCATGTCAGGGGCTTTTTCCAGATGGGCACCAGGCGCTTCATTTCATCAATGAGAAACTGGCAGGCGGCGAAGGCCTCGCCGCGATGGGGCGCGACGACTTCCACCCAGAGCGAGGGTTCGCCCACGCGTACTTCGCCGAGGCGATGCACGAGGCGCACGGATTCCACCGGCCAGCGTTGTTCGAGTTGGCGGAAGATGAGTTCAAACTGGTGCTCGACCATCGGGCGGAAGGCTTCGTATTCGATGGCGCGAATGGCATGGCCGTCCTCGGCCCCGCGCACGACGCCGGCGAAATAGACGACCGCGCCCATGCCCGCCGTCAAGGTGCGGCGCGCGAGCAGGGCGGCTTCATCAATCGGCGCGGCGGTGAGGGTGAGTTCGTGGTGCATTTGTCATGTCCCTCATCCGCCCTGCACCGGCGGGAACAGGGAGACTTCTTCGCCCTCACGCAGTGTGTAGGCGCGGTCCTGGTACTCGACGCCGACGGCGAGCAGGGTGGACTTGCGCATCGCGGCCAACGGTGGGTGGAGGGAGCAGATTTGATCGTGCAACTGGCCGAGGGTCGCGCCGTCGGGCAGGGGAACGGTCAGACGTTCGCAGCCAGCGAGTTCCTTGAAGTAGGAGTAGAAGTGGACGGAGATTTGCATGGGGCGAAGCCGGGCGCGAGAACCTGCGTCACCACGCATCACGTTTTATACATCGCCGGGCGAAGCACGCCGACGAACGGGAGGTTGCGGTAGCGCTCGGCGTAGTCCAGCCCGTAACCGACGACGAACAGGTCCGGGATGGAAAAGCCGACGTAATCGGCGCGGACCTTTTCGACGCGGCGGGCGGCCTTCTCCAGCAGCACGCAGGTCTTGATGCGGCGGGGGCGGAGTTGGCGCAGCTTGGCAAGCACGCGACTCATGGTTTTACCGGTGTCGAGGATGTCGTCCACCAGGAGGACGTCGCGTCCGCGCACGTCGAGGCGCAGTTCCTTGGTGAAGACGAGTTCGCCGGACTCGGTGCCCAGCCCGTAGCTGGACACGCCGATGAAATCCAGCCGCAACGGCAGCGAGAGATGACGGATAAGGTCGGCGAGAAACAGCACGGTGCCGTTGAGGAGCGCGACAACGACGAGTTCGCGTCCGGTGAAATCACGCTCAATGTCGCGGGAAAGCTCGCGGATGCGGCGGGCGATCTGCGACTGGGAGATCAGCACGGATTGCATGTCCGCGCGCCAACGCGGCGGGACGCGCGAGGGGGCGGACAGCTTCAGGGGGGCGGAGGCGGAGCGGCGGGGTTTTGCCATCGTTACTTCTCCGTTGTCCGCTGGCCGGGGGATTGGCGCGCGCGAGTTCAAATGTGTTTGGAGTCGGCGTGGTCTTTTTGGGTGTAGCCGCTGTCCTGGCGCTGGAAATTGACTTCGTTCTTTTTGACGTAGGCGTTGAACACATCGTCGGCGCTCATGCCGAGGACTTGCGCGAGGCTGATGAGGAAGTGGAAGAGGTCCACGACTTCGACGCGGGCGTTCTGCTCGTCGAACTTCTGATACTTGGCCCACCATTTCCAGGGGACGCTGTCGTTGAGTTCGGCGATTTCCTGGGACATGGCGCGGGTGTAGTTGAGGAGCCACTTGGTCTTCTCCTCGTCGGTCATGCCGTCGGTGCGCACGCCGATGCGTTCGTTGAGGGCCTTTTGCATGAGGAACAATTCGCGCAACTGGTCTGGCTTTTCCATGCGCGAAAGGATTTCGGGAGCGCGCCGGGGAAGCAAGCGGAAAGCGGGCGGGGAATCGTGATGCGTGGTGCGAAAACGGAAGGCGGTGGAAGTGAATTCACGCACCACCCTCCATGCATGGCAAAGCGTTCGCTCGCCGGCGGTGCCAACTCTGCCATTGCCCATCGCCCGCGCTTTGACAAGAATGCTGTCACTATGGCGTCCACGCGCAGGCAATATCCGTTTCAACTGATCGAACCCAAGTGGCAGCAGCACTGGGAGCGCGAGCAGACTTTCCGCGCGTGGAATCCGGGCGAGAAAATTCCCGCGCAACACCCCTTCGCGCTTCGCCACGGCCTCGGCGAGGCGACCGCCGGCGCGGCTTCACTCCCGCCGAAGTATTACATCCTCGACATGTTCCCGTATCCGAGCGGCGCGGGGCTGCACGTCGGGCACCCGGAGGGTTACACCGCCACGGACATACTCGCGCGCTACCGGCGGGCGCGCGGCTTCAACGTGCTGCACCCGATGGGCTGGGATGCTTTTGGCCTGCCCGCCGAACAATACGCGGTGAAAACCGGCCAGCACCCGCGCCACACGACGGAGACGAACATCGCCACGTTCAAGCGGCAGATCCAAAGCCTCGGCTTCAGCTACGACTGGAGCCGCGAAGTGGACACGACGGATCCGAAATACTTCAAATGGACGCAGTGGATTTTTCTTCAGCTTTACAACTCGTGGTTTAATCCGGCGACGAACAAGGCCGAGCCGATTGACGCGCTGCCGTATCCGGCGGACTGCGCGACGGAGGAACAGAAGCGCGCCTTCCGCGACTCGAAGCGCCTCGCCTACGTCAGCGAAGCGCCGGTGAACTGGTGTCCCGAACTGGGCACGGTGCTGGCGAACGAGGAGGTCATTGACGGCAAGAGCGAGGTGGGCGGCTTCCCGGTCGTCCGCAAGCCGATGCGCCAATGGATGCTCCGCATCACCGCCTACGCCGAGCGGCTGCTCAACGATCTCGACACGATTGACTGGAGTCATTCGCTCAAGGAAATGCAGCGGAACTGGATTGGGCGGAGCGAGGGGGCGTTGGTTGAGTTCCAAGTTTCAGGTTCAAAGTTCAAGGTCAGCGTCTTCACCACGCGCCCGGACACTTTGTTTGGCGCGACATACATGGTGCTCTCGCCGGAACATTCGCTGGTCAACGAGATCACCACGCCGGAGCACCGCCAGGCGGTGAAGGGCTACCAGGATTTCGCCGCCGGCAAGAGCGAGTTGGAGCGTACGGAACTGGCGAAAGAGAAGACGGGCGTCTTTACCGGCGCGTTCGCCGTCAATCCGGTCAACGCCGAAAAGATTCCCATCTGGATCGCCGACTACGTGCTCGCCAGCTACGGCACCGGCGCGATCATGGCCGTGCCGGGGCATGACACGCGGGACTTCGAGTTCGCAGAAAAGTTCAATCTTCCGATTGTTCAGGTCGTTCAACCGCCGGATAGAGAAACTGACTGGCGCGGGTTCGTGGGCGATGGCAGGTCAGTGAATTCGGTCGGTGCGGAAGTTTCGCTGGATGGCTTGGCCACCTCCGAGGCCAAGGCGAAAATCACCGGATGGCTGGCCTGCAAGGGCGTGGGCCAGAAGACCATCAACTACAAACTCCGCGACTGGCTGTTCAGTCGCCAGCGTTACTGGGGCGAGCCGTTCCCGATTGTTTGGAAGAAGGACGCCTCTGGAAATCTTCATCACGAAGCGTTGCCGGAGTCCGCCCTGCCCGTGATGCCGCCGCCCCTGACCGACTACAAACCAACCGCCACCGGCGAACCGCCGCTGGCCCGCGCGAAGGAGTGGGTGACGCTCCCCGACGGTTCCACGCGCGAACTCAACACCATGCCGCAATGGGCGGGTAGTTGCTGGTATTACCTTCGCTACCTCGACGCGCGGAACGCCGCCGCCTTCTGCGGCAAGGAAGCGGAGAACTACTGGATGGGCGCTTCGGCTATTGGCGATCGGCAATCGGCGATAGCCAATGGCCGAACTCCCGGCGTTGATCTCTACGTCGGCGGCACTGAGCACGCCGTCCTGCATCTGCTCTACGCGCGGTTCTGGCACAAGGTGCTGTTCGACCTCGGCCATGTCTCCACGCCGGAGCCGTTCTTCAAACTCGTCAACCAGGGCCTCATCCTCGGCGAGGACGGGCAGAAGATGTCCAAGTCGCGCGGCAACGTCATCAACCCCGACGACATCCTCATCGATTACGGCGCGGACGCCTTCCGCCTCTACGAAATGTTCATGGGGCCGCTGGAGATGGTGAAACCGTGGAACACCAAGGGCGTCGAGGGCGTCTATCGGTTCCTGGGCCGCGTGTGGCGGTTGTTCGTGGACGAGGCCAGCGAGACGGAGTTCGAGCAGGCATTGACCACCGACGCGCAGCGGGGCGTGGAGTTGTTGGGAAAAATCCAACTCAACGCCGCAATCAAAGACGTGCCGGCGACGCCGGCTCAACTCAAGCCGCTTCACGCCTGCATCAAGAAAGTGACCGAAGACCTGGACGGCTTGCGCTTCAACACCGCCATTTCCGCCCTGATGGTTTTTGTGAATGAGGCGATGACGTGGGAGGTGAAGCCGGCGGTGGCGCTGCGCGACTTCCTGGTTTTGCTCCAGCCTTTCTCCCCGCATCTGGCGGAGGAGTTGTGGGGCAAGCTGACAGCCGTAATCAGCCATCAGTGTTCAGGAAGCCGTGTGCCTCTGGCGTATCAGCCGTGGCCGCAGTTTGACCCCGCGCTCCTCGTTGAAGACACGCTGGAAATCCCAGTGCAAGTGAACGGCAAGCTCCGCGACCGCATCACCGTGGCTGCCACCGCGACCGACAAGGAAATCGAGACTGCCGCGCTGGCGTGCGAGAAGATCAAGCCGTTCCTCGAAGGCAAGACGATCAAGAAAGTGATCGTCGTGCCGAAGAAACTCGTGAACATCGCGGCGGCCTGACGCGATGTAGCAGCCGACGTGAGGAGGCTCTGAATCTACAGTGTGGTCGAATCGCGCGAAGAAAATCAGAGCCTCCTTACGTCGGCTGCTACAAGGGGAGGGGACGTCAGCCGGCGGCACCCAGTCCGCGCACGAGGGCGGGGCCGACCGGGGTTCCGACGCGCGTCGCTCCGGCGGCCAGCAGCGCCAGCGCCGTGGCCGTTTCAAAAATTCTCCCCGCCGCCTTCACGCCCAGGTTGCTGCCGGCGAATTCCGCGAGCAGTTCCACATCCTCGACCTTCACCGCGTTGGCGCCAAACCCGGTCGCGGTGGAAACCGCCTTCGCGCCCGCCTCGGCGGCCAGGCCGCAGCCGCGCACGAGTTCGTCGCGCGTCAGCAGCCCGGTTTCCAGGATGACCGTGACGGGCCGCTCGTCCGCCGCCTCGACCACGTCGCGCAGCTCCCGAATCAAAAAGGCATCGTCGCCGTCCTTGAGGCGGCCGAGGTTCATGACGACTTCGATGAGCTGCGCGTCACTGTCAATCGCCGCCTCCGTCTCGTAGCGTTTCGCATCCGCGTCGTTCGCGCCGAGCGGGAAGCCGACGGCGCAGCCAACCTTCACCTCCGTCTCCTCCAGCAGGTGAACCGCCTGCGCCACGCGCGAACCGTTCACGCAGACGCTGGCAAAGGAAAACTCGCGCGCGTCGGCGCACAGCTTCTCGATGTCCGCGCGGGTGGCGTCGGCCTTCAACAGGGCGACGTCAATGCGGCGGGCGAAATCTTTCGGCGTGAGCGTGGAGGTCATGGGGAGATGAGTGATGTTCGGTGCGCTAAACGCCGACCGGATGCCACGCGGTCTTGAACTCGACGGTATCGAGAATCCAGTAAGGATCCTCCGCCCGGGAGGTGAGCCACTCGGCGGGCGCGAGCGCGCGGGCGGCGTAGCGTTTCAGATTCTGCGCCGAGCCGGCTTGCAGCGTCGCGCCCAGGTCCACCGCGCCGGTGGCATCCACGATGGCGTTGATGTCCATGTGGCCGGCGATGTGCGGGGCGAGTTCGGCGCGTTTGCCGGCCAGCAGGTTCACCACGCCACCGGGCAGATCGCTCGTGGCGAGAATTTCCGCGAAGGCGAGCGCCGGCAGCGGGAATTGCTCCGACGCGATCACGACCGCCGCGTTGCCGCTGAGGATGACGGACGCGACCAGCGCCACGAGCGCCGCCAGGGCTGGCTCATCCGGCGCGAGCACCACGACCACGCCGGTCGGCTCCGGTGTGGTGAAGTTGAAATGCGGCGTGGCCACCGGGTTCACGCTGCCGAACACCTGCGAGTACTTATCCGTCCACCCGGCGTAGTGAACGAGCCGATCAATCGCCGCCGTCACTTCCGCGCGGGCCTTGGGCGGGCGGGCGCCGGTGGAGCGGACGATTTCGTTCGCCAGTTCGGCGGCGCGGTTTTGCAGCATCTCGGCGGCGCGATAAAGAATTTGCCCGCGCAGGTAGGCGGTCTTCTTCGCCCAGCCGTCGAAGGCCGCGCGGGCGGCGACGACGGCATCGCGCAGATCTTTGCGCGAGGCGTGGGAGTAGTTGTCGAGGCGCGTGCCGGCGGGCGATTGCGCGGGGAGGACGCGCCCGCTCTCGCTGCGGACGAACTGGCCGCCGAGGTAGAGCTTGTAAGTTTTGCGGACGTCGAGGTGCGGGTTGCTCATCGGGCGTGAGTGGTCTGCGTTTAGTTTAACCAGGATTCCAAATTGACTGCCGGCCTGCCAAAGCCGCCGGACTATAGCGCGAAGCATCCTCGCGGGACAATGCTTGTTTGCGTTCTATTCCCAGTTTACGAAACGGCCCCGGGTGGTTAAATTTCCGCTATGAAGTCGGACGACATGATTACGGTTGACCCGGACATTCTCGGCGGCACGCCCGTTTTCAAAGGCACGCGCGTGCCGGTGAAGACGCTGTTCGAGTATCTCGAGGATAACTATGCGCTCGAAGAGTTCCTGGAATGCTTTCCGACCGTGACCCGCGAAATGGCCTGCCGCATCCTTGAACGTTCCGAACCAGCGTTGCTGTCTCCTGCGGCGGCATGAAAAAGTGCCGGTTGCTTCGACGAATCAACCCGATGCTCCGAAATGGATTCCCGCTAAACACGCGAACAAGCGCGAAAGCAGGGCCTTGGAAGGGAATAGCCGCAACGGAAGGTTTTTTCCGAGGCCAGGCTCTTCAACTCCTTTCCCTTTCGTGTCCTTTCGCGTGTTTCGCGGGCACAACTTCGGAATTCGGGATCAACTCAACCGCCGCTCACTCGTGCTTCAGCCGGTAAAACCGGGCCGGGCCGGTGGCGGGCACCGTCACCGGATTGAGCGCGCCGCTGGGCGCGTTGGTCCAGGCGGGCGGGGAAAGACTTGCGCTCGTTTGCAACACGAAGCCGGGGGTGGCGGGCGTCCACGAGATCGTGGCCTGGCCGGGCCCGGCAAGGACGATGGTGAGGAGAGGCGCGCCCACGGTCTGCACCGCGGTGGGCAAGGCCCAGAAGCCGCCGGTGACGGAATACTGGGCGTTGGTCAATGGCCCGCTTGCGTCGTGCTGGCCGATGGTGCCGCTGACGGAATAGACGCCGCCGGTGCTCGTGCCGCCGCCGCCGTCGATGGTGAACCAGTCGATCGAATAGGTTTGGGCGTGGGCGGTGAAGGACAGGATGAAAACCACCAGGACGGCAAGGCACGAAGCTGTAGCGGCGGTCTGTGACCGTCGGCGGCGTTGCGATGGGGAATGAAGACGGCGCTCACAGAGCGCCGCTACAGGAATTGCGGCCACGAAGCCCCGCCAGGTTTTGGAGTGCGCCAGCCCTCTGGCGCTTTGGGGTGCGGCGGACGACGCGGGATGGCCGGAGAAAAGCGGCAGAGGGCAGCCGCAGTCCAGGACGCTTCGCGCCGGCCCTCCGTCAACTTCCATTTTCCATGCTCGCGGGTTCATCGGGCACCGCCGTTCTCGCGGTTCATCAGTTGCTCAAGTTTCTCCAGCCGCTGCTCCAACTCCGCGATGCGCGCGTCCTTCGACTTCACTTCCGCTTCGTGCTTCTGGTTCAACCCTTGGATGGCGGCCAGCGCCACGCCGTCGGCTTCCTGGGTGGTGATGCTCTTGTCGTCGGTGCCGGGGTAGAAGGCGGCTTTGAAGTCCTGCGCCATCGGGCCGAGGTGCGGCGTCTCGCCGGACTCCTCCCACTTGTAGTGCCAGCGCGTGATGGGCAGCGCGGCCAGCTTCTCCAGCACCTCGCGGCCATCCACGGGCGTGAAGTCCTTCTTCGCGTTGCGGTCGGAGATGACAGCCCAGGCGGTGCCATTGGCCGCGAGGGAAACACCGGCGCTGGCCCCGCCGTTGGAGAACAGCCGGTAGCCGCCCGCAGCGCGCAGGGTCACGGAGTCGTTGGCGGCGGAGGCGATGTCGGCGGTGGTGGAATCTCCCCACACGAACGAGCCTTGATGGTTGGCCTTGGCGCGATGGCCGGCTGCGAAGGCCTTGTTCGTGGCGGTGTTAAAGAAGCCTCCGGGAACGGTGGCGAAGTTGGAATTGGCCGCGATGTTGTTGTCGCTTCCGCCACCAATCGCGCTGTAGTGGGAATTCGTCCCGATGTCGTTGTATCGGCCGCCCGCGATGGTGGAGCCAAAGGATCTGGCCGCGATGCTGTTTTCGGATCCGCCGCCAATCGCGCTGATTGAGGCGCTCGTCCCGATGTTGTTGAATTGGCCGCCCGCGATGGTGGCTCCGATGGCATCGCCCGCGATGTTGTTTTCCCGGCCGCCGCCAATCGCGCTGTGGTCGGAGTTCGTGCCGATGTCGTTGAGTTGGCCGCCCGCGATGGTGGCGCCGAAGGAATTGCCCGCGATGTTGTTGGTAGCGCCGCCGCCAATCGCGCTGGCGTAGGAGTTCGTCCCGATGTTGTTGACGGCTCCGCCCGCGATGGTGGCTCCGATGGCATCGGCCGCGATGTCGTTGGCGTATCCGCCACCAATCGCGCTGTGTTCGGAGTTCGTGCCGATGTCGTTGCCGGACCCGCCCGCGATGGTGGCGTACAAGGAATTGCCCGCGATGGTGTTGATAGCGCCGCCGCCAATCGCGCTGTAGTGGGAGTTCGTTCCGATGTCGTTGCCATAGCCGCCCGCGATGGTGGCGCCGAAGGAAGTGGCCACGATGTTGTTGAAAGTGCCGCCGCCAATCGCGCTGTAGTAGGAGTTCGCCCCGATGTTGTTGAAGTGGCCGCCCGCGATGGTGGCGTAGCTGGAATCGCCCGCGATGTTGTTTGCTCTGCCGCCGCCAATGGCAGTGTCGGAAGAGTTCGAGCCGATGTCGTTGCCGTTGCCGCCCGCGATGGTGGCGTGCAAGGAATAGGCCGCGATGGTGTTGTCGCTTCCGCCACCAATCGCGCTATAGCCGGAGTTCGTGCCGATGCCGTTGCCGGAGCCGCCCGTGATGGTGGCGGCACTGGCATCGGCCGCGATGTTGTTGTTGTAGCCGCCGCCAATCGCGCTGTGGTAGGAGTTCGTCCCGATGTCGTTGAACAATCCGCCCGCGATGGTGGCGCCGATGGAATTGCCCGCGATGTTGTTGATAACGCCGCCGCCAATCGCGCTGTAGTCGGAGATCGCCCCGATGTCGTTGCGGTAGCCTCCTGCGATGGTGCTCCCCTCCACTCCCGGCGCCACGGTGCTCGAGATGGACCCGCCGATGACGTTGGGCCGCCCCAGAACCGTGGGTTCGATCCGCAGGCCGCGCTGGCCGTTGACCTTGAATTCCAACGCTAGGTTGTCCGTGGTGCCGATGAAATGCGTGCCCGGCGTAGTGCCGGCGTTGCCGCCGAGCTTCCAGGCGTTGCCCAGCGCGGCGTCCGGCACGGTGCCGGAGGTGAGTTGCGCGGCGTTCAGGCCGGTCAGCCCGCCGCCATGGCCGGTAAAGCTGTTACCCGCGTTGGTGAAGGTGAGCGCTCCGCCGTAGGTGCCGCCGAGGTTGGCCGAGGGTAGCGCACCCGTGACCTGCGCCGCCGGGAGCGTGCCGCTGAGATTGGCCGCGTGCCGGGCATACGGTGCGGCGGTCAGCCGTTGCGGCGGGTTCAACGCCGCAAAACCATTCACGCCATCGTTGAACCAGGTGCGCAGTTGCAGATCGGGCTGCGCGAACAGGCCCCCGCCCAGCGGCGTCATGTTCGGTATCGCGGCGTCTCCCAGGCGCGCGGTGAACAGCCCACCGGCCACCGGCACGCTCACGCCGGAGGCCGGCTCGCTGCCCGCGCTGCCCGTGCCGTCGTTGCTCCAATAGGTGGTGTAATACCAACTACGTTAATAGAGTAGTATAACGGCTCTGGAAGAAGTGTTTGCTTGAAGCAGCAGCCAATCGAAGACGAGGGAGTGCACGCGGCGGGCGTCTCGCCAGAAGCGTTGCAGTTCGGCCTGCAACACCGCTT